>JAHWKO010000004.1 GCA_019347855.1 Actinomycetota bacterium
AGCAGTGGCTGCGGGCATCCCCACCCAAGCATCCGACCCCCTGATGACACGCCAAGGATGTCAAGGACGGTTGCGGCGCAGGCAGGAGGACCTGGCAAGAGGGGACGGTGGGTGATGGCACGTGTCGGAGGGCGGGCGTACCCCGGGTTCGCGCATCTCGACATGGGCCGGTTCGACTGCAAGGGACCCTACGAGATCGGGATCCCCCGCTGGGGTTGTTGCGCGGGTCGCACCTCCACCGGAACCGATCGATGGTGAGCACGAGTACTCGATCGCGTCGATGTCGGAGAGAGGCGGATCCGGCGGACCCATGTGATGATGGGCGGCGCGGATGTTCCGGAGAGCTGGACCGGGGAGGGTCTCTTCGTGGAGGCGCAAGGACGAAGCAGCGAGACGTTCCGAAGGCAGCGTTGGACGGGCTGGTTGGCGCTGACGATCGGTGGACCCCTCGGTCTGGTGTTGGTCGCAGGAGGGATCGCCGATGGGGTTGTCGCCGTCGTGATCGTAGGTCTCGGGCTACTGGTGATAGCGGGGTTCGGGACGAGGATCGTTCGGTCAGGCGTCGTGCTGGAGCTCGACGATGACGGGTTCGTCGATCACCGCTCGGGGGTCCGCCTCGCCTGGGACGAGGTGGAACACCTCCAGCCTCGTGTCCGTTGGCATCGCGGCTTCCGCCGCCGCAGCCTGGAACTGCAGCTCAGCGATCCTTCCGCGGTGCGTGACCGGATCACGAACCGTGCGGGACGCTTCATCGTCGACCGCGTGCCGGGCGGAGGTGCCGGCCAGCCGTCGCTGGGACTGAACGTGATCGCGGCGGATGCGAACGACGTCTTGGAAGCGTTCGAACGACGATCCGGGAGACGCATCCCCGAGCGGTTCACCCTGATGGGGCTGGGGAGCACGTAGACGCGGAGGCGGCTGGTCCGGATAGTGACCTCGGGCAGCGGTGACCGGCCGCACGGAAGCGAGGGAGGGGCCGCCGTGGCGAGACGGTTGCTGCAGCCGCGTTCGATGCCGACGCGCGAGTACCGCAACCACCACCTGGACAGCACGCGCTGGGAGGGCTACCAGCCGCGACCGGACGACATCGTGATCACGACGCCGTACAAGTCCGGGACGACCTGGATGCAGCGGATCGTGGGTTCGCTGGTCCTGTGGCCCGAACCGCTCACTGGTGGCGCTAGCGGCCTGTCGCCGTGGATCGATGCGCGGTTCCACGGCCCGATCGGACCCATACTCGAGGAGTTCGAGACCCAGCAGCATCGCCGGTTCATCAAGAGCCACCTCGCCGCCGACGGCATGCCCATCTGGGACGAGCTGTCCTACATCGTGGTCGGCCGCGATCCCCGCGACGTGTTCATGTCCCTGTGGAACCACTACAGCGGTCACACCGACGGCTTCTTCGATCTGATCAACGACCCGGACCGTCCCGGCGATCCGTTCCCGCCACCGCCCGAGGATCCTCGGGTGCTGTGGCAGCAGTGGGCCACGAGAGGGTGGTTCCCGTGGGAGTCGGACGGCTGGCCGTACTGGTCACACAGTCACCACATCAGAAGCTGGTGGGCGCTGCGCCACCGGCCGAACGTGATGTTCGTGCACTTCAACGACCTTCTCGCCGACCTCGGCGGCGAGATGCGCCGGGTCGCCGCGTTCCTCGGCGTGTCCGTCGACGAGGAGGCGATGGAACAGCTCGTCGAGGAGGCGACGTTCCGGTCCATGAAGGACGAGGCCCGGCGGCTCGACGCCGAGGGCGGCGGCGGGGCGTCGACCATCTGGCGTGACGGGACCGGGACGTTCTTCCACAAGGGAACGAACGGGCGCTGGCGTGGTGTGTTCACGGACGCGGACCTCGCGCTCTACGAGGAGGCGTCGGGACGGCTCGATCCGTCCTTGCGGACCTGGCTCGAGCGAGGGCGCCACGGCCACGACCCACGTACGGGCAGCTGACCCACCGTAGGACCGCGGGGAGAGGGCGTGCTCGTAGCTCACTCCGGTCGCAGCACGTCCACGGCACCGATGATCGTGACCAGCAGGGTCAGCACGACCGACACGAACAAGCCCGACACGAACGCGATCGCCCCACTGAACGTCCACCACAGCCCCCGGTACCACGACGCGGAGATCGCCTCGGACTCGACGACGGGGATCGTCATGGTCACCAGCACGATCAGTGCACCCAGGAGCGCGATCGTCCCGAGCGAGGCGATCGTGCGAACGCGGTCGTGGAACGCGCGCTGGAAGTGGTCGTGCACGTGCTTGGTCAACCCAAGCAGGGTCAGCATCAGGGCGATGATGGTCGCGGACCCCGTGGTGATGGCGGCGGTCAGGAACAGCGCGGACTCCGTCATCGCGTCGAGCAGTTGGCGAGCTTCGATGTCGCTGTAGTACCGGCCCAGCGCCAACCGTGACATCAGGACCACCAGTCCGGTCATGACCGCGCCGGTCAGGATCCACCAGTTGCTGAAGAACCAGCGTTGGTGGACGTCGGGATCGTCAGCCTCGGGTGCGGCGTCCGATCTCGGATCGTTCGCTCCGGTTCGGTTCTCGGCGCGCTGGTCGTCGGCTTCGGTCCTGATCCTCGACGCGGTCTCCAACGGTCCCCCTCCGACGGGGACTACGGTACGTAGGCAGCCAGATGCGTTCAGTGAACGAACGGGCGGCCCGGTCCGGGCTCGTTCCGCGAGCGAAGGAGCGGACGTCCGGTGGGGGCTTCATCCCTTCCCTGGCGGCTCACCGTCCTGGCCGGGAGGACCGTCCCCGTCGGGTCCCCGGCCGTCGGGGGGTCCACCGCCCGGCTCGGCTGGTTGTTCCCCGGTACCGCTGTCTCCACCCCCGTCGGAGGTGTCGACCGTTCCGTCCTGGGAGGTGGTGGGGTCGTCCGGAGGAGGAGATCCGGAAGGCGTCTCGCTGGGCGACGCAGGGTCGCCGGGTGCCTCGGCCACGACGAGGTCGACGGTCCCGTCGTCGGGGGCCGGCGCGCCCGGCTCCGGCACCTGCTCGAGCACGGTCCCGGCCGGCCGGTCCGACGGCTGTCGGGAGATGGCCCCGAGGTGCAGGCCCTGGTGCTCGAGCATCCTGCTGGCGGCTGCGACCGTCAGACCCGAGAGGTCGGGAACCTCGCTCGACCGGCCCGGCAGCAGGCGGGGGCCGACAGTGACGGCGGCAGCTACCAGCAAAGTGGCGAGCAGGCCCAGGCCGAGCCACCACCACGACCGTCGCCCCCCCTCCGGATCGTCCTCGTCGTCCGTCGCCTCGACGAATGCGAGCGGTTGGGTGTCGCCCTCGGGATCCACCGTCAGAGGTTCGAGGGCGGTGTGCATCTCCTCGGCGCTCTGGAACCGGTCGTCAGGGGCACGTGCCAGCGCCCGGTCGATGAAGCGGTCGAAGGCAGCAGACACCGGGGCGATCTCGGATGGTGGTTGGTGGTCCTTGTGGAGGCGCTGGAAGGCCGTCTCGGTCGCGGTCTCTCCCACGAACGGACGTCGTCCCGTGGCGAGCTCGTAGAGCAGGACGCCCAGTGCGTAGAGGTCCGCACGGTGGTCGGCCTCGCCGTCGCCCAGCTGTTCGGGCGCCAGGTAGCCGGCCGTGCCGCGGACCGTGTCGTCCGTGATCGTGTCGCCCACCGCGTGGGCGATCCCGAAGTCCGTGATCCTGGCGCGACCGTCGTCCAGTAGGACGTTGCCGGGCTTGATATCGCGGTGCACCACTCCGGCCTCGTGGGCGACTCGGAGCGCCTCGCAGATCTGCCGACCGATCTGCGCCACCTCGTGTTCCGGGAACCGGTCCACGCGGTCGAGCTCGTCAGCCAGGGTGGGCCCGGTGACGTACTCCATGACGATGTAGGCACGACCCTCTTCGTTGCCGACGTCGTGGACCTGTACCACCCCGGGATGTCGCAGTTGCGCCGCGCGGCGCGCCTCCTGTTGGATCCGCCGGCGAACCTCCCCGTCGAGGTCCGTCCGCAGGTCCACGAGCTTGACGGCGACGTCGCGGTCTAGCTCGGAGTCGGTCGCGCGGAACACCTGCGCCATCCCGCCCGCACCGATCCGTTCGTGCAGGTGGAAACGATCACCGATCACGTCGGTGTCATCCCCGGTGCTCACGGGACCGATGGTTGGACCTCCGACGACGACGCGAGACGACCGAGCGTTGTGCTCGTGTGACCCAGGGTGGCGCCCCGACGGGCACCTCAGCAACGCCCGACCGGTCAGTGGTCCGGGGAGGCGACGTGGGTACCCCCGTTCGGGTACCCCCGTGGTAGGACGTCGAGGTCCCCCCTCGGGGGCGATGCGCGTCCAGGACCTCCTCCCGGAACCTCATGGGGAACAGGAGGTCCGAACATGAGACGCAGGACGCACGTCAGTGAACTCGCGGTCTTCGAAGCGCACGAGCGGATCGTTGCCAGGATGCCGGCGACCGCGCAGGTCGGCGCCGCCCGGTTCGATCTCGACCGCACCGGTCGGCAGCACCGGCTGGTCGGGCGGGTCGAGGCGACCCGGTTCGACGGCACGTGGCGGGTGGGACGCCACCAGGGGGACTGGCGGATCGACGTGGTGCCGGCGGGCCCGCATGGTGCGCTGCTGACCGTGGTGGTCGAGGGGTGGCGTCGTCGTGGTGGCGATGACCTGGCGCACGCGCTCACCCGCAGCCTGCGGGACCGTATGGAGGAGCCGCTGTTGGGCCGCCCGATCGATCTCGAGCGAGATGATGTCCTCACCGTGCCGGTGTGGGAGACTGCCCCGGTATGAGTTCCGTCCCTCCTGCACCGCGCCCCGGCCTGTCGTCCCAGCGGCACCTCGGTCTGGAGTTCCCGACCTGGGTGCCCTGGCTCACCCTCGGGATCGTGATGGTGTTCGCGATCCTCGGCAGCGTGCCGCACGGCCACGGCGAGTGGCCTCACCTGGTCGCGGTCGCCTTGACGTGGTTCTCGATCCTCCCGTGGGCGATCGATGCGCTCGGAGGCATGGTCCCGCGTTCGGTCTTCGCCGTCCTCGTCGTCGCCCCCCAGGCCGTGATCCACCTCGGGGGCAAAGCGCTCGGGATCGCCAACCTCACGGACGAGGACCCCACCCAGATGGCGATCATGATTCTGGTCTTCGGCGTGGGGGAGATCGCCGCGACGGCATCGTGGCGTGTCGCCGTGCCCGCGACCGTGGCAGCTGCCGCCATCATCTCCGGACGCGGGATCATCGAGCCGAGCTTCGATGCCGGCATCTTCTGGGCCGGCGGGACGGTCATGGCCCTCGCGATCGGCTACATGATGCGCCGGCAGGCCGAGACGACCTTCCAGCTGCGCGAGGCCCAGGACGCGCTGGCTCGCGAGGCCGTCCTCCAGGAGCGGAACCGCATCGCGCGGGAGGTCCACGACGTCATCGCGCACTCGTTGACGGTCACGATGATGCACCTCACCGCGGCACGCATGGCGGTGCACCGCGATCCGCAAGGGGCGGAGTCGACCCTCCGGGAGGCCGAGCGGCTCGGTAGGCAGAGCCTGGCGGACATCAGGCGGACGGTGGGGCTCCTCCGGGACCGTGTGGACGGTGCCGTCGAACCTCCCCAGCCGGACGTGCGCGACCTCGAGACCCTCGTCGCCGAGTACCGAGCGGCCGGTATGGAGGTCGAGATGGACCGGGACGAGCTCGGCGACCTCCCGGCGTCCGCCGGTCTGGCCCTCTACCGGATCGTCCAGGAGTCGCTCACGAACGCGGGCAAGCACGCCCCGGGCTCGCCCGTCGAGGTGACCGTCAGGCGTGATGGCGGGGTCATCGACCTGCGGGTCCGCAACCCGGTCACGGACCATTCGGCGCCGGATAAGGCGCCGTCCGGAGGGATGGGCATCCTCGGGATGCGTGAGCGGGCGTCGTTGCTCGGAGGGACGCTGCGCGCCGGAATCGATGCCGGCGCGTGGGTGGTGCGCTGCCGGTTCCCGGCGGACGGCCCCGTCCCGGACAGGGCCTCGGGCGACCGTCAGGAGGTGCTCCCGTGATCCGCGTGCTCGTGGTCGACGACCAGGAGTTGGTGCGGGCGGGGATCGCCCGGATCCTCGGCAACGACGAGGGGATCCGGATCGTGGGGGAGCGCTCCGACGGCGGGGAGGCGGCGGATGCCGTGGCTGAGCTGTCCCCGGACGTCGTGCTCATGGACGTGCGGATGAAGGACGTCGACGGCACGGAGGCGGCCCGTCGTCTGCGCGGTTCGGACGATGCACCCCCCGTCCTGATCCTCACGACCTTCGGGGACGAGGAGGTGGTCGCGTCCGCGCTGTCGGCCGGTGCCGCCGGGTTCATCCTCAAGGACGCACCTGGGGAGGAGCTGATCGAGGCCGTCCGGACCGTCGCGGCCGGCGGGGCGTGGGTCGACCGCACGGTCCTGCCTGGCGTCCTGGCGACCTACCGCACGGCCGCAGCGCCGAGGGCCGCCGCAGCGGCACGGGTCGACGAGCTCACCGATCGCGAGCGTGAGGTCCTGCGCCACATCGGGCGGGGGCTGTCGAACCAGGCGATCGCCGAGGAGCTGGTCATCACCGAGGCCACGATCAAGACGCACGTCGGCAACATCCTCAGCAAGCTGCAGCTGCCCGACCGGGCGGCCGCGATCGTGTACGCCTTCGACCACGGTCTCGTCGTGCCGGGGGGCGATCCCACGGGTGGCTGACCGGATCAGCCGGTGTTGCGCAGGCCCGCGGCGACACCGTTGATCGTCAGCAGCAGTGCGCGACGGAGCAGCGGGTCGGGATCGTGGCCGCTCCGGGCACGGACGAGCAGAGCCACCTGGAGGAAGCTCAGCGGGTCGAGGTAGGCGTCGCGGACCTCGAGCGTGCGCTGCAGCACGGGGTGGCGTGCGAGGAGCTGGTCGTCCCCCGTGACGTGCAGGACCTCCTCGACCGTGCGGTCGTACTCGTCGACGATCCGATCGAAGATCGGGTGGAGGTCGGGGTCCACGAGCCGGTCGACGTAACGGGCCGCGACCTCGAGGTCGGTCTTGACCAGCGTCATCTCGACGTTCGAGATGAACATCCCCATGAACTGCCACCGGTCGTGCATCTCCCGCAGGGTGTCGCCGAGCCCGGCCTCGCGAGCCGCGGCCAGGCCCGAGCCGACGCCGAACCAGCCGGGCACGATCTGCCGGGACTGCGTCCAGCCGAACACCCAGGGGATCGCACGCAGGTCGTCCAGCCCGCCGCCGTCCCCGCGGCTGGCGGGGCGCGAGCCGATGTTCAGCTCGGACAGCTCCTCGACCGGGGTGGAGGTGCGGAAGTACTCGGCGAACCGGGGGCGCTCCACCAGGTCCCGGTACGCGCGGTACGCGGCCTCGGACGCCACCTCCATCACCTCGTCCCACTCGGCGAGCTTGTCCGGCGGGTTGATGGCCTCGCGGTGGAGGACCGACGCCTCGAGGGTCGCCCCCAGCGCGGCCTCCAGGTTCCGACGCGCGAGGTCGGGGAGGCTGTACTTGTCGGCGATCACCTCGCCCTGCTCGGTGATCTTGATGCGCCCGTCGACCGTGCCGGGAGGTTGCGCGAGGATCGCCTCGTTGGTCGGTCCTCCGCCCCGGCCGACGCTGCCACCGCGGCCGTGGAAGAGGCGCAGCTGCACGCCGTGCTCCTGGGCGACCGACCGCAGGGCACGCTGCGCCTGGTGCAGCTTCCATCGCGAGGGGAGGATCCCCGCGTCCTTGGACGAGTCCGAGTAGCCGATCATCACCTCCTGAAGGTCGCCGCGTGCGGAGACGAGCTCCCGGTAGGGGTCAGCGGACAGCAGCGCGTCGAGGAACGGGCCGGCGCGGTCGAGCATCTCGGGCGTCTCGAGCAGCGGGACGAACCCCAAGCGGGCGACCCCTCGGTGGAGGTCGATCAGACCGGCCTCGCGGGCGAGCACGACCGCGGCGAGGACGTCGTCGATGCCTTCGGTCATGGAGATGACGTAGCTCTCGACGACCTCGGACCCGTTCTGGTCGAGCGCCTCGCGCACCGTCGTGAACGTCCTGAGGGTGCGGTCGTCCTCGCCGTCGAGCTCGGTCGTCGGGGTCGACAGGGGCCGGGGACTCGACAGCTCGCGCAGGAGCAGCTTCGTCCGGCTCTCGCGGTCGAGTTCCTGGTACGGGCGGTCCAGCTCGTCCAGCCGGGCGTACAGGCTGGCGAGCACCGCGTGGTGCTTGGCGGCGTGCTCCCGGACGTCCATCGTCGCCAGGTGCAACCGGAACGCCGCGACCAGCCGCATGAGCCGTGCGAGCGACCCGCGCGCGATCAGCTCCCCGTCGTGGGCGACCAGCGAGTCGTACATCAACCGCAGGTCGTCGAGCAGCTGGTCGGCGCTCACGTAGGCGTGCGGGGGTCCCTCGTTCGGGTCCATCACCCGACGCCGGGTGCGCTGAAGGCGCTCGTGGATGTACGCCAGCTTGAACCGGTAGGGCTCCTCGATGTTCAGGTGCACGAACCGCTCGTACACCTCGGGGAGGCGCTCCCGTTCCTCCTCCAGATCACGGGCGAGCTCGTCGCTGCGTCCAGCGATCCGCTCCGACGTCGACAGGTCCCGAGCCAGCTCCTCGACGGCTTCGAGGAGGTTGCGCAGCGAGTGGTCCGCCTGGACCCGCAGCGTCTCCGCGGTGACCTCCGGCGTCACGTTGGGGTTGCCGTCGCGGTCGCCGCCTACCCACGTGCCGAACCGCAGCGGGACGTCGGACGGTCCGAGGTCGATCCCGTCGCGGGCGAGCTGCTCCGCGAACTCGTCGTACAGGTCGGGGACCACCTCGGCGAACAGCTCGTCGAAGTAGTAGATCACCGCCCTCGCCTCGTCGACGGGGTCGGGCCGCTCGAGCCGCAGCTCGTCGGTCTGCCACAGCAGGTCGATGATCTCGGCCAGGCGACGGTCGATCCGGGCGCGGCCTCGATCCGTGGCGCGTGGGTCGTTGCGTGCCTCCAGCAGGTCCGCGACGTGCCGGGTCTTGCTGAGGATAGAGCGGCGCGACGCCTCGGTGGGGTGTGCGGTGAACACGGGGCGCAGCTCCAGTCGCTGGAGGACCTCGTGGAGCAGCTCCGGGTCGACGTCAGCCTCACGGATTCGCTGGAAGGCGGTCGCGATCCAGCCGGGTTCGCCCGTCCGTGCGGTCAACTCGTCGATCCGATGCGACTGCTCCGCGACGTTCGCGAGGTAGAAGTACGACGAGAACGCCCGGGAGAGGTTGATCGTCGTCTGGAGGTCGAGCCCTTCGAGGAGCTCCTCCAGCTCCCCGGACCCGTCGTGCTCGTCCCGGCGGAGGTCCCGGGCCAGCGTGCGGACCCGCTCGACGAGGTCCAGCAGATCCTGGCCCTCCTGGCGGACCAGGGTCTCGCCGAGCAGGTTGCCCAGCCGGCGGATGTCCCCGCGGAGCGCCTCGTCCCGCTCCTCGGCGGGGCGCCCTCGGCGAGCGGGTTCCGCCTCAGCGCTCACGGTCGATCCTCCGTCCGTCCCGGCCTCGACGGTAGGGAGTCCTGTGGCTGTTGGGCAGCCCTAGGGTGGGGGCGTCCGACCGCAGGAGCGCACCGTGAGCGACCTGACCGAAGCTGGCCCCGACGTCCATCCCCGTGCCCGCGAGCAGCTCCGGCGGCCGATCGATGAGGAGGAGTACCGCGCGATCCGGGAGCTCTGGAAGGAGCACTCGATCGCGGAGGACGCGCGTGACCTCGACGGGCTGATCGGGACCCTCACCGAGGACTGCGTGTACGAGCTCGTCGACTCGGGCCACCGCTGGGAGGGGCACGACGGGGCGCGGGCGTTCTACACCGAGTTCCTGGGGGCGTTCCCGGACGTGAGCTTCTTCCTCCAGGACATCGCCATCGGGCCACAGGGGGTCATCGAGATCGCCCGTGTCTCCGGGACGCAGGAGGAGGACTTCGCCGACCGCGAGGCGACGGGAGAGAAGGAGGAGTGGTCGGTCGTGATCGTCTTCCCGTGGGACCCCGAACGGCGCCTGTTCACCGGCGAGCGGGTCCTGTCGATCTACGACGAGGACTGACGGGACTACGGCAGGCGCCAGTCCACCGGCTCGGCGCCCTGCTCCTCGAGCAGCTCGTTGGCGCGGCTGAACGGTCGTGACCCGAAGAAGCTGTAGCGGGCGGACAGCGGACTCGGGTGCGAGCTCTCGATCACCGGCGTGTCGCCGAGCATCGGCTTGAGGTTGCGCGCATCCCGCCCCCAGAGGATCGCCACGAGCGGCCGGTCGCGCGCCACGAGCTGCTTGATCGTGTGCTGGGTGAACTCCTCCCAGCCCTCGCCTCGGTGCGAGGCGGGCTGGCCGGCACGGACGGTCAGCACCCGGTTCAGGAGCATCACGCCCTGCTCGACCCAGGGCGTCAGGTCACCGGTCGACGGCTCGGGGTAGCCGAGGTCGTCCTGGTACTCCTGGAAGATGTTGCGCAGGCTCGCGGGGAACGGCTGCACGTCCGGCGCGACGCTGAAGCAGAGACCGTTCGGGTGGCCCGGTGTGGGGTACGGGTCCTGTCCCACGACCAGGACCTTGACGTGCGCGAAGGGCATCTCGTAGGCCGCGAGGATCCGGTCCCCGCGCGGCAGGAACCGGTGGCCCGCCTGCTGCTCCTCGCGCAGGAACTCGCCCAGGGCGATCAGCAGCGTGTCGAGCGGTTCCAGCGGTTCGGCCCAGCCCGGTCCGACGAGGTCCGTGATGCCCGTGCGGTCGGAGGTATCGGTGCTCATGACTTCCCCTGTCCCGCTCCCGTCTACCAGGTGAGGCCCGGCGCTCGCCACCGCGCCTGTTCGCTGCCCGCGCTCGCGCCGACCTATGGTCCGGATGGCCAGCACACCGAGAGGGCGCCAGATGTCGGAACAGCTGCCGCGCGTGCTCGCGAAGGTCCGCGACGAGTTGGGGGTCTCGCGCAAACGGGCCGCCGAGCTGCTGAAGGTCTCGCGCATGACCTACGAGATGTGGGAGCGGGGGAACTGGATGCCCCGCTTCGAGAACGTCCCGGAGCTCGCCCGGTTCACCGGGAAGGACGAGGAGGTCATCCTCGGGTACATGGGTCTGCTCACGCCAGAGGCGGTTCGGATCCTCAGTCAGGCGCGCGACGTCGGCGATCTCCGGCGCGTCGTCCCGCACCGGACCCCGGACTGAGCTGTCACACCCCCGACGTAGGGTCGTGCTCGACGATCGGAGGTGTGTTCATGGAGGTCATCGGCTGGCTGTTGATCGCAGCGGTGGGGCTGTACGCGTCGTACCGGCTCGGCGTGCTCGACGGGAGACGGGAGCGCTCCGGTCGTCGCACGTGAGCCTCAGTTGGCGCCCTCGAACCGACGCTCGATCTGCCGGAGGAGCAGCGCCTTGGCCTTCTCCTCGTCGCGGAGCCGCTCGCGGTCCTCGTCGGGGAGGCGACGGACCGCCTCCACGACCTCGCACAGGACGTCGGGGTCGAACGGCTTAGTGAGGTAGGCGTCCGCGCCGCTGCTGAACCCGCGCAGGTGATCGTCCTCGGCGACCCGAGCGGTCAGCATCACCACGGGGAGGTCCCGGAGCTGCTTGTCCTTGCGGATCGTTCGCAGCGTCTCGATGCCGTCCATCCGCGGCATCATCACGTCGAGCACGACCACGTCCACTTCCTCACGGGTCAGGACGTCGAGCGCTTCGATGCCGTCCTCGGCGAAGACGCACTCGTAGCTGTCGAGTGTGACCTCGATCACGGAGCGGATATCCGCGTCGTCGTCCACGACCAGCGCACGCGGCATGCGCACCTCCTCGTCCCCCGAGAGCCTACGCGTTCGACCAGCGGGGCGTACGACCGGACCGGCCCCCTCGGTGGTGTCCAGCGAGCTAGACGCACACGGCCCAGGTGGCGTGGACGGACCCGTCGGGCATGCGGGCGTCGCCGGTCTACCCTTCGAGGCCATGACGATCCGACTGGTGCTCGCCGAGGACAGCTACATCGTCCGTGAGGGCGTGCGGCTGCTGATCGAGACATCCGACGAGCTCGAGCTCGTGGCCGCCACCGAGGACCTCGACGGTTTGCTCGGCGCGGTCGACGAGTACGACCCGGATGTCGTCCTCACCGACATCCGGATGCCTCCGACCGGGACGGACGAGGGGATCCGGGCGGCCGAGCTGCTGCGCGAGACCCACCCCGACCTCGGTGTGGTGGTGCTGTCGGCCTACGCGGAGCCTGCCTACGCGCTGTCCCTGTTCGAGCACGGCAGTGCCGGGCGCGCGTACCTGCTGAAGGAACGGGTGTCCGACCTCGACCAGCTGCTCGAAGCGGTGAAGCAGGTCAACGAGGGGGGCTCCGTGGTCGACCCGAAGGTCGTCGAGGCCCTCGTCGCGGCCCGTTCGAAGGATGCCTCGTCCCCCGTCGAACAGCTGACGCCCCGCGAGCGTGAGGTGCTGGGCGAGATGGCCCAGGGCAGGAACAACGCGGCGATCGCCCGGTCACTCGTGCTGACCGAACGGGCGGTCGAGAAGCACATCAACTCGATCTTCTCCAAGTTGGGGCTCTCTGCCGAGAAGGACACGCACCGTCGCGTCCGGGCCGTCCTGATGTACCTCGGAGCCGCGGAACGGTGACGGACGGTGGCCGGAAGGCGGTGTTGCCAACACCACCTCGAGGTCGCCGGCTAGCCGTATGGTCGTCGCGGGCGGCGCATGTGAAACTCTTCACACCAAGGGAGGAGCCGTGACGGTGAGAGTGCTCATCTGCGACGATCAGGCGCCGTTCCGCATGGCCGCACGCATGGTCGTCGAGATGACGGACGGGTTCGAGGTCATCGCCGAAGCCGAGACCGGCGAGGACTCGGTCGAGCTCGCCCGCGAGCTGACCCCGGACCTGGTGCTGATGGACGTGAACCTGCCGGGGATCGACGGCCTCGAAGCCACCCGGCAGATCCTGGCGTCCACCGACGCGACGAAGGTTCTCGTCCTGTCAACGTACGAGCCCGAGGAGTACGCGCCCCGTGCGGAGGCCGCCGGGGCGATCGCCTACATCCCCAAAGCGTCGTTCAGCCCCGACGCGCTGTCCGACGCCTGGCAGACCGCCGCCTGACCCCTTCGCGGCGGCGGTCCTACTGCCGCCGACCCCGCTCTCCCGCCAACGCTTCTGCCGACCCGGCTCTGCCGCCGACCCTTGTGAACCCCGAGCGCCACATATGGCGCTCCCGGTTCACAGGTGCCCGGCTCCCGCCCGGTTCCCCTCGCTTGTGAACGCGGAGCGCCACATGTGGCGCTCCCGGTTCACAAGCTGACCGAGCTGAGGGGAGTGGGTTCACCGCGTTGAGAGTCATCCACAGGCTCGGCGCGATCGAGGATGACGCGAGCGGGGCGCGCGGCGATGCTCGGGGCATGGGTGATGACCGTGCCAGAGCACTCGCTGAGGTCCGCCGCCAGCAGCGCGGACTGCACACCCGCGACCAGGCCATCGCGGCGGGCTACTCGCCGCGCAGCATCGATCGGCACGTCCGCACCGGTGTGTGGGATGCGCCGGCGCTCAACGTCTACGCGCCCGCAGGGCTCCCTGCGGACGGCGCTCGTCTGACCTTGGCCGCGACCCTCTCCGCCGGCGAGGGAGCGGCGGCCGCTCGAGGCACCGCCGCCGCGCACTGGGGACTGCAGAAGCACCCGCCCACGCCGTGCGTCGTGGTGCCGTACGCCCAGCGAGGTCCCGTGACGATGGAGGGAGTCTGCCTCCACCGCAGTCGCAACGTGAGCGGGTCCGACGTCGTCGTCGTCCGGGACATCCCCACGACGGTGCCCGACAGGACCCTCGCGGACCTCGCGATCGAGCAGCATCCCGACCGGGTCCGAGAGCTGATGGCCCGGGGCCTGCAGCGAGGCGTGACGGACAGGGAGGCGCTGGTCAGACGAGCTGACCTCATCCGCGGCAAGCCGGGCGCATCGTTGTTCCACCGTGCGCTCGCGACGCTGATGGACGGCGCCGAGCGGGCACGATCCTGCCCGGAACTGGATCTGGCCGAACGGATCGCGGACTCGGGTCTGCCGCGCCCCGAGATCGGGTACGAGGTACGTGAGGAGGATGACCGCCTCATCGCCGAGCTCGACCTCGCCTTCCCGTGGTGCAAGCTCGCGATCGAGGTCGACGGGTTCGTCTGGCACTCGACCCCCAACCGGAAGCACTACGACGAGGTCCGGCAGAACCGCCTGACGCTGCGGGGGTGGCGGGTGCTGCGCTTCAGCGTCGAGGACATCCGTCAGCGCCCCGAGTGGGTCGTCCGGCAGATCGCCGCAGCCCTGAACGGCTCGTGAACCCGTAGCGCCACATGTGGCGTTCCTGGTTCACAGGTGCGTGGCTCGCGTCCCGTTCGCTCGGCTCGTGAACCCGTAGCGCCACATGTGGCGCGGTGGGTTCACAAGGTGGGGGGAGCGGGGGCGGGGACGGGGGTGGGGGTGGGGGTGAGGGGGATCGAGCCGTTGACGGTGGTGCCCGCGCCAGGCGCGCTGTCGATCGACAGTTCACCGCCGAGCGCCGCGGCACGGTCCGCCATGTTCTGCAGGCCCGCGCCCCGAGGCGTGAGCGCCGGGTCGAACCCCGGCCCGGGATCGCTCACCGAGAACCGCAAGGTCCCTCCCTCGACGGACATCCGGACCGTGACGGGTTCACCCGGGGCGTGCTTCGAGGCGTTCTGGACGGCTTCGAGGCAGCAGAAGTACACGGCGATCTCGACCTCAGGGCCGTAGCGGCCGCCTGCGACCACGGGGTCGGCGACGATCGTCACAGGCAGAGCGTGCTTGCGGACGTGCGCATCCAAGGCTGACACGACGCCCTGGTCGAGGAGCAGGGGCGGGAAGATCCCGCGGGCGAGGTCGCGCAGCCCCTCCAGGGCGTCGTTCGCGTCCTCGCCGAGCTGATCCAGCAGGCTCACGGCTCTGTCGGCATCGCGCCCCAGCAGTTGGGCGGCGAGCCCGATCTTCACCGACATCGCCACGAGCTGCTGCTGGGCGCCGTCGTGGATGTCACGCTCCATCCGGCGACGCTCCTCGTCCTGTGCCGCCACGATCCGCACGCGCGACGCCCGGATCTGGCCCGCCTGATCCGCGATCTCGTCAGCGCGCGAGCGCAGCTCCGCGTCGAGACCGACCGTGCGCAGCGCCACGCCGGCCTGGGCCGCCAGGTCGTCGAGGAGCGCCACGTCGTCGGCCGTCGGGTCGTTGTCGTGCCCGAAGCGCACCTGGATCCGGCCGATCCGGTCGCCCTGGTGGACGACCGGGACGACGTGATCCCACGCCCCGTCGTCCGGTGCCTCGGACGGCCACAGGACGCGTCTCTCCGCGCCCGTCGGCAGGCCGACGGTGATCGCGACCAGCTCGGCCCCCACGCCCCGCCCCGCAGCCTCGGCCATCCGCGGCAGGATCTCGTCCGTCGACACCGTGCCGGCCATCCCCGCGGTGAAGTCGGCCATCACCTCGTACGGGGTGGCACGGTGCCCGTACACCAGACGGTTCGCGAGCCGTTGCGCACGCTGCCGAGCGGGCTGGAACGCGACCGCCACCACGACGGTGGCGAGCAGCGACAAGCCCACGTTCGGTTCGTCCGTTCGGGCTCCCAGCAGCGCTCCGGCCCCGACCACGATCCCGACGTACACCGCGGTGATGAACCCACCGAGGAGACCGAACAGCAGGGTCCGGTTCAGCACGAGATCGATGTCGTACAGCCGGTACCGGACGATCGCGATCCCGGTGGCGGCCGGGATGAGCGGGGCGGCGAGCACCAACGCCAGCGTCCCGCTGTCCTGATCGCCTGACGTCAGCATGATGTTGGCGATGATCGTGACCACGGCGAGGGAGCCCGCGAAGACCACCCACTTGAGCTGCTGGCGGCGTTCGCCCCGGGCCCGACGCAGCCGGACGAACAGCGATCCCACGCTCGCGGTCGCTCCCAGCACGAGGAAGGCGAACCCCGTCTCGCCCAGCAGCACGGGGAGTCCCGATGCGAGCTCCTCGTCGCCGGCCGCGACGATCGCGGGACCGCGAAGCGACCACGTCCCGATCGCGAAGTCGAGGCTGACCAGCGCGATGCCGATCGCCGCGACGGTCGCGATGGGGCGCCAGCGGCGGGAGGGCAGCGCGCCGTCCGGGAACAACATCAGGGCGAAGGTGACGAAGAGCCCGAGGCTGGGCACCCACACCCATCCGCCCACCCACGAGGCGAGGACGGCGAGCGGGGGAGTGACCGCCGCCTCGGTGAATGCCCACCGGGCGTACCCGTTGGCGAACCCCGCCCACATCCCGGCCCCGATCAGGAGGTAGATCCACCCGACGGGATGGCGAGCCTGGCGGTGGACGATCAGGGCGCCCACGGCGGGGAAGGTCGTCGTCATCACGTACCCGAAGAGCGAGAAGTCCCGCACGAGCGACGCGAGGGTCGCCCCCGTCGCTAGGTCGAGTCCGAGGGAGGCGACCACCAGACCCAGCGAGGTGCCGAGCAGCACGCGGGAGATCCACCGCAGCGCACGGTCGCTCATCCCACCGTCTCCAGGACCGAGAGCGGGATCCGGCCGCGGACGGTCGTGCCCGCACCGGGGCGCGAGTCCACGGTCACCGACCCGTCGAGCGCCGCGAGCCGGTCAGCGAGGTTCTGCAGGCCCCGGCCACGCCGCTGGGTGGCAGGATCGAACCCGGCCCCGTCGTCGCGGACCTCGAACGTGAGGTCACCGTCCCGCTGGGTCAGTTCGACCGTGACCTCGGACGCCCCGGAGTACTTCGCGGCGTTCTGGAGGGTCTCGAGGACGCAGAAGTACACGGCGGTCTCGATGTCACGGGGGTAGCGGTCGACCTCGTCGGCGTGGATCCGCACGTCGAGCGGCGATCGCTCCGCGGCGCTGCGGAGCGCGGCGATCAGCCCCTGGTCCGCGAGGACCGCTGGGTAGATCCCCCGAGCGAGGTTGCGCAGGGTCTCCAGCGCCTCCCCGACCTCCCGCTGCAGCTCCTCGAGCAGCGGTCGTGCCCGCTCCGGGTCCTGAGCGGCGATCGACCGAGCCAGACGGAGCTTCACGGCGAGCGCCACGAGGTGCTGCTGCGCCCCGTCGTGGATGTCGCGTTCCATACGGCGTCGTTCGGCGTCCTGCGCCGCGACGATCCGTTGGCGGGATGTGCGCAGCTCCTGCGCCTGTGCCGAGAGCACCCGCAGCCGCTCGCGGAGCTCCTCGGTGAGCCGCACGTTGCGCAGCACGATCCCAGCCTGGGTCGCCAGGTCCTCGAGGAGGCGTTCCTCGGCGGGCGTCACGGGTTCGTCCGGCCGTGCCGTGAGCGTCAGCGCCCCGAGCAGCTCACCGAGGTACACGACCGGAACGGACAGATCGGCGCCGGGGATCTCGGGCAGGTGTCCGTCCGGCATCGGCAGGGCCGGCGCGGGCTCGGCCGGTTCCGGGAACGTCGCGGTCCGGACGAGCGCCCCGTCGAGGACGACCCAGACGTCGGCGCGAGCCGCCGTCGTGCCCGCAGCGACGGTCCGTGCGATGCGTGGCAGGACGTCGTCGCCGGCGTAGGTCTGGGTGACCCTGCCCGAGAACCGTGCGAGGACCTCGTAGGGGGTCTCGCGCTGTCCGTACACGAGGCGGTTCGCGAAGCTCCGGAGGCGGTCGCGCAGCGGCTGGAAGCCGACGGCGACGACGGTCGTAGCCAGGATCGACAGCCAGAGATCGTTGCGCGCCTGGGTCACGAACTCGCTACCGAGGACGACGATCCCGACGTAGGCCACGCCGATGAACCCGGCGAGTCCGCCGTACACGAACCCCCGGTTGATGATCCGGTCGATGTCCCACAGGCGGAACCGGATCAGGATCGCGAACAGGATCACGGGGATCGCCCCGAACAGGGCCGGGAACGCGTTGAAGGTGAACGTCTCCAGGCCCCCGACGTCCGCCCCCGGGACGGACAGCGCGCCTGCGATGATCCCGAAGGTCACCGCCCCGGCCAGCGCCGCGACCAGGGTCGTGGCGAGCAGCCGTGACTGACGACGCTCGGTCTCGTCGTCCGCGTGCCGGAACTTGCCGATCTGTGAAGCGAGGCCCAGGACCGGGATCAGCACCCCGAACACCGCGACGTACTGGACCGGGCGCTCCCCGTGCGTCGACGCGATCCAGAGCGCGGACAGGAGGAACGCGAACGTCAGGCCCGCCGCCTGGAGCACCTGCCGCCAGCGCGGCAGCGTGGCCCAGTCCGGCTTGAGCTTGCCGTCGGGGAACAGCACGATCGCTGCCAGGTACGTCATCCCCGCGACGCCGTGGAAACCGAGGTCGTGGATCGGTCGTAGCCACGAGATCGCGTACGCGGTGTGAGCCTCGGCATTGAACACCGCCCCCGTCCCCACCATCCCCAGGGCGAGGAGACGGGCGACCGTGTCCCTGGGACGGAGGACCATCAGGAAGATCCCGAGCGCGATGTTCATCGCACTCAAGGCGTACTGCATCGCGGTCGTAGCGGAACCGGGCGATCGGATCCCGAACAGGGTCTGTAGCTCCGTGGTGGTCGCGCGCCGGATCACCTCGCCTACGACGGGCCAGCTCCCCGGTCCGTCCCCTCCGCCCCCCCACCGGATGAAGGCGGTCTCCACCGCCGGGACCGTCCGTGCGACGAAGGGCAGGAGGCCGATCACCAGCCACGTCACCGCGAGGGCGGCGAACCCCCAGAACAACACCGCGAAGACGCGATCCGCCCAGGTGCGCACCGCCGAGGTTCGAGCACGTCCGAGCATGAGCGCCCCGAGCAGCACCGCGGTCGCGAACCCCACCGGGTGCATGCCGCTGTTGAGGACGAACACGGCCGCGAACACCACCGCGGCCCACAGCACCGGGCCGACCGGTAGGTACCCGGTCCGGTGCAGCCACCAGAGGGTCGCCCCACCGAGCAGGAGGAGGATCGGGACGGCGAGCATCACGCCTCCGCGGGGACCGGTTCGCTCAGCGCGGGCAGGCGGTAGGCCATGACCGGTGTCTGACGTCCCTTCACCAGCTGCGGTTCGAGCGCCTCGGCCTCGATCGGCTCCGAGAGCGCGTGGAAGGTCGGCTCGCTGAGGACGGTCTCGCCGGGCTCAGCCCACTGCTGGATCCGTTGGGTGAGGTTCACGGTGTCCCCGACGACCGAGTACTCGATCCGCTCCTCGGACCCCAGCAGCGCGGCGGCAACCTCGCCGGTGGACAGACCGATCCCGAGGCCGAACGGCTCGAGGCCCTCGGCCTCCCAGCGTGCGTTGACCCTCGCCTGTGCCTCGTGCATCGCCGCAGCGGTCCGGATCGCGAGGTCGGCGTGGTCGTCCTGGGGGACCGGTGCCCCGAACACGGCCATGACCGCATCGCCGACGAACTGCATGACGGTGCCGTCGTTGCCGAGGATCGCGTGGTTCATCTCGGCCCGGTGCTCGTTCAGTTGGCCCGCCAGGGCGCTCGGGTCGGTGCGCTCGGCGATCGAGGAGTACCCACGGATGTCGCTCATGAGCACGGTCACGACGAGCATCTCGGTCTCGCCGATACCGCGGCCCTCGAGACGGAGCTTCTCCGCGATCCCGCCGGGCAGCAGCCGGCTGAGGGACTCGCCCTGCTCCTCGCGGTCGATGATCGCCTGCTGGAGCTTCTTGAGGCGGTCGAGGCTGGCGGCGTTCCCGGAGGACAGCCCCTCCGCGAGCTTCACGAACAGCCGCTCGATGTCGTCTGCGATCGCGGTCGGGGTGGTGTCGCGCACCACGGCGATCGCCTTGATCGGCTTGCCCTCCGCGACCATCTGGAGGAGCTCCTCCTCGCTGGAGGTGAGCTCGCTCTCGCTGCGGACGGGGTTGACCAGCGCCTCGACGATCTTCGGGTCCAGCACCGAACCACCCGAGGCGACCTCACGGATCGCTCGCGCCAGCTGGTCGCCCTCCGCGAGCCGGTCCTTCAGCAGGTACGCGTAACCGGCCGCCCCCTCGGACAGGAGGGAGACGGCGTACTCGGGGTCGTCGTACTGCGACAGGATCACCACGCCCGTGCCTGGGTGGCGCTTGCGCAGCTCCTTCGCGGCGTCGATGCCCTCCCGCTGGAACGTGGGGGGCATCCGGATGTCGGTGACCAGGACCTGTGGTCCCACTTCCTCGGCGCCCGCGATGAGCCCGTCGTAGTCCTCGGCGACGCCGACGACCTCGAGGTCGTCCTCCAAGGACAGCAGGGCCCGGACGCCCTCACGCACGATGAGGTTGTCGTCGGCTAGGAAGATGGAGATGCGTTGTTCCGGCATGGGCACATGCTGCGGGATCCCCGGCTGGCGGTCGAGGGGGTGATCACCCGATCTGGTGGTGGTGCCACCCCCCACGAAGGAGACGGGCCCGCACCATCGACCCGGGTGACGTGATGCGCGACCCTGCGCTCACCGACCCCGACCGGGAGTGCCGCCATGCGTATCGAGTCGTCCGTCACCACCATCTCGTGGATCCCGTCGGAGTCGATGACCGGTCCCTTCAAGCTCGGGATGGACCTGCGGCTCAGCCACTACGACGCGCCGCCACCCGAGGCGATCGAGGGGGGCGAGCACCTCGAGCGGCTCCGCGACGAGGACGCGTTCCGCTACTCGAACCGGCTCGACGCCTGGATAGAGGTCGAGGACGGCCAGATCGTGGACCACGGTCAGTCCGGGGGCATCATCATGGGTTCGACCAGCGTGAACGTCGGCGGCAAGGGCATGACGTTCGCGGCGGTGACCTTCCCGGAGCTGCGCCCCGAGCCCGAGGTCGGCCCGGGGTGGGTGCGGTTCCAGCAGACCGTCGGAGGTAGGACCGGCGCCCCGATGCCGCGCCCCGTCACGCGGCCCCCGTTCGTGCAGTGGGTCGCGCCCACGACGTGGACGACGCTCAGCCTCACCCTCCACGCGGACGGTCGGACCGAACGCGAGCTCGTGGGTGCCAGCCCCTTCCCACGCCACTGGGTGTACGACGACGAGGGCAAGCTCACCGCGAAGAGCGGGCTGCTGGACTTCAAGACCTGGCTGAACGAGCACTTCGGCGACAAGAGCCCGTGGGGTGAGGGGGACTCGGAGGCGGTCGTCAGCGAGGTCGAGACCCAGCTCGAACGCGAGCTGTCGCGCGTCATCATGGGTGGCGGGAAGCCGAAGAAGCGCAAGGTCAAGGCCGGCGAGGCGCTCGTCGAGCAGGGCGCGTGGGGATCGGACCTCTTCCTGCTGCTCGACGGCCAGCTGTCCGTCGAGATCGATGGCGAGGCGATCGCCGAGGTCGGGCCAGGCGCGATCCTGGGGGAGCGCGCGATCCTGGAAGGGGGCAAGCGCACCTCGACGCTGCGCGCCGTCACGCCGGCGAAGGTAGCGGTGGCGTCGTCCGACCAGGTCGACCGCGAGGCGTTGGTCGCGCTGGCGGAGGGTCACCGCCGGGAGGACGGCCGGGGACATGGGGAGGACCAGTGACGCGGATCGAGTCCTCGGTCACGGCGGTCTCCTGGATCCCCTCGCAGGCGGTCGACGGCGGGCTGCTGAAGCTCCCCTTCGAGCTGAAGCTCGCCCACTACGACCAGGCCCCACCCGATGCCCTCGCGGACGCGCAGCTGCTGATCCAGGAGGGACGGGTCCGGTTCGCGAACGTGCTGCGCGCGGCGATCGAGGTCGAGGACGGGCGGATCGTCCAGGCGTCGCACCTCGGACGCAGCTACGTGGCCAGCACCCGCGTCGGGTGGGGGAGGGCCGGCGTCTCGTTCGCGCCGGTGCCGTTCCCGGACCTGCGTCCCGATGCCGAGCTGGGCACCGACGCCCACGGGGTCGCCTACGCGCGGTTCCTCCAGACCGCCGGGGGTCGGACCGGCAGCCCCTCGCCGCGCACGACGAAGCAGCCGCCGTACCTGCGGGTCGTCGCGCCGCCGGCGTGGACGACGCTGGCCCTCACGCTGTACGCGGACGGTCGGGTCGAGCACGAGGTCGTCGGGGCGAGCCCGTTCCCCCGGCACTGGGTCTACACGGACTCCGGCCGGTTGGTCGGGAAGACCGGATCGATCTCGTTCACCGACTGGATCGAGCTCCCGAGCGACGGCGAGCGCACCCCGTGGGGCGACGAGGAGCACCTCGCGGACATCAGCGACGTCGAGACGGTCATCGAACGTGAACTGTCCCGCGCGATCATGCAGCAGGGTCGACGCACCCGTCGCCGCGAGATCGAGGTCGGCGAGACGCTCGTGACCCAGGGCGATCCCGGCCGGGAGGTGTACCTCCTGCTCGACGGCATCCTCCAGGTCGAGGTGGACGGCTCACCCATCGCCGAGGTCGGACCAGGCGCGATCCTGGGCGAGCACGCCGCGCTCGGACAGGGACGGCGCACCGCCACGCTGCGCGCCGTCACCCGTTGTAGGGTCGCGGTCGCCTCGGCCGAGGACCTCGACCACGAGGCACTGGCTGCGGTAGCCCGGGAGCACCGACGCGAGGTCGCTGCCGGCGACTCGAACTGAGACGGATCGAGAGGCAGCGTGCGACTCCACATCTGTGGGTGCCGGGGATCCACGCCGGCTCCGGGTGCCGACTTCGTGCGGTACGGGGGGCACACCTCGTGCGTCGCGGTGGCCCGCGACGGGCACGCCCCGGACCTCGTGCTCGACGCCGGGACCGGGCTGCGTCGGGTCTGGCAGCTCCTCGACGGGCAGCCGTTCCAGGGCAGCCTCCTGTTGGGGCACCTGCACTGGGATCACACCCACGGTCTGCCGTTCTTCCGCGCCGGGGATGACCCGAGCGCGCGCGTTGACCTGTACCTGCCGGACCAGGGCGTGGACGCGGCGGACCTCCTGGCGCGACAGATGTCGCCGCCCAGCTTCCCGATACGACCGGAGCAGATGCGTGGGGACTGGCGCTTCCGCGTGCTGTCCGAAGGCGAGCACGAGATCGAGGGCTACCGCGTGCTGGCCCGGGAGATCCCCCACAAGGGCGGTCGGACCTTCGGCTACCGGGTGAGCGACGGCCAGTCGTCCTTCGCGTACCTGTCCGACCACCACCCGTACCAGCTCGGGGAGGGCCCGGAGGGGTGGGGGCCGTACCACGAGGCGGCTCGCGCGCTGGTCGCGGGGGTGGACGTGCTGCTGCACGACTCGCAGTACACCGACGAGGAGTTCCCCGAGCGGGCGCACTTCGGTCACGCGACGATCTCGTACGCGGTCGGCCTGGCTGTCGAGTGCGGGGTGGGGGAGCTCGTGCTGTTCCACCACGACCCACCGAGGACCGACGACGAGCTGGACGAGATCGTGCGCGGCCTGGCGGACGCCCCGATCCCGGTCCGTGCGGCGGCGGAGGGTGACATCCTGGAGCTGACCGGCGCTCCCCAGCACAGTGGCTGAGCGCGTGGACGCCGTCGTCATCGGCGCCGGTCCGAACGGGCTGGCAGCCGCGATCCGCCTGGCTCAGGCCGACCGCTCGGTCCTGGTGCTCGAGGCGGCGGACCGCATCGGGGGTGGGGCGCGCTCCGAGGAGCTCACCCTGCCCGGCTTCGTGCACGACGTGTGCTCCGCGATCCACCCATTGGCAGCCGGATCGCCGTACCTGCGGACCCTTCCCCTCGAGGACCACGGACTGCGGTGGGTGCACCCCGAGGTTCCCTTCGCGCATCCGCTGGACGACGGGCCCGCCGTGCTGGTCCACCGGGACGTGCGGGCGACGACCGACAACCTCGACGAGGGCGACGCGGCCGGCTGGCAGCGGACGTTCGCGCCACTGGTCCGTGGGTTCGAGGACCTCATGGACGATCTGATGCGGCCCGTCATCCACAGGCCGAGGCACCCGATCCTGCTGACCCGCTTCGGACTGCAGGCGCTGCTCCCGGCGACCACCTTCGCGACCCGACGGTTCGACGGACCGCGTGCTCGGGCGGTCTTCGCGGGTTCCGCCGCGCACTCGTTCCTCGACCTGGGGCGCCCGGTCACGTCCGCCTACGGCGTGATGATCACGCTGGGGGCGCACACCGTCGGGTGGCCGGCGGCCGAGGGCGGATCCCAGCGGCTCGCCGAGGCCATGGCGTCGTACCTGCGGTCCCTCGGGGGGGAGATCCGGACCAGCGAGCGGGTGACGGCGCTCGCGCGGATCCCGCCCTCGGACCTGATCCTGTTCGACACCAACCCGGCGCAGGTCGTAGCGATCGCGGGGGACCGGCTGTCCTCGCACGTCCGGGCGCAGCTGCAGGCGTTCCCCCGTGGTCCGGGGGTCTTCAAGATCGACTACGCCCTGTCCGAGCCCGTGCCGTGGAAGGCCGCGGGCGCGAGTCGGGCGGGGACCCTGCACCTGGGCGGCACCCTCGAGGAGATCGCCGCGTCCGAGGCGGCCGTCGACCGGGGCGAGCACCCGGAACGCCCCTACGTGCTCGCGGCGCAGCACACCGTGTTCGACCCGACCCGCGCCCCAGAGGGGCAGCACACCCTGTGGACCTACTGCCACGTCCCCAACGGATCGACGGTCGACATGACCGAACGGATGGAGGACCAGCTCGAACGCTTCGCCCCCGGCTTCCGCGACGTCGTCCTCGAGCGGAACGTCATGGGACCGAGCGACTACGAAGCGCACAACCCGAACCTCGTCGGGGGCGACATCTCCGGGGGCGCGAACAGCCTGTTCCGCTACGTGTTCCGCCCACGGGTCACGGTGGACCCGTACCGGCTGGGCGATGGCCTCTACCTGTGTTCGTCGTCGGCGCCGCCGGGCGGCGGGGTCCACGGGATGTGTGGCCTGCGCGCGGCGGAGTCGGCCCTGCGCCACCAGCACCAGCGATCGTGAAGAGTTAGGACCCCTGAGACGTCGTAGGTCTTCACGATCGCGGGGTGAGGACCTCCGTGACCTCGAAGAGGGGTCCGATCTGGCAGATGGTCATCGCGTCGTCGGCGACCGCCCCGCTCACCCGGACGGTGTCCCCCGCCTCGGCCACGACCTCGCCGTCCGGCCCCAGCAGACGCACGGGGTCGAACGCCACGCGGTAGCCCTCGGGCCAGCGCGGCTCCACCCGTCCCTCGGCCTCGCTCTCGAGCCACGCACATCCGCCTTCGAGCTGACCGTCCCCGCCGAGGGTGCCAACGAGGTCCGCCCCGCCCCCGTCGGTCGTGCTCCCGGACGTGGGCTCGGAACCGACGGGGGACCTGCCGTCGGCGGTGGGCTCTCCGCTGCCCCCGCAGGATACGACCAGCAGCAAGAGGCCGAGTATCAGGGGGGCGGTACGGCACCAGCTCACTTCAGCAGCCTCGACATCCGGCGATCCTTCAGGACGTTGCCCTCGGTCTGACAGTCGGGGCAGTAGGTGAGCTCGTACGACTCGTACGAGACCCGTTGTAGCTCGGCGCCGCAGGTCGGGCAGGCCTCCCCGTGACGGTTGTGGACGGTCCAGTGGTCCCCGAGCTTCGTCGGCAGCCCGCCTTCACGCCGCCTCTCGAGCTCCAGCCCTCCCGCGAGGACGTCGTCGACCACGGACAGCAGCCGTTCCCGCTCGTCCTCGTCCAGGTTGGCCAGCGAGGTGAACGGCGACAGCCGGGCGCGGTGGAGGATGTCGTCGGTGTACCCACGCCCGATCCCGGCCACGGTCCGTTGGTCGCGGAGGAACGTGTGCAAGCGGCGGTTGTCGTCGCCGGTCATAACGAGGTCCCGGAAGGCGTCGGTGCCGGGCTCCGGTCCCAGCACGTCGAGCGGACCGTCGTCGCCCTCCGCCAGGACCCACCACCCGGCCTTGCGCTCGGTCCCGTACTCGACGACCAGGATCGCAGGAGCGTCGGCGAACCGGAAGCGCACGACCCCGGTACGCGGACGGGTGCGCTTCGGGGGGTCCTCGATCGTCACCCGTCCCCCTTGCGACAGGTGCACGAGGATCCGCGGTCCGTCGAGATCGAACACGAGGTACTTCCCGCGGCGTCCGACCTCCGCGACCGTCCGTCCGGTGACCTCGTGGGCGCCCGGTTGGACCGTCTTCAGCGCCGAGAACTGCAGGGGGTCGGCCCCCTCGAGGGCGTGGCCGCGGACGACGGCGTCGAGACGTTCCGCGAGGGCTGTCATCTCGGGAAGTTCGGGCATCGGGCGCCCACGCTACCTTGGGTCGCCATGAAGCCCATCCAGACGTTCACGGTCGTTCCCGCCCTGCCGGAGGAGCTCGAGCCGCTCCGCGAGCTCGCAGACAACCTGCGCTGGTCGTGGGACCACGCGGCGATCCAGCTGTTCCGTCGGGTCGGGGGAGAAGACCTGTGGGAGGAGACGGGGCGCAACCCCGTGGCGCTCCTCGGGGCCGTCGGCCAGGAGCGGCTCGAGGAGCTCGCGTCCGACGACGGTTTCCTCGATGAGCTTGGCCGGATCCACGCGGATCTGCGCTCGTACCTCGACGCGCGCGACACCTGGTTCACGAGCACCCACGAGGACAGCGCGGGCGACGAGATCGCCTACTTCTCCGCCGAGTTCGGGGTCACCGACTGCGTGTCGATCTTCGCCGGCGGGCTCGGGATGCTGGCCGGCGACCACCTGAAGTCCGCGAGCGACCTCGGCATCCCGCTGGTCGGCGTCGGCCTGCTCTACCAGCAGGGGTACTTCGCCCAGCGGCTCAACGACGCGGGCTGGCAGCAGGAGATCCCCGCGACCAACGACTTCCACAACCTGCCGATCTCCCTGGAACGGGACGAGGACGGCGAGCCCGTCACGGTCGAGCTCGGCTTCCCCGAAGGCCCGCTCGTCGCCCAGGTCTGGCGCGTCCAGGTGGGGCGCGTGTCCCTGTACCTGCTGGACGCGAACGTCCCCGAGAACAGCCCGGAGCAGCGTCGGGTCACCCACCACCTGTACGGCGGGGACACCGAGATGCGGATCCGGCAGGAGATCCTGCTGGGGATCGGCGGGTTCCGTGCGCTCGAGGCGCTCGGGCACGAGCCATCCGTCTACCACATGAACGAGGGACACTCGGCGTTCCTGGGGCTCGAACTGATCCGCCGCTTGATGGACCGCCACAAGGTCACGTTCTCGGAGGCAGCCGAGGCGGCCGCAGCCGGCCTCGTGTTCACGACCCACACCCCCGTGGAGGCCGGGCACGACTACTTCGACCCCGGCCTGGTCGCACGGTACTTCGAGGTCTACGCCAAGAGCCTCGGGTTGGAGCTCCCCGTCTTCCTCGCGCTGGGGCGCCAGGACCCCGAGGACGAGGACGAGCGCTTCTGCATGACCGTGCTCGCCTTGAAGCTCGCCGCTCGCGCGAACGGCGTGAGCCGGCTGCACGGCGAGGTCACCCGGCGGATGTGGCAGAACCTCTGGCCCGGGGTACCTCGACACGAGATCCCCGTCGGCCACATCACGAACGGCGTCCACCTCGCCTCGTGGCTGTCCGCCGAGATAAGCGATCTGTACGACCAGCACCTCGACGGCCGGTGGCGCCACGAACCCGGCGACGACGAGCTCTGGGACCGGCTGGATGCCGTCGACGGCGGCGAGCTGTGGCGACGGCACGAGGTCCGTCGCGGCAAGCTCGTTGAGGTCGTTCGCGCCCGCGTCCGCGCCCAGCTCGAGCGCCGCGGGGCGTCGCCGTCGGAGATCGACGCGGTCGACCACCTCCTCGACCCCCACGCGCTGACGATCGGGTTCGCCCGGCGGTTCGCGACCTACAAGCGGGCGACGCTGTTCGCCCGGGACCCGGACCGGCTCGCCCGGATCCTCAACGACCAGGAGCGTCCCGTACAGCTCATCGTCGCGGGCAAGGCCCACCCCCTCGACGACGCCGGGAAGGAGCTGATCCGCCAGATCCACGAGCTCTCCCGCGATGAGCGGTTCCGGGGCCGGATCATCTTCGTCGAGGACTACGAGATGTCCCTCGCCCGCTACCTCGTGGCGGGATGCGACGTCTGGCTCAACAACCCGATCCGTCCACGCGAGGCATCGGGGACCAGCGGGATGAAGGCCTCCGCCAACGGGATCCTGAACCTGTCCACCCTGGACGGCTGGTGGGACGAGGCCTGGGAGGACCTGGCCGGCGAGGGCAGCCCGCCGTTCGGCTGGGCGATCGGCCGGGGGATCGTGTACGACGACCCCGAGCGCCAGGACGTCAAGGAGGCCGAGGCGCTCTACACCCTGCTCGAGCGCGACGTGGTCCCGACCTTCTACGACCGTGGCGAAGACGGCGTGCCGTGGCCGTGGATCGCCCGCATGCGCGCGGCCATCGAGGACCTCGCCCCGTGCTTCAACACCCACCGGATGCTCCACGAGTACGTCGAGAAGCTGTACCTACCAGCCTCCCTGGACGCGACGGCGCTCCGACGGGATGACCTGGCCCCGGCCCGGTCGCTCGCTGCGTGGCGGGAGCGTGTGACGTCATCTTGGGGGCAGGTCGAGTGCGAGCTGGACCCTGACAACGGCGCCGGCGACCAGCACGTCCGTATCGGGGAACAGCTCAAGCCGCGGGCCACCGTCGTGCTGGGTGACCTCACGCCCGACGACGTGGTGGTCGAGCTGTACATCGGGCGGGTGGGTGTCGACGGCGAGATCGCCAGCGGGCACGCGCTACCGATGCAGCTCGTCGAGAGCTCCAACGGCGAGTACGTCTACGAGGCGATCGACGTCGAGGCGACCGACAGCGGCCGTTACGGCTACACCGTCCGGGTCCGCCCGCAGCACCCGGACCTGCCGATGCCCTTCCTCCCGGGGTGCATGAGCTGGGCGCAGGACGTGGCGTGAGCCCTCCCGACCAGCGCCCCGTCGACCCTGCGGGAGTGCTGGCCGCGGGCCTCGCGTGCGTGCTGCTGGTCGTCCAGGCCCAGACCTTCAACCGGACCTTCGGGGTCCCCACCTCGGTGGTGGTCCTCGTCCTGTGGCAGCTCGGGGTCGTGGTCCTCACGGGGGTCGGGGCGGTGGCCCGCTCGGTCCGTCTGCGGGTGGCGATGTACGTGCTGGGTGGGTTGGGGGCGCTCCTGTACGGGCTGCTGACGTGGTCCTACGGGGGCGTGATCGACCTGGTCGTGGCCGTCGCTGCGGGGTGGGGCGCCGTCCGTGCGGTGATCCCGTTGCTCCGTCCGATGCGACGTGAGGAGACCTGATGCGTCTCAACCTGATGATCGAGGGCCAGGAGAGCGTGAGCTGGGACCAGTGGCTCGCGGTCGCGCTGGCCTGCGAGGAGCACGGCCTCGAGGGACTGTTCCGGTCCGACCACTACGACTCCGTCCAGGGCCGCTACGACCGCGGGTCGCTGGATGCCTGGACCACGATCGCGGCGATCGCGGCCCGGACCGAACGGATCCGTCTCGGGACGCTGGTCTCGCCCGTGACCTTCCGCCACCCGTCGTTGCTCGCGAAGGCGGTCGTCACCGCTGACCACGTCTCCGGCGGTCGGGTGGAGCTCGGGATGGGGATCGGCTGGAACGAGCACGAGCACGCCGCGTACGGCTTCCCGTTCCCGGAGGTCGGGCACCGGTTCGAACTGCTCGAGGAGCAGATCGAGATCGTGCACCGCCAGTGGAGGGAGGACGACATCTCCTTCGAGGGGCGCCACTACGCGCTGGAGGACCTGCACCCGCTCCCGCACCCGGTCCAGGATCCCCACCCGAACCTGATCGTGGGTGGGCTCGCGAACGAGCGCAGCGCGGCCCTCGCTGCCCGCTGGGCCGACGAGTACAACACGGTCTTCGTCTCCGCCGACGTCGCCGGGGAACGGCGCGCAGCCGTCGAGCGGGCGTGGGAGGGGGCGGACCGCGACCCTGACGACCTCGTGTTCTCCGTCATGACCCCGTGCCTGGTGGGCGAGGACACCGAGGAGCTGCGGGCGCGAGGACGACGGCACATGGATCGGACCGGCCAGGACGGGGACGTCGACGCCTACCTCGACGAGCACCGCGACGCGTGGATCATCGGGACCGTCGATGAGGTCATCGAGCGGATCGGGGCGTACGCCGATCGGGGCGTCGACCGGATGATGCTCCAGCACATCGACCACGAGGACCTCGAGATGGTCCAGGTGCTCGGATCCCGGATCGTCCCGGAGGCGGCACGATGACGTACTCGATCGCCGCGCGTGAGCCGGACTCGGGCTCCATGGGCGTCGCCGTCCAGTCCCACTGGTTCTCGGTCGGGCCGATCGTGCCGTGGTGCGAAGCGGGGATCGGGGTGGTCGCGACGCAGGCGTTCGCCGAGCCCGGCTACGGGCCACAGGCTCTCGACCTGCTGCGCGCCGGTCGTTCTGCGCCCGACGCGCTCTCGGCGCTGGTCTCGATCGACGACGAGGCGGACCGCCGTCAGGTCGCGGTCGTGGATGCACAGGGGCGGGTCGCCGCGCACACGGGGGAGCGCTGCATCCCCGAGGCCGGGCACCGGATCGGCGGGCAGGTCAGCGTCCAGGCGAACATGATGCGCAACGACACCGTCCCCGACGCGATGCTCGGGGCCTACCGGTCGACGTCCGGCGACCTCGCCGGTCGTCTGCTGGCGGCACTGGACGCGGCGCAGTCCGAGGGTGGCGACATCCGCGGGGTCCAGTCCGCCGCGCTCGTGGTGGTCGCTGGCAGGGGGACCGGCCGCCCGTGGATCGACCGACTGGTCGACCTGCGTGTCGACGATCACCACGACCCGCTGGGGGAGCTGCGACGCCTGCTCGGTCTCCATCGGGCGTACGAGCGCATGAACCGGGCCGACGAACAGCTGGCCGCAGGCAACACGGCCGGGGCGTCGGGGGAGTACCGCGGCGCCCGTGCCGAGGCGAATATCACCGAGGTGGCGTTCTGGCACGGGGTGATGCTCGCGGAGACCGGCGACCTCGCAGGGGCGCGGGAGGTCCTCTCGGACGCGTTCGCGCAGCACGACGGCTGGGAGGAGCTCCTGCGCAGGCTGCCCGCCGCCGACCTCCTCCCCGAGGACACGGTGCGCCGACTCCTCGACTGATCCGTCGACCGCCGCCACAGGCCGCGTAGGTGTGGACCCTGCGGCAGTGGACGTGCTCAGGGGGCCGGCTGGCAGCTGGGGCAGAGGTAGGTGGGGCGGGAGTTGACCTCGGTCTTCTCGAGGTCGGTGCCGCAGCGCGGACAGTCCGGATCGTCGACATCGCGAGCGTGGGTCAACCAGTCGTCGCCGCGAGGGACCTGTCCGTGCTCGACGGACCCCGCGAGGACCTCCTGGAGGGCCTCGGAGAGGTCGTCGATCTGACCGTCCGTGAGCGCGGGCACCGGCTGGCGCGGGTGGAGGCGAGCACGCCACAGCGTCTCATCCGCCACGATGCTGCCGATCCCGGCGACCAGCTCCTGATCCATCAGCGCGGACTTCGTACCGCCCCGACGATCGGCGAGGAGGTCGGCCAGATCGTCCCGATCGAGGTCCGCGGCATCGGGCCCGAGCTCACCGGTCACCTCCCGCAGCTCCGACCCGTCCCGGGCGAGCCACACGCCGCCGAACATGCGGGTGAGGTTGAACCGCAGCTCACCGTCCTCGCACACGAACACGACGCGGTCGTGCTCCGCGCGCTCACCGTCCCGCTCACCCCACGTGAGGTACCCGGTCATACCGAAGTGCATGACGACCGTGGGGCCCTCGCCGTCGTCCGTGCGCGCGAGGACCCACTTCCCGTGGCGATCCGGGGCGCTGAACGATCGCCCGGACAGCGACCGACCGAGGCCCTGAGGCGTCGTGTTGCGGATCACATCCGGCTCCGGGGCCTCGACCCGCTCGATCCGCTGGCCGGCCGCATGCTCCGCCAGGTAGCGGCGGAACGCCTCGACGTCGGGGAGCTCAGGCATCGCCTCGAGTGTGCCGATGAGGGGAAGCTCGTCCGCCCCGGCTCCCTGCCCGACCGTCGCAACGCTCCCGGAGGGGTACGGGACGCACGTGGAGGACCTCCTCGAGCGAATCGGCCACCGAGCCGCGGGTCCGACTACCGTCGGGGTCGTGCGTCTCCAGCTCACCGCCCGGACCGGTCACCCCGACTTCCTCGACCTGCCTTGGGAGGTCCCGCTCGCGAACTGGGACGACCCACGGATCGTCGAGGTCACCCGTGGCATCCACCGGCACGTCGTCCGGTTCGTGAACCTGGACGGCACGATCTACGCCCTGAAGGAGCTGCCAGGTCGCCTCGCCCAGCGGGAGTACCGCCTGCTCCGCCACCTCGAGGAGGAGTCCCTCCCGGTCGTGGAGGTCGTGGGCGTCGTCGGGGGACGTGCGGATCGGGACGGGCGACCCCTGGAGGCAGTGCTCATCACGCAGCACCTGGACTTCGCGTTGCCCTACCGCGTCCTGTTCGTGCGGGGCGGTATGCGGGACCTCCAGGACCACCTGCTCGATGCGCTCGCCGGCCTGCTCGTCCGGCTGCACCTGGTCGGGTTCTTCTGGGGCGACTGCTCCCTGTCGAACGCGCTGTTCCGCCGCGATGCCGGCTCGCTGGCCGCGTACCTCGTGGATGCGGAGACCGGTGAGCTGCACGACGAGTTGACGTCGGGGCAGCGAGCGCACGATCTCGAGATCGCCAGGATGAACATCGCAGGCGAGCTGTTCGACGTGCAGGCGGAGCACGGGGTCGAGGAGATCGACCCCGTCGACGTCGCCGACGAGATCGGCCCGCGCTACGAGGGGCTGTGGTCCGAGCTCGTCCGTGCCGAGGTCTTCGCTCCCGACGAGCGCTACCGCATCTCTGAGCGCCTCCGACGGATCAACGAGCTCGGGTTCGACGTCGACGAGGTCGAGCTCGTCACGACCGGCGAGGGTGTCGAACTGAAGCTGCAGACGCACGTCGTGGAGCCGGGCCACCACCGGCGCCGCCTCATGGGCTTGACCGGCCTGGACGTCCAGGAGAACCAGGCGCGGCGGCTGCTGAACGACATCGCCCAGTACCGCGCCCACCTCGCCGATCAGCATGGTGAGGAGATGCCCGTCCCGGTGGTCGCCCACCGGTGGATGAACGACGTCTTCGAACCGGTGCTCGCGATGGTCCCGGACGACCTGCGCGGCAAGCGCGAACCGGCTGAGCTGTTCCACGAGATCCTCGAGCACAAGTACCTGCGCTCCCTCGACGTCGCGCAGGACGTGGGGCTCGAGGAGGCCGTGCGCTCGTACGTGCACGAGGTCCTGCCGGAGCGGCCGGACGAGCATCGTCTCCTGATCGAGCGGGGGGAGACCTGACGACCGCGTGCACGGTCGGATCGCTCCAGCCACCCTCTGTCCGTGGCGCTGCCGAGCCGCTAAGGTGGCCTACTACCCGGGTAGTGGAGCCGGAAGCCGGCCCGCGCTCCCGGCCGCGACACTATCCAGAACGGGATCGACGAGATCGTCGTTCGACACCACCGAGAGGGAGTCCACATGCGTCACCGCATCCGAGGTTCCGCTCTCGTCGCCGTGCTGTTCGCTCTCGCGCTCGTCGCGGGTGCGTGCGGCACCGGGGGCGATGAGCCCGAGCCCGGCGCCACGGGAGGACCCGGCGCCACCGACACCGAGACCGACGGCGGCCAAGCCGCCGGCGGCGACATCATCGTCGGCACCACCGACACCGTGCAGACGATCGACCCTGCCAAGTGCTACTCCTACTACTGCTCCAACATCTTCCAGAACACCGGGGAGACCCTCATGGGCTTCGAGCCCGGTGCGAGCGAGGTCTCGCCCTTGCTGGCAGCCGAGGAGCCCCAGGTCAGCGAGGATCGGCTCACGTACACGTTCACGCTGCGCGAAGGGGTCACCTTCCACGACGGCTCCGAGATGACCGCCGAGGACGTCGTGTTCTCGCTGAACCGGGGTCGCCTGCTGCAGCACCCAGAGGGTGCCGCGTTCCTGCTCGGTGGCATCGAGTCCGTCGAGGCGGTCGATGATCTCACGGTGGAGGTCACGCTGAGCGCGCCGGACGTGACGTTCCTGTCGAAGCTCGCCTACACGGTCGCGACGATCATCCCGTCCGACGGGCCCTACGAGGCTCCCGAGGAGGCCGTGACCGAGGCGCAGCCCGCGGAGGACCTCATCAACGAGAACGAGTTCATCGGGACGGGCCCCTACCAGCTCACCGACCTCCGGGAGGACGAATCGATCACCCTCGAGGCGTTCGGTGACTACTGGGGCGACGCTCCGGCCAACGACCGCGTCCTGGTCCAGTTCTTCAACGAGTCCGCCCAGCTGCAGGCATCGCTGGAGGCCGGCGAGATCGACATCGCGTTCCGCCACCTGACCCCGGAGCAGAGAGCATCGCTCGAGGGCAGCGAGGACATCCAGACGATCGAGGGCGAGGGTGCATCGATCCGCTACATCGTACTCAACACGCTGATGGAGCCGCTCGACGACGTGAACGTCCGCAAGGCGATCGCCGCGGCGGTCGACCGCGAGCGGATCGTCGAGGAGGTGCTCGCCGGCGACGGCGCGCCCCTGTACTCGATGGTCCCGCCGCTGTTCGAGGCGCACGAGCCGTCGTTCGAGACCACGTACGCGGACGCCAGCGCGGAGGACTTCATCTCCGAGCCGGTCGACCTCGAGCTGTGGTACTCGACGGACCACTACGCGGAGACCGAGCCGGCGTTCGCGCAGACGATCGAGCGGAGCCTGGAGGAGACCGGGCTGTTCAACGTGACGCTGCAGTCCACAGAGTGGGCGCAGTTCACGCAGCAGGCCTGGCCGGGCGAGACGGCGCAGTACCCCGCGTTCCTGCTCGGCTGGTACCCCGACTACCTCGATGCGGACGACTACCTGTACCCCTTCTACCACTCGGAGCAGAGCTTCCTGAAGATGTACTCGAACGACGAGATGGATCAGCTCATCAACCAGGAGCAGTCCGAGTTCACGGATCCGAACGCGCCGGAGCGGTTGGACGTGTTCCGGCAGATCCAGGACCTCGCCGCCGAGGAGGCCTCGGTCATCCCGATGTACGAGGTGACCCCGTTCGCCTTCGCGCAGCAGAACATCGAAGGCGTACAGGACACGATGGGACCATCGCAGATCTTCCGGTACTACGTCATCTCCAAGACCGGTTGATCCACGAGGTCGGTTGACGGCGAGGCCCCCGGGATCACCCGGGGGCCTCGCCATCCGGGGGCGTAGACTCCGCGCCGGAGTCGGGAGAGGACGTCGATGCAGGGCAGTTCCCTACGCCGTTACCTGCTCGTGCGGGTCGCGCTGACGATCCCGATGCTGTTCATCCTCCTGACCATGATCTTCCTGCTCATGCGGGTGGCGCCGGGAGATCCGATCACCGCCACCGTGGGCGCCCGGCTGTCCCCGGAACAGGTGCTGGAGCGCCGTGAGGCGCTGGGTCTCACCGACCCGCTTCCCGAGCAGTACTTCCGCTACCTCGGCGACGCGTTGACCGGCGATTTCGGCGATCCGGTCACGGACCGTCGCAGCGTGCTGGAGATCATCGGGGACACGGCGCCGGCGACGTTCGAGCTCGCGGTCGCGGGGATGATCGTCGCCGTCGCGGTCGGGATCTTCGTGGGGGCGATAGCCGGCCGCTTACGGGACACGCCCTTCGACATCGGTGGTCGCCTGTTCGGCATCGTGATCTACGCCACCCCCCTGTTCTGGCTCGGACTGCTGTTCCAACTCCAGTTCGCCGTCAACTGGAACTGGTTCCCGACCGGGGGGAGGATCCAGGCCTTCGAGGCACCTCCGGACACGACCGGCTTCTACGTACTGGACTCGATCATCGCACTGGACTGGTCGTCGCTGTGGTCGACGCTCCACCACCTGATGCTCCCCGGCCTGACCCTGGGGCTGGTGATCGGCGGGATCTTCGTCCGTATGGTCCGTGTCAACATGCTCCAGACGTTGCGGGCTGACTACGTCGAGGCGGCCCGCGCGCGCGGGATCCGCGAACGGTCGGTCGTGTTCCGACACGCCTTCAAGAACGCGCTCGTGCCGATCGTCACGATCATGGGCTTGCAGTTCGCGATCCTCCTCGGCGGAGCGATCCTGACCGAGACGGTCTTCAGTTGGCCCGGTGTGGCGGCAGCGATCGTGGGGTTCATCGGGGCGCGTGACTACGCAGCCGTCCAGGGGCTCGTGACCTTCATCGCCATCGTGATCGTCGGCGTATCGCTGCTGATCGACGTGATGAGCGGGCTGATCGATCCGCGCGTGCGGTACTGAGGAGGTGGGGATGGCAGACCAGGCGACCATGGACGACGGCGGGACCCTCGATGGTGTCCGGCAGTACCTCGCGGTGCGCTGGGAGCACGCGATGCGGCCCTTCAGGCGGGCGAGCCGCACCTCCAAGATCCTCATCTGGATCGGTGTCGTCATCGTGCTCTTCTTCGTGTTGATGGCGCTGTTCGGTACGGACCTGTGGCGGTACGGCCCGACCCAGTACCGCGTCGAGGTCGCCCCGGGGGAGTTCCAGAGCATCCCCGAGCTGCAGCGCCCCTCGTGGCAGCACCCGTTCGGGACGGACCGCAACAACTTCGACATCCTCGCGCGCATCATCGGCGGAGCCCAGCTGGCGATCATCGTCGTGCTCGTCGCCGTGTCGCTGGCGATGCTGATCGGGGTGCCGCTCGGTCTCTTCTCCGGGTACCGCGGTGGCTGGCCCGACCGCCTCCTCACCACGTCCATGGACGCCGTCTACGCGTTCCCACCCCTGCTGTTGGCGATCATCATCGCGTTCGTCCTCCAAGGGCTGTTCGGAGGCGGGATCGCAGCGGCCGCAGGAGCTGTGGGTATCACCTACATCCCCCAGTACTTCCGGGTGGTCCGCAACCACACCCTGTCGGTGAAGCAGGAGCCGTTCGTCGAGGCTGCCCGCTCCCTGGGGGCCAAGGACCGCACGATCCTCGGTCGGTACGTCTTCTTCAACGTCGTGCAGAGCGTGCCGGTGATCCTGACGCTCAACGCAGCCGACTCGATCCTGACCCTCGCGGCGCTGGGGTTCCTGGGGTACGGGATAGAGCCTCCGACCGCCGAGTGGGGGTTCGATGTGTCGCAGGCGGTCAGCGATGTGGCCGCAGGCATCTGGTGGACCGCGTTCTGGCCGGGTATCGCGATCGTGGTCCTCGTGACCGGGCTGACGTTGGTCGGCGAGGGCCTGAACGACGTCATCAACCCACTGCTCCGTGCCCGTGGAGCCGGGGGCGACGAGATCCCGTCCGAGGCGGAGGTCGAGGAACACGAGCCCACGGCCCTGATCGAGCCCGAACCGGGCACCGAGCCCGCCGAGGAAGGTGCGGCGAACCGATGAGCGCGACCCCTGCGAACGCCCCGCACGACGTCCCGGGACAGGACCCTGTCGTGCGCGTGCGGGACCTGCGCGTCGCCTACCGGACGGAACGCGGTCCGCTGTGGGCGGTCGACGGCGTCAACTTCGACGTCCACCCAGGTGAGAGCCTGGGCCTCGTAGGCGAGTCCGGGTGTGGGAAGTCTTCGCTCGGTCGTGCGCTGCTGCAGTTGATGCCGCCCGGGGGGGTCGTCCGGGGCAGCGTCAACCTGCTGGGTGAGGAACTCGTCGGCGCGAAGGGATCGCGTCTGCGTGAGCGCCGGGGGGAGGACATGGCGCTGATGTTCCAGGAGCCGATGTCGCGGCTGAACCCGCTCGAGAAGGTGAGCGAACACTTCGTCGAGACGATCCGCACACATCGACGGGGGACCTCGACCGATGAGGCCCGCGACATGGCGCGCGCCGCGCTGCGTCAGATGGGCATCCCGCCGACGCGTATGGACAACTACCCCCACGAGTTCTCCGGGGGGATGCGCCAGCGGATCATGATCGCACTCAACATCGTGCTGGAACCGCGTCTGATCGTCGCTGATGAGCCCACGACCTCGCTCGACGTGATCGTCGAGTCCCAGATCCTCGACATACTCGATCGGCTCCGCGCCGACGAGCAGGTCGGCATGGTCCTCATCACCCACAACCTCGGCATCGTCGCGGAGACCTGCGACCGCGTGGCCGTCATGTACGCCGGCAAGATCGTCGAGCTCGGGACGGCGGAACAGGTGTTCAACGATCCGCGTCACCCGTACACACGTGGACTCCTGGCCTCCACCATCTCGTTGGAGACGACCGAACTCCACTCGATCGCCGGGTACCCCCCGGACCTCGTGAACCCGCCACCCGGTTGCCGCTACGCGCCCAGGTGCCCCTACGTCATGGACCACTGCACGGATGCGGTGCCGACGTACGCGGAGCCGAACCCCGGACAGCAAGTGGCCTGCTACCTCTACGAGGGCGCCGGTGCGCCGGTACCGGACGACGCGCCTGAGCCCACCGGTCGGCCGCAAGAGGTCGGGGTCTGATGTCCGCCGAGACCGTCCCCGAGACCCGCGACCCGGCCACGGGTGAGGCCGAGCCGATCCTGCGTGTCGAGGGCCTTCAGACCCACTTCCCCGTCCAGACCGGCCTGCTCGGGAAGGTCTCCTCCGAAGCGGTCCGTGCGGTGGACGGGGTGACGTTCGACGTCACCGAGGGCGAGGTGTTCGGGCTGGTGGGGGAGTCCGGCTCCGGGAAGACGACGCTCGGTCGCACGATCCTCCGGCTCGCCGATCCGACCGCGGGGAGCATCATCTACCGCGGCCAGGATCTCGCGTCCCTCGCCGAGAAGGAGGTGCGTCCGCTGCGGCGCGAGCTCGGACTGATCTTCCAGGACCCCGCGTCGGCGCTGAACCCGGCGATGACGATCGGTCAGGGGGTCGGCCACCCACTGCGGATCCACGGGATCACCTCGAACCGGAGAGAGACCCGGGCACGCGTCGCCGAGATGCTCGAGCGCGTCGGACTCAGCCCGGCGGAGAACTTCCTCGACAAGTACCCGGAGGACGTGTCAGGCGGCCAGAAGCAACGGCTGGTGTTGGCCCGCGCGTTGATCACGAACCCGCGCTTCGTGGTCGCCGACGAGCCGGTCGCCTCCCTCGACATGAGCATCCGCGCACGCGTCCTCGAGCTGATGCTCGAACTGAAGCGCGAACTCGGACTCACCTACCTCTTCATCACCCACGATCTGGCGACGGCCCGGTTCATGTGCGATCGGATCGCGATCCTGTACCTCGGACGCTTCGTGGAGATCGGTCCCTCCGAGGCGATCTTCCAGGACCCCAAGCACCCGTACACGCGCTCCCTGCTCGAAGCGATCCCGTTGCCGTACCCCGACCGGCGTGGGCGAGACAAGCGGCTTCCACGTGGGGAGATCCCGGACGCGATCAACCCGCCGGCCGGATGCCGCTTCCACCCGCGGTGCCGCGACGCGTTCGAGGTCTGCGGGTGGGAGGGCCGCGACCTCGTCGAGGCGCTCGAGGAACGCTGGACCGAGGTCGACGAGGCGACGTTCGAACGTGAGCTGGACCTGGTCGGGGGCGACCTCGGCCGCGTCGAGGTGGCGCGTGACCACGTGCGGTTCCCCGCGGCGGATGCCGGAGCCCTGAGCCGCTGGCTCCAGGAGCACGGTCCGCAGCTGCCGACAGCGGTGTTCTCGGCGATCACCGATGTCACGACCGACGGCGGCAAGGTGGTCGTCCGGTTCCGGTCGGGGCCCGATCCGGCGGCCCAGGAGGTCTCGGGACGGACGGTCGCATGCCACCTCCACGGGGTGACCGTCCGGCCGGACGGCAACCACGTCGGTGACCCGGACCCGGAACGACTCGCGGGCTTCGCGCCCCCGCAACCCAGCTGGCAGGACTGAAGTGGACGGAGCGTGAGCAGTGGCTCACGCGACGATGGCCCGGCAGGAGCGCAGGTCCACCGCGTCGAACGGTTCACCGACAGCCGTGGGGGAACCATGCTGAACGCTCACCGCATCCTGCTCGTCGTCGTGATCGTCTCGCTCCTGGGTCTCCCGGCGAGCTCGGCCACAGCCCTCCCGAACGAGGAGGTGGCCGAGAACTTCGAACTCGTGGGTCACCACGCCCTGTTCAACCGCGGGATGAACGCCGCCATCGCGGTGCACGGCGACCACGTCTACGTCGGCAACCGCACCGACGGGTCACCACATCACCCGCACCCGGGCGTGCTCATCGTGGACGTCTCGGATCCGAGCGCACCCGAGGTCGTCGGCGAGATCGGACAGCCCCACGAGGGCAACGTCGGAGAGACCTCCCGCGAGCTACGGGTCTGGCCGCAGCAGGATCTGCTGATGGTGCTCAACTTCGGTTGCAGCTCGGCGATCCACGCCTGCAGCGGCGGCGAGTTCCGCGGCTCGAACGTGAAGTTCTACGACATCTCCGGCGACAAGGCGGCAGCCCCGGAGCTCGTCGCGACCTACGAGCCGTCGCGGACACCCCACGAGTTCTTCCTCTGGGTCGATCCGCACCGCCCCGAGGAGCGCGCTCTGCTGTTCCAGTCGACCCCGACCTCCAGCACGTCGAACCCGAACATCATCGTCGCGGACATCTCCGCGGCACCGGACGGCGGCGAGATCCCCGAGGTCGCCGAGTGGGTCGCGGACTTCGAGGCGGGTACCACCGAGGACGGCGGCGAGGAGGAGGACCGCCGCCTGCACTCCTTGGGCATCTCGAACGACGGCACCCGCGCTTACCTGGCGTTCCTCGGTGCCGGGTTCCTGATCCTCGACGCGTCCGATGTGGTGGACCGCGACGACAGCACGGACATCACGTACCTCACCCCGCCCGAGAACCGGGTCAACTGGACCAACCCCGGGGCACACTCGGCCATCAAGCTGTGGGGACAGGACGCCGCGTTGACGACCGACGAGGTGTACGGCGAGGCCCTGGAGGCCCTGCCCGGCAACTGGGGTTGCCCCTGGGGATGGGCCCGGACGATCGACATCAGCGACCCGACCGCCCCCGCCGTGGTCGGCGAGTACCGCGCCGAGGAGAACACGGCCGAGTACTGTCAGACCACCGAAGGCCAAGACCCGTCGAACACGACGTTCACCAGTTACTCCGCGCACAACCCGACCGTCACCCCGAACGTCGCATTCGTTACCTGGCACTCCGCCGGTCTGCACGCGTTCTCGGTCGACGATCCCGAGAACCCCCAGACCACGGGGATCTACGACCCCGAACCGCTCACGTTCGTCCACACCGAGGACCCGATGCTGAACCTCGGCCGTGACAAGACGACGATGTGGACCTACCCGATCATCCAAGATGGGCTGATCTACGTCGCGGACATCCGCAACGGGCTCTACATCCTGCGCTACACGGGCCCGCACGCCGACGAGGTCGAGCAGATCGGGTTCCTCGAGGGCAACTCGAACCTGGGTGATGCACTGCGGTTCGAGCCCGTGACCGGTGAGGGGCAGGGCAGCCCGAGCGCACCGGCCGACGGCTCCCAGGCGCCGGCACCGGACCGTGAACAGGACGGACGGGGCGCGCCCCTGCCGGCGACCGGCGGGGGAGCGGGCCTGTTGGCGGTGACCGTCCTGCTGGCCGGGGCGCTCGTCCGGAGGCGGCGTAGGCCGTCGTAGCCTCCCGGGGACCTACCTGATGGGGAAGCGGTGCCCGAGGATGACGCCCTTCGCGAGTACCTGGACAAGCGCGATCTCGACTCGACGCCGGAGCCGGCCGGGGGCGAGACGGACGACGGCCCCCGCTTCGTGATCCAGAAGCACGATGCATCCAGCCTGCACTACGACTTCCGGCTCGAAGCCGACGGGGTCCTGAAGTCCTGGGCCGTGCCCAAGGGACCGTCGACGGACCCGGACGATCAACGCCTGGCGGTGCGTACCGAGGACCACCCCCTCGACTACGCCGGGTTCGAGGGTGTCATCCCGCAGGCCCAGTACGGAGGCGGCACGGTCATCGTGTGGGATGCCGGGACCTACGAGGACCGCAGCGAGGGCGACGACGGATCGATCATCGACGTCGCCGAAGCGGTCGAGAAGGGGCACGTCCGCGTCTGGCTCCACGGCGAGAAGCTCCGCGGTGGCTACGACCTCGTACACGCCCGGGTCGGTGGGGACGAGGACAACTGGCTGTTGCGCAAGATCGATGACGACGAGGCGGACGCCCGCCGGAACCCGACCAGCACCGAGCCCGCCTCGGTCCTCACGGGGCGCACGATCGAGGAAGTCCGCGCCGAGGAAGCCGGGGACACCGGATGAGCGACCCCTTCGACATCCTCGACGAGGACCAGCGAGAGGTGCTCGGGGACGGTTCGCCGCGCTTCGTGGAGCCGATGAAGGCGACACTCACCGACGAGCGCTTCAGCGATCCCGACTGGATCTTCGAGGCGAAGTTGGACGGGGTCCGGGCGGTCGGGGTCCGGGACGGTGATGACGTCCAGATCATCTCCCGGAACGAGAAGAACATGAACGCGTCGTATCCCGAACTGGTCGAGGCGCTGGGATCCGTGGGCCCGGGCCGGCTCGTCGTGGACGGCGAGATCGTCGCCTTCGAGGACGGGCGGACGAGCTTCCAGAAGCTCCAGGGACGGATGAACGTCCAGGACCCCGAACGCGCCCGGCGGACCGGGATCCGCGTCTACTGGTACCTGTTCGATGTGATGCACCTGGACGGGAACGACACGGTGGACCTGCCGCAACGGACCCGCAAGGAGCTGTTGCGTCGGGGGATCAGGTTCGAAGATCCCCTGCGGTTCTCCACGCATCGCACCGAGAACGGCCTCGAGTTCTACCGGGAGGCTTGTCGGCAGGGTTGGGAGGGCCTGATAGCGAAGCGCGCCACCAGCGTCTACAAGCCGGGTTCTCGGTCGCGGGACTGGTTGAAGTTCAAGTGCGTCAACCAGCAGGAGTTCGTGATCGGTGGGTTCACCGACCCGCGAGGTTCCCGCGTGGGGTTCGGGGCGCTGCTGCTCGGGTACCAGGACGACGGCAGGTTCCGCTACGCCGGGAAGGTCGGCACCGGGTGGGACGATCAGCACCTCCGGGAGCTGCGCGAACGGCTGGACCAGATCGAGCGCGAGACGTCCCCGTTCGACGAGGATGTCCCGGAGAAGGACCCGCACTGGGTGACGCCAGAGCTGGTCTGCGAGATCGGTTTCAGCGAGTGGACGTCGGACGATCGGCTGCGCCATCCGCGCTTCCTCGGGATGCGGACCGACAAGGACGCCCAGGAGGTCGTCCGGGAACAGGCGGGATCGTGAAGGAAGGTCCGTTGGAGTACGACGGCCGGACGATCGAGATCTCCTCGGTGGACAAGGTGTTCTTCCCCGACGCGGGGATCACCAAGGGAGACGTCCTCGACCATTACCGGTCCGTCGCTCCGGTCATGGCCCCGCACCTCGCGGGGCGCCCGCTGACCCTCCAGCGGTTCCCGGACGGGATCGAGGGCAGCGGCTTCTACCAGAAGGACGCGTCGGGACACTTCCCGGACTGGATCCGGACCGTCGAGGTCGAGAAGCGTTCGGGCCAGGGGACGGTCGACCACGTCGTCTGTGACGATGAGGCGACGCTGATGTACCTGGCGGACCAGGGCACCGTCACGTTCCATGTTGGCCCCGCCCCGGCAGACGATCTGGAGCGCCCGGACATCGTCGTGTTCGACCTCGACCCGCCCGAGGACCGCAGGCTGGACGACCTCCGCGCGGGGGTGCGCATCGTCTGGGACGGGCTGGAGGAGGTCGGACTGACGCCGTTCCTCCAGACCACCGGCTCGAAGGGCTTCCACGTCGTCGCGCCGATCGAGCACGGGCCATCGTTCGATCAGGTCCGTCGCGACCTACGGGATCTGGCGCACGTCCTGGTGGAGCGGGAGCCGGACCTGCTCACGACGGCCCAGCGCAAGGACAAGCGCGAGGGGCGGATCTACCTCGACCTTGGGCGCAACGCGTTCGGGCAGACCTACGTCGCGCCGTACTCGGTCCGTCCACGGGAGGGGGCGCCGGTTGCGACCCCGATCGACCGCGACGAGCTCGGTCGAACCGAGCCGCGCTCCTACGCGGTCGGCAACATCCGGCGGCGTCTGGGACAGAAGGACGACCCGTGGGCGGGGATGCACCGACAGGCGGTGGGATGGGATGACGTCGCGGCGGCGATCGAGGAGCATCGAACGAGCGGAGGTGTGTGAGCGGGGGCGGCCGCGGCAGCCCCCCGGTGGCCGTTAGCCTCATCCCTGTGCCGAGCCGTCATGATCACGATGCTGGCGGGGATCGCGAGGTCCTCGAACACAAGGCCACCCTCCGGGACCGCATCTGGACCGCGATGCAGGAGGACGGCCTCTCCCGGTTCCCCGGCGCTGAGAACCGGATCCCCAACTTCACGGGGGCCGAAGACGCCGCTGAGCGGTTGCGCGGGCTCGACGCGTGGCAGCGCGCCGATGCGCTCAAGTCGAACCCAGACTCTCCTCAATGGCCCGTTCGGCAGCGGGCACTGGAGGACGGGAAGCTCGTCTACCTGGCCGTACCGAAGCTCGCCGACGAGCGGCCGTTCATCCGACTGGATCCCGGAGCCCTCGAGGAGAGCCCGCGGAAGGCCTCATCTATCAAGGGGGCCGCACGGAACGGCGAGCCGGTGGAGGTCGAGGAGCTGCAGCGCCTGGATCTCGTCGTCACCGGCTGCGTCGGCGTGTCACTGGACGGTGCTCGGCTCGGCAAGGGTGGCGGCTTCAGTGACCTCGAGTTCGCCGTCGCCGTCGAGGCGGGCGTGATCGACGACGACACGATCGTCGTGACGACGGTGCACGAGGTCCAGGTGCTGGAGGTGGGCGAGGTGCCCGTCACCTCCCACGACGTGCCGCTCGACGTGATCGTCACCCCGGAGCGCGTGATCGACTGCAGGGACCGGAGAGGTCCTCGCCCCGATGGTGTCCGATGGGGTGAACTGACCGACGAGAAGATCGCGTCGATCCCGTTGCTGCAGAGGCTGCGGAACAACTGAGGGGCGCCGGGTGGTCCCGACGCCCTCGTCCGTCTAGAGGAGAGGACTACCTCACGGCAGACGCCGCATCGTCCAGGTGGCGGGCGTCGCCACCATCGCCACCATCGCCACCATCGCGCGTCCGCGCGCGAGGGTGAGCAGTCCGCCACCGATCAGCATCAGCGCGAGCCCAGCCAGCCAAAGGTCGGCTGGACCAGTGCGCGGGAGTTCCTCCGCATCGACCTCAGGTGTAGGCTCGCCTATCGGGGCGGGGTCGGGGTCGGGGTCGGGGTCAGGATCGGGGTCAGGATCGGGGTCGGGGGCGGGACCGGGACCCGGCGCCGGAGGCGGCGGGCGGTCGATCACGACCCCGGCGACACGGGTACCGGAGTAGTTCGCGTCGTCGAAGTCGCCCACGGTCTGACCCGCACCGGTGGCCGAGACGGTCACACGGTTCGTGTGCTGGGCGCCTTCGATCGCCGTGAACGGACCGAACGTGCACGTGACGTCATCTCCGTCCGCGAGTCCTGCGGCAGGGAACGTGCAGCTGGACAGGTCCAGTGCGGCCATCGCGTCGCTCGAGGGGGAGGTGACCGCATCCGTCAGACTGTTGAGGGTCAGGACGGTCCCGTCACCGCTGTCGTTGCTGACGATGACCCGGAACCACACCTGCTGAGCGGGATCGGCCTGGACCAACTGGAACGTCGCGCCCGGCGTGTCGTCGGCGTCGACGAAGTCCGTGCCGTTGAGGCTCACCAGCTTCTCGATGTCGACGCTCGGCGTCGGGTTGACGACCGTGGTGGTCGTGCAACCGGTGAAGCTGACGTCGTCGCTCGAGGAGTCGTTGGAGGTGGACGAGTTGTCTCCCTGGGTGGACAGGCCCGCGGTGTTCGTGTGGGCGGGCCCACACACACCGGGGGCGTTCCCGGGTGCCGTGACGGTGATGGTCACCGTGATCTTGCCGTCGGTGGCCAGGTCGTCGCCCGAGCACGTGACGACGTTCCCTGCGTTGCTGCAGGTCGCGTCCGTGCTGTCGTCGGAGACCCCCGTCACCGTGCCGGCAGCTGCGGGCACGGTGTCACTCACGGTGAACGACCCGGTGCTCGAACCCTCGTCGCCCTCGTTGGTGATCTCGAGGGTGAAGGAGTACGAACTCCCAACCGTCACCGCGGACGCGGGTCCCGACTTCAGGATCGCAGGGTCCGCCTCTGGCGAGGGGGGTTGGTCGGCGTCGTAGCAGAACGTGATGTGGCTGATGCCATGGTTGTCCACGGTGCCTTCGGTCTTCGGTCCGTGTTCCTCGTCGTACGTTGAGATCGCCTCATCGCTGCTCGCTGCGATAACGATCCGATCGATCCCCGTCACGGACGTCCACGTGAACCCGATCGATTCGTTCTCCTCCCCGGGCTTCGGTACGACGTTGCTGATCGCGACCCCCATCGCATCACCACCCGTGTCGCTCGTGGGCGCGAAACCGGTCGGCGATGGTTGGAACTTGACGAGGAAGATGAGTCCTTCACATTCCACCTGAGGACTCCTGCCCTGGGCTGAAGCGAAGGGCGCAAGAGTTGCGACGAGTAGCAGCGCCGCGCCGAGCGCGAAGAACGTTCGGCCGACTGTTCGGAGTCGGCGGATGGATCTATGGGATGTTCTGCCCGTCATGATGTCTCCTCTGACGGGCGCCGACCGGCCGGCCGACGCGCTCATCGTCTGGGCCGGTCTCGCCGTTCGCTCCTCCCTGAGCATGAGGTCGGGGGGCTAACCTCGGGCGACCGCTCCGTGCGCTCAGGGGATCATCGCGTCCCGACGGCATGGAACCACCACCGGCGGCCCCGCGACTACGGTTGGTAACGATTCAGGACGAAAGTCCCGGTCTCGTCGCGACGGGAGTCCCTAAAGGTGGACGTGCAAGAGGTGACCTTGCGCCGGAACGCCGCCGTGGCGGCCTGGTGGACGCTGCTCGGCTCTCTGCTCACCTCGGCAGGGGTGTTCTTCGTCGTGGACACCGCAGGCCATCCGGTCGCCTGGGCGACGCTGGTGGTCTTCGCCGTCCCGGCGGCGTACTTCTCCGTGCAGCTCGTCTGGCCCGCGGCGATCGAGGTGCGCTGCGGGGCCGACGTGCTGCGCTCGCGGTTCCTCACCGTCCGCCGGACCGTGGCATGGGACGACGCGCACGTCGCGAGGGTGCGTGAACGGTTCGGTGATCCCGTCCTGGTGATCGAGGTGCGACCTGCGCACGGCGAGGACCGACGTATCCGCGTGCCGCTTCCCGTCGGCGCCGACCTCGAGCGTCTGCACACCTTCCTCCGGGCACGGCTCGGTCGAGGCTCTAGGCTGCCCGCCCCTCGGTCCCTCCGTCCCCTGGACACGTGACACCAGCCAGGAGCCCCCATGCCCATCGAAGTCGGTGATGCCGCCCCTGATCTCGAGCTGCCCGACCAGTCACGCCACCCCGTCCGGCTGTCCGACTTCCGCGGGAAGAAGCACGTCGTGCTCGTCTTCTACCCGATGAGCTTCACACGGGTATGCGAGACCGAGCTCCTCGGCCTGCGCGACGACATCGGGACGTTCCAGAACGAGGACGTCGCCGTGCTGGCGGTCTCGTGCGACGCCACGTGGGTCCACCGGGAGTGGGCGCGGCAGAAGGGCCTCCAGTTCCCCGTCCTGTCCGACTTCTGGCCGCACGGCGAGGTCGCGAAGCGGTACGGCGTGTTCGACGATCGGGCCGGGGTGGCGCGCCGCGGCACGTTCATCATCGACCGCGACGGGACCGTCCGGTTCCGGGTGGTCAACGACATCCCGGAAGCGCGTGATCAGCAGGAGTACGAGCGCGTCCTGAAGGACATCGGCGCGATCTGAACGGGGCCGGGAGCGTGACCCTCCTGGCGCGGTGACGTATCGTCGAGGGACCCCTCGCCCCGTAGCCCGCCCGGTCCTGGAGGACACCCCGTGACCGACCGCGACATCCCACAGGCTCTCTCGTACGACGACGTGCTCCTGCTGCCGGCCGCGTCGTCGGTGTTACCTCGCGAGGTGGACCTCTCGACGCGTCTGCACGATCGGCTCCAGCTGCGTCTGCCCCTGCTGTCAGCCGCGATGGACCGGGTGACCGAGGACCGGATGGCGATCGCGCTCGCCCGCAACGGCGGGCTGGGCGTGGTCCACAAGAACGCCTCGATCCAGGCACAGGCGGAGATGGTCGAGCAGGTCAAGCGCTCCGAATCCGGGTTCATCAGCGAGCCGGTCACGCTGCGACCGGACGACACCGTCTCGCACGCGCACGAGCTGATGTCCCGCTACCGGGTCAGCGGCTTCCCGGTCGTCGACGACCAGAACCGGCTCCTCGGGATCGTGACGAACCGCGACCTGCGGTTCGGGGTCACGGCGGACAGCCCCGTGAAGGAGTACATGACCTCCGAACGCCTCGTGACCGCCCCCGTGGGCACGAGCCTCGACCAGGCACGCGACCTGATGCAGGAGCACCGGGTCGAGAAGCTGCCGATCGTCGACCCGTCCGGAGGAGAGGGCGGCCACGACCGGCTCGTCGGGCTGTTCACGTTCAAGGACGTCGAGAAGGTCCGTACGTACCCCAACGCGGCCAAGGACGAGCGCGGACGGCTCCTGTGTGCGGCCGCTGTCGGGGTGGGACCGGACGGGCTGGAACGCGCGGCGGCGTTGGTGGAGGCCGGGGTGGACCTGCTGGCGGTGGACTCTGCGCACGGGCACAGCGAGGGCGTGCTGCGTTTCGCGGCGCAGCTCAAGGACCGGTACCCCGACACCCCGTTGATGGTCGGCAACGTGGCCACCGGCGACGGGGCGCGGGCGTGCGTCGACCACGGGGCGGACGTCGTGAAGGTCGGCGTCGGGCCGGGATCGATCTGCACGACCCGCGTGGTCACTGGTGTCGGGGTCCCGCAGTTCAGTGCGGTCACGTCCGCGGTCGACGTCGCGACGGACCTGGGTGTGGCGACGGTCGCGGACGGCGGTATCCGGTACTCGGGTGACCTCGTCAAGGCCCTGGCCGCCGGCGCCACGGCGGGCATGACCGGCAACCTGCTGGCCGGGACCGACGAGTCGCCCGGCGAGCTCGTGCTCGTCGGTGGACGCCGGTACAAGGAGTACCGGGGCATGGGCTCGATCGACGCGATGCGTTCCGGGTCCGCCGACCGGTACTTCCAGGACGAACGGAAGCGAGAACCCTCGAAGCTCGTGCCAGAAGGCGTGTCCGGGTTGCTGCCCTACCGCGGCACGGTCGCAGAGGTCGTCGCGCAGCTGGAAGGTGGCCTCAGGTCAGGCATGGGCTACCTGGGGGCGAGCGATCTGTCCGCGCTCAAGACCAACGCCCGCTTCGTGCGGCAGACGGTCGCCGGTAGCCGCGAGTCCCACGTCCATGACATGGACGTCGTCCACGAGGCCCCGAACTACCAGGTGCCTGATCGCGACTGACGCCAGCCGCTGATCCGCTCGCGGAGCCGCTCGACGCCCCGACGCGCGAGTCGCCACACGGCGACGACGAGCCACGCGCCCAGGACGACGGCGACCACGACGGCGATGCCGGCGATGACGGGGTGCTCCACCGCGAACCAGATCATCGCCGCGACGATCCCGTCCTCCAGCAGGCTCACGCCGATGGTGCTGAACGGCTCCGGTGAGGCGTTGATCGCCGCCCGCGCGGTGGCCTTGGCGGTGTGCCCCGCGAACGCCAGCGCCCCGGACCCGGCCGCCGCGAACGCGTGCTCGGCACCAGACGCGTCGCCGGCCAGCAGGTACCCCAGGCCCGCCGCTCCCAGGGGCCTGATCGCGGTGTGGATGACGTCCCAAGCGTTGTCGAGGTAGGGGACCTTGTCGGCGACGAACTCGAGGAGGTAGAGGCTGCCGGCCACGGCGAGGACGCCGGGGTGGCCGAGGAGCTCGGGCAGGTCGGCGTCGCCGAAGCGCTGGAAGAGGCCCAGCAGGACGACCACGCCGTAGAGGTTGAGGCCCGAGGCCCACCCGCTCCCGGCGATCAAGCCCGCGCTCGCCTCCACGTCACGCCTCCACGTTGACGCGTCGGCGGAGACGGCCCGCGGTCTCCGGGTCGACGAGGTCGTCGAGCTTGTCCACGTCGATCATCTGCTCCTCGAGGAGCGTCCCCACGACCCAGGTCCGGGGCCACCGCCCGCTGAGCGTCGTCAGCAGAGACGGGACATCGGCACGTGCGACGCCCCCCGCTCGGATGAGCGTCTCCAGTGCCCTCCGACGGGCCCAGCCGTCGGGGATCGCACGCAGGACCTCGCACTGCGCAGGTCCCGCGAGGGCGGCGACGTCGTCGACCAAGCCGCGGAAGGTGCGCAGGGCCGCTCCCGCCGTCGTGGCCTGCGCGATGCGGTCCGCCAACCGAACGTGCTTCTGGAGGGCACCGATACCCAGCGGTCTCCCGGTGAACCACGATCGCTCCTCGTCGCGCTCCGCCGCTACCGGGACGACCTCCCTCCCGGGCTCGAGGCGGGGATCCGGCTCCGGTTCGGGTTCCGGTTCGGGTTCCGGTTCGGACTCGGGCTCTGGTTCGGCTTCGGCTACGGACTCTGGTTCGGGCTCCGGCTCCGGCTCTGGCATCGGTTCCGGTACTGGCTCCGGTTCCGGTTCTGGCTCGGCCTCGGGTTCCGGTTCACGGTCGGGCGCAGGTCCGGCCTCGAGGCCGACCGCCTGCGCGACGGCGGCGCCGCCGCCGTGCAGGGCGGCTTCGGCCGTCTCCCGGCGCTGCTCGGGATCGCCTAGCCGCTCGATCAACGCGTCGACATCGTGCGGCTCCAGCTGGTCGAGCGCTTCGGCCAGCGCGGTGAGCTGCTCGGACGTGACCTCCACCCCGGTCGAGTCCATCAGCCGTTCAGCGAGGTCCGGGGCGGCCCGGGTCGCCACCTCGATCATCAGCTCACGTCGCTCGAGCGGTTCCAGGCCGGCGACGAGCTGGAAGAGCCTGCGCGCCACACTGGCACGGGACAGGACGCCCGCCGACGGGTCGCGGAGCTCGGCCAGGAGCTCCACGAGCTCATCGAGCGCGCTGGAGGACATCGATCAGCCCGCGTCCTCGTCGCCTTCCGCGGCAGCTTCGCCCGTGACGTCGGCAAGTGCTTTGCGGAGAACCGCCGCCAGGTCGACGCCGGCGAGATCCTTGATCACCGGAACGGTCGTGGTGAGGACCTCTGTCACGTCCCGTGTGAGCTTCGACGCGCCCGTGCCGCCCGCACCGCTGCCGTTACTGATGATCGTGGTCTTCCCCGCCCGTGACAGGGGCTCCGACGCTGCGGCCACGACGTCGGGCAGGACCTTCAACGCCTCGAGCGTCACGCCCGCCTCGTTGTACTTGCGGAGCGCCTCGGCGAGCAGTCGTCGGGCGTCGGCCTCGGCCTCGCCCCGCGCCTTGATCGCGTCGGCCTCGGCGAGCCCGACCTCGCGCTCGCGGGCCGCCTCGGCCTCCGCCTCGAGCCGGAGCGCTTCGGCCGCCTTCGCGCGGCGGACCCGATCGGCTTCGGCCTCCTGCTGGGCCCGGAACAACGCCGCTTCGGCGCTGCGCTCGTCCGCGAACTTCTCGGCCTCCGCGCGCTCGCGGACGGTCGCGTCGAGCTCGCGCCGCTGGCGTTCGGCCTCCCGCTCGGCGATCTGGATGTCCTGCAGCTTCGACTCGATCTGGCCGGCCTTGGTGGCCCGGGCGCTGGCGACGTCGACCTCCTCCTGGATCGACGCCTTCTTGAGGGACAGCTCCTTGTCAGCCTCCGCCACGTCCTTCTCGACGGAGATGCGGCGCTGCTCCTTCTCGAGCCGGGCGTCCGCCTCCTCGAGCGTCGCGTCGCGGTCGTTGTTGGCCTGAGCGATCCGTGCGTCCCTTCGGGCGCGCTCGATCTCCGGGACACCGAGCGCCTCGAGGTAACCGTTGTCGTCGGTGATCGACTCGAAGACGAACGAGAGGAACACGTACCCGAGCGCCATCAGCTCGGGGGCCGCCTTCTCCTTCAGATCCTCGGTGAACCGGGCCTGGTCGGTGTACAGCTCGACGACCGACAGCCCCGCCACGATCGTCCGGAGGTGCCCGGCCACGACCTTCGTGAGCGCATCCCGGATCTGTTCCACGGACATCCCGAGGAAGTTCGACGCGGCGGTCCGGACCGACGGGAAACCGTCGGCGCGCTCGTCAGGCGTCACCGGGACCTTGACGGTCGCGGTCCCGTTCACGTTGACGGGCGTGCGCTGGTCCCCGGCGAGGACCCCGATGAGCTGGACGTCGAGCTGCATCGCGTGCAGGGCGAACCGCTCGGCCTCCTCGATGAACGGGACCACGAACGTCCCGCCTCCGACGATGATCCGGAACCCGTCCCGGTCGGTCTTGGCACGGCGGCCGTACACGACCAGGGCCTCGTCCGGACCGATCCGCCGGTACCGGCGCCGGTAGACCAGCCACGCGACGAGCAGCAGGAACCCGACGCCGAGGATGACCCCGAAGAACGTCACGATCCCACTGACGAAGTCGGTCAGGCCTTCCACGTCGTTCCTCCCGATCCCGGACGGGCAACCGTAGCGCTCAGGCCGTCCTGTGGGCACCCCTTCGCGATGTGGTGCTCGCGGCCTCGAACCGGTCCACGGCGAGCTGCAACGCGTGTGCGGCGCCGTCGACGTCGACCTCCGGCACCACGAGGTGGGCGAGCTCCTTCACGGCGGGTTCGGCCTGTCCCATGGCGATCGCCGTCCCCGCGCGCGACAGCATCGACAGGTCGTTGTGTCCGTCGCCGATCGCCACGACCTCCGTCATGTCCACGCCCACGTGGGACGCTGCCCGTACGAGTGCGACGCCCTTGTCCGCGTCAGGATGGGTCACGTTGATGAAGGACACACCAGCGGCCAACGGCGAGGTGGCGACCCCGCACGCGAGACCGGCGTCCCGGAGCAGGCTGACGGTGGGTTCCGGGGTGCGGTCGAAGATCGCGACGGTGGCCTTCACGACCTCTGTGGCGGACGGATCCAGCTCGTGAGTGAAGCCCGATGGGTCCTGGTGCAGCATGCCCCAGTGGACCGCGGCCTCCTCCCGGTCGTCGGTCACGAGGTAGCCGTCCCCGACGTAGAGCTCGGCGTACAGGTCGTGCTGCCGGCAGAGCTCGAGGAGCCGTTCGGCCTGCGGACGCTCGAGCGGCCACGTCGCGATCGTCTCGCCCGCGGCGCGGACCATCGCTCCGTTGTGCAGGACGTGAGGACCGTCCACCCGGGTCTGCAGCCACAGTGGTTCGACCGCCGCCCGCATCCTGCCCGTCGCGAACCCGACCCGCAGGCCGGCGTCCTGCGCGCTGCGCAGAGCGAACACGACCCGCTCGCTCGCCTCCGGTGCCGTTCCGAGCAGCGTCCCGTCGACGTCCGCCACGACGTAGCGGGGTCGCGGCGCCCGCCAGTCCTCGAACCTGCCGCCCGGGAGCACCTCGGGCGGGAGGTCGCCCTCCGGTGTCACTCGTCCACAACCGGCACGGAGCCGAAGCGTTCCTCGTAGTTGGCGAGGTTCGTGTTCAGCGCGCGCAGGACCTTGCCCACCATCGTCGGGGCGATCCGGATGCGCGACACGACCTCGGCACGGCGTTCGTTCCCCCCGCCGGGTTGGAGCTGGCAGAAGTCCAGCGTGAACTCGTGTGGCGAGTGGGACACGATCAGGAAGTTCGCGTACTCGCCGTGCCGCAGCTCGTCGGGCACGGATACCTGGAGCTGCGTGCCAGGTTGCGGGTCGGGTTGCTCGTCACTCACGGGGACCTCCGGTGTCGCTGCGAGCCTACTGAGGGCACTCGAGGCGGTACGGGGACGGGCTGGGGGCCGGCGTGGTGGTGACCGGCACGTCGTGGCGGATGCAGCCGTACAGGTCCTCGACGAGGGCGAGGATGATCTCGTCGGTCAGTTCGCGCGCCGGCCAGCGAGCAGCGCCGTCGAGGTCGTTGGCGACGACCGAGAAGTGGAACCGCTCGTCACCGTTGCCGAGGACGGTCCCGGCCAACGATCGGACATCGTCGAGCGTCCCCGTCTTGCCGAGGAGGCGTCCCGCCGCGACGCTGCCCCGCAGGCGGCGGCGCAAGGTGCCGCTCTCGCCTGCCACTGCCATCAGGCTGCTCCACAGGTCCTCGGTCTCGCGCATCTCGAGGTCGAGCGCCGCGAGGACGGCTGCCGACAGGCGGTCGTCGCGGGACAGCCCGGAGCCGTCCGCGAACACCGCGCCCTCCAGGTCCAGCTCCAGCTCGTCCAGCGCGGCGCGGACCGCTCGATCCGCTCCGGGCCACGTGGCATCCCCGGCGTGGAGTCCCAGCGTGAGGAAGATGCCCTCGGCCATGTGGTTGTCGCTGCGCTGGATCACGTGCTTCAGCATCTCGAGCAGCGTCGGGCTCTCGACGCTAGCCAGCTGGATGCTCGCTGCTGGTGGCTCGCGGGTCTCCGCGGCGCCCCGTTCGATCACGACCCCGCGGTCGCTGAGCAGCTGCCAGAGCTCTCGAGCCGCCTCGCCCGCCGGATCGTCGACGATGTCGCTGACGACCCGACCGTCCTTCTCGAACAGGCGGAGCCCCGCGTTGACCGTGAGGCCGCTGACGTAGCGGATCTCGCGCTCGTCGATGTAGCGGTCCGGCCATCCCGGGGCGAGCGGTGCGGCGTCGAAGACCGTCGGGTCGCCGAGCACAGTGCCGGTCAGACGGCGGAGACCGGCGGCGACGAGCTGGTCGGCTAGGGCTTCCAGAGGGGTCCGGGGGCGTTGCGGGTAGGCCTCCGCTCCGTACCGCGGCGTCGCGAGCGCGGGGTCACCGCTGCCGACGAGGACGATGTCGCCCGGCAGGACGCCGTCGCGGTTGATCGGGGCGGTGGCTCGCACCGTCGTCTCGTAGCGGAACTCCGGCCCGAGCACGCGCATGGCCGCTGCGGCTGTTGCCAGCTTCTGGGTCGATGCTGGGAGCATCGGATCGTCGGCACGGTGTGCGAAGACCTCCCGGCCGTGCTCGTCGTACACGGCAACGCCCAGCTGCCGGACCTGCTCGAAGCGCGGTTCGCCGAGGAGGCCAGCCAGCCGCGCCCGCAGCTCGTCGTCGTCCGACGGGGGCCGTACGACGGGGACGGGATCAGGGCTCGCCGACGGCGGCGGCGCCAACGGTGCCGGGGCGGCGCTCTCGACCGGGCTCGGCATGGCGCTCCGGTCGCCCTCGGGTCCAGCCTCGGGAGCTGTCCCTGGAGCGGAACATCCGACGACCGACACGATGAGCGCGGCGATGACCAGGGGGGAGGGGGTGCGCATCGCGCGGAGGGTACTGCGGGCACCGGCTCGCGCTCGTGTCGCCGGCGACGGGACGACCGTCCGACCTCCCTGCTCGACCTCGTTCCTACCCTCGGCACGAGCGACCCCGGAGGGATGCATGACCGACGCAGCGGAACACCTGGGCGTGATCGAGGACGCCGTCGAGCACGCGCTCGACGAGCTCGCTGAACGCAAGGCGGTCCGGCGGGTCTGGGAGCGCGATCACACCCTCTGGAGCGACGACCCGACCGAGATCACCGACCGGTTGGGGTGGCTGGACTGCGCGCGCGAGTCAACGGACCTGATCGCGGAGCTCCGGACGTTCGCCACCGACGTGGCCACGGAAGGGATCACGACCGTGACCGTCGTCGGGATGGGCGGGTCGAGCCTGTTCGCGGACGTCATGGGGACGATCCACCGAGGTGCGGGGCTCGACGTCCGGGTCCTCGACTCGACCGATCCTGCCGCCGTCCGACGGGTGGAGCGGTCCGGCGACACCCAGCTGTTCGTCATCGCGTCCAAGTCCGGAACGACGGTGGAGACGAGGAGCCACCTGTCCTACCTGTGGGAGGCGACGGGCCACGCAGCGGACCGCTTCGTGGTCATCACGGATCCGGGATCCCCGCTGGCGGAGTTGTCCCGCACACGTGGCTTCCGCCGCACGTTCGAGAACCGCCCGGACATCGGCGGTCGCTACTCGGCCCTGTCCCTCTTCGGGCTCGTGCCGGCGGCGCTCGCGGGCGCGGAGCTGGAACGTCTACTCGACCGAGCGTCCACGATGGCGGAGCGCTCCGCCGAGGACGTGCCCCCGTACGACAACCCGGCGGCACGTCTGGCCGCGGTGCTCGTGGCCGGCGTCAGGAGGGGTCGGGACAAGCTCACGCTCCAGCTGCCCTCCGAGGTCGAGATCCTGGGGGACTGGATCGAGCAGCTCGTCGCCGAGTCGCTGGGGAAGGGGGGAACGGGCGTGGTTCCCGTCGTCCGCGAGCCGGCACCGGACGACCCTGCGGGCTACGGGGACGACCGCGTCTTCGTCTCGTTCGGACCGCTCCCATCAGCCCGTCAGCTGTCCGCGGCTGGGCATCCCGTCGTGGAGCTGCCCTTCGCGGAACCGGCTGACATCGGGGGAGAGGTACTCCGCTGGGAGCTCGCGACGGCGCTCGCGGGGGCGTTGCTGGGGGTCCACCCCTTCGATCAGCCCGACGTGGCTGCCGCGAAGCGAGCGACGGCCGAGGTTCTGGACGAGGGCGTCCGCGACCTGCCCACGGAACCGCTCCAGCCGCTCCTCGACGAGGTCACCGCCGGCGATCACGTCGCGATCCTGGCGTACGTCGACCCGGATGCGCCGGTCGTCACCGCCTTGCGCGCGACGGCGGGTCGACTGCGTGACGAGCTCGGGGTCCCGGTGAACGTCGGGCTGGGTCCGCGCTACCTCCACTCGACCGGCCAGCTGCACAAGGGTGGCCCCGACACGGGCGTGTTCCTCCAGGTCGTCGGCGAGGACGAGGAGGAGCTGCCGATCCCCGGCGAACCCCACGGGTTCTCGACCCTCAAACGGGCGCAGGCCGCGGGCGATCTCCGAGCGCTTCGCGACCGTGGTCGGCGCGCGGCCCGCGTCGACCTCGACGCCCTGCTCCAGCGCTGAGGCTTCAGGGCAGGAGGCGCCACCGTTTCGCGAGCAACCCCTGGGCCGCGACCAGCACCAGGGTGATGAGCAGCAGGACGACCGAGAGCAGCGCGGCGTAGCCGAACCCACCGAACTCGAACGCCTGGTCGTAGATGTAGAGCGGCAGGTAGAGGGTCGCGTGGGCCGGACGTCCGTCGGTCATGATGTAGGCGGGCACGAAGCTCACCTGCAGCATCAGGATCGTGTCCCGGATCGCGAGCAGCACCAGGATCGGGGCGATCAGCGGGAACGTGACGTGTCGGAACTGCTGCCACGGTCCCGCCCCGTCGACCGCCGAGGCGTCGTACAGGTCCGGGGCGATCGTCCGGCGGGCGGCCAGCACGACCAGGAACGCCTCGCCGATCGGGAACAGCAGCATGAGGATCACGCCGAGTCGGGCGGTCCACGGCGTCGTCAGCCACGCGGGCTGGGGGAGGCCGACCATCCCGAGCATCGCGTTGAGCGGTCCGTAGAGCGGGTTCAGGATCCAGAGGAACAGCAGCGCGAGAGCGACGTCCGGCACGACCGTGGGCAGGTACGCCGCGGCCCGGTAGAGCCGTCCACCCCGGCGGGGCGCTGCCAGGAGGAGTCCGAGTCCCAGCGCGACCAGTAGGCGCAACGGCACCACGATCACGGTGTGAGCCAACGATGCTCGGATCGACGCGTAGAACAGCGGGTCCGCCAGCATGCGGCGGACGTTGGCGAGCCCGGTGAACCGCGCGGTCGGTGTGAGTCCGGAGTAGTCCGTGAGCGCGTACCCGATGTTCATGACCGCGGGCACCGCGATCAGCAGCACGACTCCGATCGCGTACGGGGCCAGGAACATCCCACCGGCCCCCTGCCCCCGCAGGGCGGTGCGGAGGCGGCTGTCGACCCGGGGCGTCGTCGCCTCCCGGATGCTCATCCGCCGGGGACCTGCTCGAACAACGGATCGGTCTCACGGTGGAGCCGTTCGATGCCCTCGTCGCGGGGGATCCGCCCGTAGAAGAGGTCCTCGACGATCGCGTCGCCGACCTGTTCGACCTTCGGCCACGAGCCGATCGTGGGCGAGACCCGCATCCGCTCGACGTTGCGCAGGTACACCTCCGAGTTCTCAGGTTCGGAGCCGGGCTGGAGGAACGCCGACGACTCGGCAACGTCGGTCCTAGAAGGCACCGTGCGCCCCGACTCCGCGAGGATCTCCTGTCCCCGCTGTCCCATGGCGTACTCGATCAGGCGCCAGGCATCGTCCTTCCGGTCGCTGCCCGCCGAGATGCAGTAGGCGTCCGAGTGGAGGATGGTCGTGGCCTCGGCATCCGGCGTGGGGGCGGGTAGCGGCCCGACGTCCCAGTCGAAGTCCTCGATCGTTCGCAACGTCGGCACCTCGACCCGGCTGGACAGGAGCATCCCGAGCCCGCCCTGGAGGAAGCGCGACAGCTTGTCGAGCGACCGCTCCTCCTGATCCGGTGGCACGACCTCGTGGACCAGCGACAGGTCCAGGTACCAGTCCAGTGCCTCCCGGGTGGCGCCGTCCTGCAGGGTGAGCCGCGTCGGGGTGACGGGGTCGTCGACGAAGGTCCCGCCGTTCTGCCAGACCCAGGGAGCGATCTTGATCAGCTCCGCGTCGATGCCGAGGCCGTAGTGCTCGCCGTCGGTGAGCGCCTCGGCCGTGCGGACGAAATCGTCCCACGTCCACCCCTCACGCGGCGGCTGGAGACCCTTCTCCTCGAACAGGTCGGCGTGGTAGTAGACGACGAGTGAGGAGGTGTTCTGCGGCATGCACGAGAGCGTCTCGCCGTCGTACCGGAACGCGTCGAAGGGGGTCTCGGCGAACATCTCCGCGTCGAGCTCCTGGCTGGCCTCGAGGTAGGGCTCGACCGGTGCGAGCGCCCCAGCTGCGGCGAACTGGCCGTACGTGCGCCAGTTCACCAGGAACACGTCGCCGGGCTCGCCACCCGACATACCGGTGGTGAGCCTCGCGAGCAGGTCGCTCTTCCTCGCGAACGGGGTCATGCGGACCTCGAGCCCGGTCTGCTCCTCGAACCCGGCGACCATCTCTTCGTACCCGTTGACCTCCTCGGCGTTCGCTGCGAGCAGGAAGGTCAGTGGGATGTCGGCGTCCTCGGTGCCGTTGCCAGAACCGCACGCCCCGGCGATCAGCGCGAGCACGGTGATCGTCGCGGTCAGGGTCGGTGCTCTCACGGTTCGTCTCCTCCCAGGAGGCGGCGTGGATCGTCGAACAGGACCCGCTGCGCGCCCAACAACAGGAGGAGGACGGGGATCGAGACCATGACCGAACCCGCCATCAGCAGGGGCCAGTCGGTGGGGTTCAGCTGCTGCAGGAACCGCAGACCGAGCGGCAGGGTGAACCGGTCGATCGACGACAGGTACAGCAGAGGATCGATGAAGTTGGACCAGTGGAAGGTGAACGACAGGACGAGGACCGCGAGCGTCGCGACCCGGACCTGGGGCAGCGCGATCCGCCACCACAGCCCGAGGTTCGACGCACCGTCGAGGCGCCCGGCGTCCAGCTGCTCGTCGGACACCCGTCCGAACGCCCAGGCGTAGACCAGTACGTAGAACGGGTTGGTGGCCATGAGCCCCAGGGCGATCAGCGGCACGAAGCCGTCGGTGAGGCCCGCGACACGGAACAGCTGGAACCTGGTCGCCCACACCGCCGTCACCGGGATCAGCATGAGGATCACGGTGACGATCACCACCCGGCGAGCGCCTGGGCGGGTCAACAGACGGATCCCGAAGCCCGCGAGCGACCCCACCACCACCGTCAGTGGCACGGCCAGGACCGCGACGATCACCGAGTTCCGCAGGAACGTCGTCATCGGCAGGAAGTCGTCGAGCCGGCGGTAGGACTCCAACGTCGGGTCGGAGGGGAGCAGCTCGACCCCGACGGTGGGTACCGAGCCGGGGGCCCGCAGGGAACCGGTGATCATGAACACCAGAGGCAGCACCATGAGGGCCACCGCCGCGACGGGCACGAGGTGGCGGACAGCGAACCGCCGCAGCCGACGACCGGCCGGGAGGGTGGGGGAGTGCTCCAGCACGGCGGGAGCCTACCCGCGTCGGCTCGACGCCCGGCGAGGCCGGCAACCCCCCCGTGACGTTCGTCCGGGGTGCCTACCCTGGCGTATGTGATGCTGGGGACGAGCGTCGATGAGGAGCGAACCATGGGTGAGGTCGTCTACCGATCCGAGGTGCACATCACGCGCGACCGCGGGCCGATCCGTCAGGCCGAGGTCCCGGGGCGGAAGGACCCCGTCACCTTCGGGGTGCACGGTGCGGTCGCCGAGCACTACGGCGTCTCGACCGACGAGATCGAGGCGCACTCGACGACGCTCGACTACGTCGTCGCCGCAGCAGGTGGCTGACTGACCGGCACCTTCGGAGGAGCCCTCGAAGCCCGCGGGATCCCCGCTGGAGGCGGTCGTCTCCAGGCAGACGTGACGGGTGAGATCGAGAAGGCCGAGGACGGCGTGCTCGTTATCCGACGCATCCACGTCCGCTACCGGCTGCAGTTGGAACCGGACGCGGACCGCGACAAGGTCGACCGGGTGCACGGCTTCCACGCGGACAAGTGCCCGGTGGCCCGCTCGATCCGGGACGCGATCGACATCAGCACCGAGCTCGAGGTCGTCGACACCTGACAGATGGTGGAGGAGCACGCACTCCCTGGGTTGCGGACCGCCAGCTCTCGCTGCTGGACTCCGAACGTTCTAGGTCCCGCGGAGTAGGCCGACGGCAAGTGCGAGTAGGCCGACTGCGAGGGAGATCCCTCCGAGGTACACCAACGCGATCAACCGGTTGGGGCTCGTTCGTGCTCTGCCCATGCTGGAGAAGAAGAACCCGGCCGGCATGAGCAGCGCGGCAACAGGCACGCCACTTCGCGCCAACGTGCCCAGAAGACCCTCGAGACCTACGGCGTCGGCGTACAGCAGACCGACGAGGGACAGGATCAGCAGCACGCCAGCGTGTGCGTGACCGGCACGCGCGAACGACACCTGCAGGTCGGTCGCGGGGGTGCTGCCACGTGCGAGCCGGACGAGGTACAGACCGCCAGTCTCGACGGTGACCAGCGCGATGAAGAGGATCCCCGCGATCGTCGTGGTCGCTTCGCTGAGCGCGATCGGTTCCACTGGCCCTCCCGTCCGGGACACCATCCGGATGTCGGTTCCATCCTCTCGCAGAGTTGCACGGCAAGAGGGCCCTCGTCGACACGTACGGGCCGCCGATCTGGTCAGGGCCGGGTTTGG
>JAHWKO010000050.1 GCA_019347855.1 Actinomycetota bacterium
CGCACGATCCTCTACTGCGCATCCGGAGGGCGTTCCGCTCTCGCTGCCGCGATGCTCCGCCAGATGGGCTACCGCGACGTGGCCCACCTCGACGGAGGGCTCACGGCCTGGGAGGCAGACGGGCGCGCAGTGGAACGGCCCCCGTCCCGCAACGGGCCGACGCACAGCAACCAATGACTTGGAAGGAGGTCAGTTCGATGCACACACCAAGGAAGAGATGGATCGTGTACTCGATCACCTTGGCGGCGGTGAAGGTCTTCCCGGTCCCGGTCGCGCCGAGCAGCGTGACCGCCTTCTCGCCAGCGCTGAGCGCCTCGACGATCTGCTCGATCGCCTGAGGCTGGTCCCCGGACGGGGCGAAATCGCTGACGACCTGGAAGTCGGGCACGGCGTTCCTGTACGTGCTCGGTGAGCGGGTGGACGACCCGGAACGAGGGTAACGCTGAGGTGCGACGCAGCCTTCCCGGCTAACGCGCGAGGCTCACTCCGGGATCGTCCCGTAGTCGAACCAGTAGGTCTCGAGCACCGACTCGATCTCGGGCGGCGCGATGGCACGCACGTCATCGAGCTCCACGAACCCGAACCGGTGCTGGTCCACGATGTCGGACAGGGTCCCGAGCACGCGGTCACGACCTGCGGCCCGTTCGGCGGCGATCCAGCCGAGGGAGGCCCGTCCGTACCAGAGGGCCGATCGGGCCTCTGGGCCGAGGTCGAACGCGGGGTCGGCAGGCGGTTCTTGGAGACGGTCGATCGGTCGCATGACCTCCAGGTAGTAGTCGCGTAGCCCCCGAGCGAAACGGTCGGCCAGCGCCTGCCCCTCGTGGCGGGCCAACTCGACGTACGCGAGGTACTGGGCGGCCGATTCGTGGATCAGGGCCGCCGCATCGGTATCCGTGGAGACGAGCGCCCCGAACCACTGGTGGGCCAGCTCGTGCGCCACCAGCTGTCTGGCCAGAGGGTCCTGCGGGGCGCCGTAGACCTCCTCCTCGAGGAACACCAGGCCGGGGGTCGACAGCCCGATGATGTCGAGGTCCGAGATCGATGCCGGGACGAGGTCCACCTCGGCCCACGGCAGGGCGCCGAGGTCCCCGGACAAGCCGTCGTAGCTGGCCGCGGCGACCTCGGCGAGCTCGTCCAGGCTGGCGGCCCCCGGCGGTCCAGCGAGCCGCAGCTCGACCCCTCCGCTGGACCGGGAGACGCTCGGCAGCTCGTCCGTGGCGATCGCGGAGAGGTCGGTGAGGGCGTCCGCCACCACCCAGGTGCATCCAGCGGCCTCCTCGCCGTCGACGCACGGACGGTCGGTGCCACTGCTCGCGAGGCGGGGCGCTCCGCGGATCGTCGCCGACCACCGTGATGGCGGGGATCGCCCTGCCCGGCCCGGTGTCGGCGTGTGACCTCCCTGGTCCCCCAGCACGAGGGTCGGCAACCACCCCAGGAGCAGCAAGCTGTCGCCGCTCCGGGACAGGAACGCCGGGAACGGATCCGAGGCCGTCTCGGGGAGCTCGAGCTCCGACACCTCGGGGACCGTGTAGCTCCCCTGGATGCGCAAGCGGACGACCTCGCCCGGCTGGATGGGTGGGTCGAGCTGGGCGAGCATCAGCCCGAGGGCGTACCGGTGACCGACGTGCACCTCGGCGCCGTCCCGGGTGACCGTCAGCTCCGGCTCAGCCTCCGGGACGCCCGCGGCATGCCGGAGGGCTGCGAGGTACAGCGGTACCGCGCTGAGCTCGACGCGGGGACGGAACGCGAGGACGAGATCGAAGCGCACCTCCGCCCGTTCGCGATCGAGCGTCGCGTCCACGACGTAGATCGGGCGGCCCTGCGTGGGGATATCGTTGTCGTCCAGCGGTGTCGGTGAGGGTGTGGGGCCCGCTTCGTCGGCGAGCTCGAGCAGCCGCTCGGCTGGGATGGCGGCCGCTACGGCCGGGTCCCGCAGCGCGTCGTCCTCGGCCGTCGTCGGAGACGGGCTGGGGGTCGAGGTCGGCCCAGCCGACGGGGGTCGGGTCGTCCCCACCGGGTCGGAGACGAGGACGGCGAGCACGCCCGAGACCAGGATGACCGCGGCGAGGATCCCGACGGCCCACGTGCCCCGGTTCCCCACCTCAGCGCGCGTCGACGGGTGCTGGATCGAACCAGAACCGGTCGAGGACCTCGGCGATCTCCGGACGCTGCTCGCGCGCGTACGCGAGGAGCTCGTCATCGCTCAACGCGTCCAGCGCCCACCGGTCGACGACGGAACGGAGGAACGCCACGACGGCGTCACGACCGATGCGCTCCTCCGCCACGATCCACGCGAGCGGGGCGCGCGCGTAGACCATCGCGCCGTAGGCGTCCATCCCCCCGAACCCGGACAGCGGTTGCGCGGGCGCTCGATCCTCGACCCCGTTGTCCCGCGCCCGCAGGTACCTGCCAGCGAACGACGAGTCCGCGAGCTGCTGTGCGGCTGCCTCCCCGTAGAGATCCGCGAACGCGAGGTACGAGAGGTACTGCGCCAGCGACTCGTCCACGACCGGGTCCGTCAACGACCCGTTGCCCACGAGGGCGTGGAACCACTGGTGAGCGACCTCGTGCGTGACCACGAACGCGCCGAACCCCCCGGTCATCGAGTCGTAGATGTTGGGTTCATCGTCGATCAGCAGCAGACCCGGGAACTCCATCCCCGCCGCCCCCGCACCCAGGGGAGCCGCCACGACGTCGAGCTCACGCCACGCGAGCGACCCGAACCGCTGGAGGAAGCTCCGGAACGACCCGGCGGACACGTCCAGTGCAGCCTGCAAGCGTGCCTCGAGCGCTGGCGTCGACACGGCGTTGATCTGGAACGGACCGATCGAGGTGGAACGCTCGGACAGGGCGTCGTACGCGACCATCGACACGTCGCGCAGTGCGATCCCGCGGGCCCAAACGCACCCCGAGCCAGTCGACACCTCCGCGGGGCACGGATCCTCGGACCCGCCGGTGACCAGCTCCGCGCCGGTCTCGACGATCACCGACCACACCGCCGGAGGGAACGCCCCGACGTCGCCCCACGGGATCATCTCCCCCTCGTCGAAGGTGAGGAGCGGGAGCCAGTGCCCCAGGACGCTCGCATCCGGGTTCCACGCCAGCAGCCCGAACCCCGCCGGTCCGCCGTCGTCGACCACCTGGCTCCGGTCGGTGAGGGCGTAGTTCAGCTGGATGCGGACCGAAGCCGCCTCGCCCGCCTGCAACGGCGGATCGAGCGGGACGAGCAGACGGGCACCGCCTCGGTCCACCTCCGAAGACACGGTCTCACCACCGCGTCGGACGGTCACGTCCGGGGAGTCCGCAAGGGACTCGGCGGCGGGGAGCAGTCGGAGGACGAGCTGGTCGAGGTCCCGATCGGCTCGGAACGCGATCGTCACGTCCGCTCGGACCTGACGACGGTCCTCACCGAGGCTCCCCCGGGCGATGTACACGGGACGTTCCTCGACCTGCCAGTCCTCGTGGCCGAGGTCCGCCCAGGGGCCCCGGGCGGTCTCCTGTCCGGCTCGCATGAGGTCCGCAGGCTCCATCGACTCGGCCGCGGCAGGATCCACCGGCAGCGCGACGTCCGGCGATGTCGGCTCGCTGGCAGACGGCGGCGGTGAGGGATCCTCCGGCGTGGTGGGTGTCGGCGCGGGGGAGGTGACCGTGGCCGTCGGGGTGCGCTCGGGCTCCTGCCTGACCCTCGAGATCCCGACCGCGGTCGCGAGCAGCAGCACGGACGCCAGGGCCGCCGCGAGGTAGCGGAGCCGTCGGTCGTCCGTGCTCCGGTCCGTCAACGGACGTGGACCGCCTCTTGCGGCTCCGGGAGGCCGAGGACCTCGGGGAGCTCAGCGAGCGTCCTGACCCGCGGACCGTCGTGGTCCGGGTGCCGGTCGTACCGATCCATCAGGACGGCATGCAGCCCGAGTTCTCGGGCGGGGGCGACGTCCTGCAGGAGGTCGTCGCCGACGTGCGCGACGAGTGGCCCAGGTTCCTCATCGAGCTCCCGCAGCACCGCCTCGAAGATCGCGGGCTCCGGCTTGACGGCGCCGAGCTCACCGGAGATCGCGACCGCATCGAAGCGGGCCACGAGGTCGTGGTGCTCGAGCAGCTGCCTGAGCGCCGGTCCCCAGTTCGAGCACACGGCGAGCTTCACGCCGCGGTCCCGGAGATCGTCGATCGCGTCGAGGGCGTCCGGGTAGGGAGCGAACGACGTGGGTCGCTGGAAGTGCTCGTAGACCGCTGTGGCCACCTTCGGTCGGTCCACCTCAACCTCGAGGAGCTCGAGGAGACGCACGTACAACCCGGTCCAGAAGTCCCTCTCAGCGTCGGGGTCCCCACTGTGCGGGGACGGCCGGCCCGTCTCGTCCCAGCCGTCGCTGTGTTGGCGCCACACGTCCCCGAAGCCGGCGAAGCCGCCCGACTCTGCGCCCGGTGCCCGGTCACGGATGTCCAGGCCGGCCCCGGCACACCCCTCCACGAACACGTCGATGTAGGAGGGCTCGGCGCGCAGCACCGTCATCCCCATGTCCAGCACGACCGCACGGACCGTCACGATCGCCCGCCCGCCGCCGTCTGCGCAGCATCCCGTAGCTCGGCGTACACCTCGTCCACCTGTCTCTCGAGTTCGTCCATCGTCCCGGCGTTGCCGATCACGTGGGTCGCGACCGCGAGCCGTTCCTCGTCGCTGGCCTGCGAGGAGATCCGTGCGCGCACGTCGCCCGGGTCCATCCCCCGGTCCTCCACCAGGCGCCGCACGCGCACTTCCTCGGGAGCGGTCACCACGAGGACGGCCTCGTACCCGTGGTCGCCGCCCCCCTCCACCAGGAGGGGAACGTCCAGCACCACGATGCGGTTCCGCTCCCGCTCGTCGGCCGCGATCTCGCCGAGGCGCTCCGCGATCCGCTGACGCACGCGCGGGTGGATGATCGCGTTGAGGTCCTCGCGCGCCTGGTCGTCGGAGAAGGCGATCTCGGCCACCGCCGCTCGGTCCATCCGCCCTTCGGGATCCAGGATGTCCTCCCCGAACCGCTCGACGACGGCGGCCAGTCCCTCCGTCCCGGGCTCGACGACCTCGCGTGCGATCCGGTCGGCATCGATCACCACGGCGCCTCGCTCATCGAGCAGGCGCGCGACGGTGCTCTTGCCGCTGCCGATCCCGCCGGTCAGTCCGACCAGGTACACGGGCAGATCAGGCCTGCGACTCGGCCTGCTCCTCCTCGGACAGCTCCGGCTGCTCCTCGGTGGTCGGCGTCTCGGACTCCTCGTCGGCCTCCGCGATCGCCTTCGCCGGTGCTTCGGGGGACCCGTCGGAGGGTGGCTCCTCGTCGGCGGTGTCGGGCACCTCGGCGTCGATCTCGTCGACGTCCGCACCCTTCACGTCACCCTCGGCGTCGGTGACCTCCTCGGCCTCGGACGCCTCGGCCTGACCGGCGAGGTCACCCTCGAGCGCCGGCTCACCGGCGTCCGCGTCGGGCGCCTCACCGGGCTCGACATCGGGGGTCTCGTCGTCCGAGACCTCCGCGGCAGCGTCGGCGTCCTCGGCGACGTCCGCGTCCTCGGCCACGTCCTCAGCGACGTCCTCCGTCGCGTCGGCGCTCTCGGGGGCCTCCTCGTCGGCGTCCTCGGTGTCTGCGGCCTGTTCCCCAGCAGGTTCCGTCCCAGGTTCCTCGGCTGCACCTTCCTCGACGTCGGCCTCCGGCTCGACCTCGCCCTCCTGGGCCTGCTCTTCGGTGGTCTGGAAGCCGGCCTGCCGCAGCTGGTCGCCGAGCGCCGACGAGCTCCCTTCCTCGGGCTCCGGTCCTGCACCGCTCTCGGCACGCGGGCCGCTCGAGACGTAGGCGGTCTCGGCGAGGGCCATCTGCTCGGGGGTGAGCTGTCCCTGCTGTGCGGGGCCAGTCGCTTCGGGACCGGTGGCACCGGCCGGACCGGCGACCTGCTTCAGCGAGAGGCTGATGCGTCGACGGACGGTATCGATGTCGATGACCTTGACCTGGATCTTGTCGCCGACGTTCACGACAGCCTCGGGAGCCTCCACGTGGTGCTCGGCGAGCTCCGATATGTGCACCAGACCTTCGATGCCCTCGGCGACCTGCACGAACGCCCCGAACGGAACGAGCTTGGTGACCTCGCCGTCGATGACGTCGCCCACCTGGTTCTCGCGGGCGAACTTCGTCCAAGGGTCCTCCTGCGTGGCCTTGAGCGACAGCGACACCCGCTCACGCTCGAGGTCGACGTCGAGCACCTCGACGGTCACCTCGTCGCCGACGTCCACGACCTCGGAGGGGTGGTCGATGTGCTGCCAGGCGAGCTCGGAGACGTGCACCAGCCCGTCGACACCGCCCAGGTCCACGAAGGCACCGAAGTTGACGATCGAGCTGACGACACCCTTGCGGATCTCGCCCTTCTGGAGGCTGGAGAGGAACTCCTGACGGAACTCGCTCTGGGTCTCCTCGAGGAACTTGCGGCGCGACAGGACCACGTTGTTGCGGTTCTTGTCGAGCTCGATGATCTTGCACTCGAGCTCGGTGCCCACGTACGGGTTGAGGTCACGGACACGACGCATCTCGACCAGCGAGGCGGGCAGGAACCCCCGCAGTCCGATATCCAGGATCAGACCGCCCTTGACGACCTCGATGACCGTGCCCTTGACGGTCTTGTCCTCGCTGAAGATGCGCTCGATCGTGCCCCAGGCGCGCTCGTACTGGGCGCGCTTCTTGGACAGGAGAAGGCGGCCGTGCTCGTCCTCCTTCTGGAGGACCAGCGCCTCGATCACGTCCCCGATCTGCACGACCTCGCGCGGGTCAACGTCCTGCTTGATCGACAGTTCGCGCGCGGGGATGACGCCCTCGGACTTGTACCCGATGTCCAGCAGTGCCTCGTCCGGGTCCACCTTGACGATGACGCCCTCGACGATGTCGCCCTCGTCCAACGCCTTGAGGGTGGACTCGAGAGCCTCCTCGAACGACGCGTCGTCCTCGTACTCGTTCTCGACGATCGGCTCACCGGTGGAGGTGAGGGAACCGCCGGGCTCCTTCATCACGACGACGGGCTCATCCGTGTCGCCGGGGACGACGGAGCTGTCCTGGCCCTGCGGTGCGTCGTTGGTCTGAGACGTGGCCTGTTCCTCGGTCGAGGTCGTCTCCTCGGAGGTGGTGGGGTCGTCACCGGCGTCGTCGGTTGCGGCGCCGGGGGTCGGGGTCGTCGGGTTCTGGTCCATGATGGGGTCGAGGTCTCCTGGGTTGTCCGTTGTGTGTGCCGCTCAGAGCGCGGCGGTCGAACGACGCGCGATGGGCGTCCCGGCCAGGGTAAGGGGTCCGGGCAGGGGTGGCATGGCACCGTCGAACCCCGGCCCGCGGGGCCGGAGGACCACGAGGGTCGCATCCGTCTGCCGCCCTGTCAACGCGACGATCCGCCCGCATGTCGGCATGCGTCAGGGGTCATCGCGCGACGTACGCTCGCGCAACCTGCCCACCGCGTGCACGCCGGAGTCCCCGTGGCCGACGACGAACCCGAGCGTTTCGAGACCCTCCCGGACATGGTCCCCAAGCGTCAGCTGTACGAGGAACCGGTCCGTGTCGAGAGCATCGAGACGCTCCCCGCCGAGCTCGTGGACGAGGGGCGTTTCCGGGTCACCTTCTGGGTCAACGTGCGCGACGCCGTCGGCGAGGCCGTCCGTGAGCTCGCGGTGGAGGCGCGGATCGTCGGCCCTGAACGCACGGGGCGCGGCCTGGCGAACACCGACGAGCACGGCCAGGTCCGCTTCCGGATGACCGGCCCGACCGGCCGCTACCGCTGCGAGGTCACCGACATCGGGGCGGGCGCGATCGATGTCACGCGCACCGACCCGGACACGGTCGCCAGTCTGGACACCGAGATCTGATCCCGCGCATGGGCTACGGGCTGGATGTCCCCTGCGCCTCCCCGGCCGCCGTCCTCCCGGCGTCCACCTCGGTGGCACGACGGAGCTGATCCCGGTCGACCTCGCCTCTGCGTCCGCGGAGGTCGAGGTACGCGAGGGTGGCGCCCCCGGCGAAGATGGGGATGAAGACGAGATCCGCGACCGCCTCGCCGATGGCCTGGATCGCCCAGCCCGAGCCGAGGAGCCCGATCACGAACATCACCACGAACCGGACGAGTGCGCCCAGCACGCTGGCCAGCGCCACCAGTGCCACGCCTCGCCCCAGCAGGTCCACGAAGCTCTGACGCCCTGATCGGACCGCCGATCGCACGGTGTCGACGGCTCCTCCCGCCTCCACGGCGGCCGCTGGGTAGCCCGCGACGGCGAACGGCACCAGCGCGGTGAACCCCGTCAGGAGGACGACGAGCCCGAGGACCGACGCGATCGAGCCGGATGGGAGGATCTCTGGCACGACCAGGTCGATCACGGCGGCGACCGCGATGACCACCGCAGCGGCCAGGGCGAGCGCGACGGTGACCCCCAGGAGCGCGGGGAGCCGCCGCAGTGCCACCCGCCAGGCGTCACCGATCCGGAGTTCCCGCCCGAGCTGGGCAGCGACCACGACGAGGGCGACGGTGCCGGCGAGGAGGGGTACCGCGATCAGGAACACCAGGAGGTCACCCAGGACCGGTTCGACCTCGATCACGGCCGTGAGCGCGTCCGCCCCCACCGGCGCGCCGGATCGTGGTATGTCCGGGTTGTGCCGTGTGAGTGCCGCTCCGACCAGTTCCAGCGGCACGAGCAGCACCAGGCCGAGGGCGATCAGGCCGACCAGACGGGCGCGCAGGACCCGGAAGGTCTCCAGGACGAGCGGTCCGAGCTGGACCTTGTCCTCCGAGACGAGCTTGTCGCGATCCACCCCAGGCTCCCCTCTGACGCGTCCGACCCGAGGCAACCACAGTCGACGGGTCCCCACCCTGGACGGAGGGGAAGCGGGCGGTTAGTGCTTCTGGGCTTCGTACCAGGTGAACCCCTCGGCGGTGTCGACCTCGAGCGGTACCGCCAGGTCCGCCACCCCGGCCATCTCGGCCACCACGACCTTGCGAGCCTCCTCGAGCTCGTCCTCGGGGGTTTCGAGGACCAGCTCATCGTGGACCTGCAGGAGCAGTTGCGTCTGGAGGCCGTGACGGTCCAGGGCACCCTGCACGCGGATCATGGCGAGCTTGATGATGTCCGCCGCGGTCCCCTGGATCGGGGCGTTCAGGGCCATGCGCTCGGCCATGGATCGCCGGTTGCGGTTCGTGGACAGCAGGTCGGGGAGGTAACGGCGGCGGCCGAACAACGTCGTCGTGTACCCCTCCCGTCGTGCCCGGTCCACGGCTCCGTTGAGGTACGCGCCGACGTTCGGGAACCGCTCCATGTACGCGTCGACGATCTCCTGGGCCTCCTCGGGAGGGATACCGATCTGCTGGGACAGCCCGTAGGCCGTCAGCCCGTACGCGAGGCCGTAGTTGATGGCCTTCGCGCGGTCGCGCAGCGGCCCGTCGACCATCTCCAGCGGGAGATCGAACACCTCCGCGGCCGTCGTGGCGTGGATGTCCTCGCCCGATGCGAAGGCCTCGATCAGCCCGTCGTCCTCCGTCAGGTGGGCCATGACGCGCAGCTCGATCTGGGAGTAGTCGGCGACCACCAGGAGGTCGAACCCCTCCCCGGGGACGAACGCGCGCCGGATCTCGCGCCCCTCGTCCCGTCGGACCGGGACGTTCTGCAGGTTCGGGTTCGAGGACGACAGGCGCCCCGTGGCCGCTGTCGTCTGCGACAGGGTCGTGTGGATCCGGCCTGTTCGTTCGTTCACCAGCGGCGGGAGCGCGTCGAGGTAGGTGGACACGAGCTTGGACAGCTCACGCCACTCGAGGATGGGATCGACGATCGGGTGGGACGACGCGATCGACTCGAGCGAGGCCGCATCCGTCGAGTACCCGGTCTTGATGCGCTTGGTCTTGGGCAGTTCCAGCTCCTCGAACAGGATCTCCTGGAGCTGCGGGGTCGACGCCACGTTGAACCGGTGCCCCGCGTGATCCCAGATCTCCCGCTCGAGCTCGTCACAGCGGGAAGCCAACCGGTCTCGCATCTCGTGCAGGACATCGAGGTCCAGGGCGATCCCGGTCCGTTCCATCCGGGCGAGCACCGGTGCGAGGGGCATCTCGATCGTCGCCATGAGCTCGGTCTGGCCACGACGGTCCAGCTCGTCCTGGAGGTACTCGGCGAGTTCCAGGGTGGCCTGGGCCCGGAGCGCACGGTCCTCGTGCCGCCCTTCCGCGGCGTCCACATCGAGGGACAGCTGTGCCCCGTCCTCGGGCTCCTCGGTGGTGAGGGTGCGGTTCAGGTGCTGGAGCGCGAGCGATTCGAGGTCGTAGCTGCGCTGGTCGGGGGTGGCCAGGTAGGCCGCCAGCTCCGTGTCGATCGTGACACCGGAGAGCCCCTGGTCGCGGGACCGGGTGGCGTGGTCCAGCGTCTTCACGTCGTGGACCACCTTCGCGAGTTCGACGTCCGCCAGCGCCCGCGCTAGCGCCTCGCGGTCCTCGCGGGCGAGATCGTCCAGGAGCCCAGCGACGGGATCACGCCCTGCGGCTGCCAACCCGACGGCCGTCCACCGGAGGTCGGGCACCGAGCCGTCCGCGACGGGCACGAGCGCGAGCGGACCCTCGAGGTCCTCGAGCCACGACACGAGGTCCCCCGCCTGCAGCTGCCGGGGAGTGCTCCCGTAGCCGGTCGCCTCGGACTGCTGCTGGGCCTCGAGGACCTCCTCACGCAGTCGGTCCCAGAGCGTGTTGAACTCGAGGGTCTCGAACAACCGGTGGATCGCAGCGGCGTCCGGCTCGCCCATCCGCAGCTCGGCGAGGTCGGACTCGACATCGACGTCGTCGCGGAGACGCATCAGCCGCCGGTTGAGGAACACCTGGTCCTTGTGCTCGGCGAGGTTCCGCGGCAGCACCTTGCCGCCGACCTCGTCGATGTGCTCGTAGATCCCCTCGAGATCCCCCCACTCGTTCAGCAGCTTGGCCGCGGTCTTCTCGCCCACCCCGGGGACCCCGGGGAGGTTGTCGGAGGTGTCGCCCCGCAGCGCGGCGTACTCGGGGTAGCTCTCGGGGCGGATGCCGTACCGGTCCTCGACCGCGTCCGGTGTCATGTCCGCTGTCTCGGTGATACCGCGGAGCGTGTAGAGGACGGTGATGTCGTCGGTCACGAGCTGCATCGCGTCACGGTCCCCCGTCACGATCTCAACGCGGTGCCCCTCGTCGACGGCACGCCGCGCCAGCGTCGCGATGACATCGTCAGCCTCGACTCCGGGGACCTCGATGACGGGTACCTCGAGGACCTCGAGGACCTCGTGGATCAGGTCCAGCTGGGTACGGAACTCGTCGGGGGTCTCTGCGCGGCCTGCCTTGTACTCGGGGTAGACCTCGGTGCGGACGACGTCGCGGCCCTTGTCGAAGCACACGACGATCCCGTCCGGGTCGCGGTCCCCCAGCATCTTGATCAGCATGCTCGTGAACCCGAACACGGCGTTGGTGAGCTGGCCTGTCCGCGTCCGGAGGCTGTCGGGGAGCGCGTAGAAGGCCCGGTACGCGAGGCTGTGCCCATCCAGGAGCAGCAAGGTCGCGCGCCCGCCAGCGGCGGGGTCGGTGATGTCGGTCTCGGACACGAGGCCCTCCGGTAGCGACGGCGGCGTCCACCGAGAGCGTACGCTGCGCCCCTGACACACCCCGAGATCGGAGGGTTCCCCCCGTGCCCACCGGCGCGCACGTGCTCGATGTCGACGCGGAGGCGTTCGAACGTGACGTCATCGCACGGTCACGCGAGGTCCCCGTCGTCGTGGAATTCTGGGCCGAGTGGTGCGGGCCGAGCGGCCTGGTTCCGTCCGAGGCGGAGCTGCTGGTTCCACACCGTCCCGACCCAGCCGCGGAGCAGGTCGAGGCACGTGCACCGCTGCTGACCGTGTTCCGGATCCTCGGCGACGATCACCCGCTCGTTCCGGACGCAGGTCGGCGGCTCGCGAACGCGATCTTCTGACGTGGGCTCCACGGGGGTCCCGCGCTGGCTCGTCTACGGCCTCCTGGCCGTCGTCCTCCTGTTCGAGCTCATCAGCACCCTCCCCTGCCTGAGCAACCACTCCCTGGGCGCCGAGGGAGCGCCGTTCTGGCAGCGCACCGGCTACTGCTACTCCGACGTCATCAAGCTCTACCACCTCCGCGGGCTCAGCCAGGACGTCCTGCCCTACACCGATCCTCCCCAGCTGTTCGTCCCCGAGTGGACCTTCGAGTACCCCCCCGGCGTCGGGTTCAGCTCGTACCTGATCGCGCTCCTGAGCGAGACGCGGCGGATGTACTTCCTCATCACCGCGGCGACCCTCGCCGTGGCCGCGTTCGTGACCACGTGGGCGCTCGACCGGCTCCTGTCGATGCAGGACCGCTCGCGCGGTCGGCTGCTCCTGTTCGTCCTCGCTCCGGGACTGCTGGTCTTCGGGTTCCACAACTGGGATCTCTGGGCGGCGGCGCTGGTCGCGGTGGGGCTGCTCGCGGCGGCGCGTGATCGGCCGCGCGTCGCGGCCGCCGTGTTCGCCGTGGGAGCGGCCTTCAAGTGGTGGCCCGCCGTCCTCGTGATCCTGGTCGCCGTGGGTCCGTGGTCCCTCCGCTGGCAGGAGCCGGAGGAACGGTCGGGGGCGTGGACGCTGCGCGACGCCTGGGACCGTGTCGACCGGCACGCGATCGGGGTCGCGATCGCGACCTGGTCGCTGTTCCAGCTGCCGGCCATCGCGATCGACGCGGGCAACTGGTTGCGATCGATCACGTTCCACCTCCGGCGGGCGGCGAACCCCGACAGCCACGTCGGCGCCTTCCAGGACCTCGGCTACCGCCTCATCGGGGGGCCGTTGTTCGACGGCAGCCTCTACGAGCTGGGAGGCGTCCTCGCCGGCCTCACCCTGATCGGTGGGGTCCTGTACGTGGCCTACCGTCTCGACCGAGGCGACCTCCCGGCGGTCGATGCCGCGCTCGTCCTCGTGATCGCCTTCACCCTGATCAGCAAGGTGTTCTCGCCGCAGTTCATCCTGTGGATCCTCCCGTTGCTCGTGCTGACCAGGATCCCGTGGAAGTGGGTCCTGCTCGTCGACGTCGTGAACGCGGCGAACTGGCTGACGTTCGCTCCCAGCGACGACGACTCGATCTGGCTGCTCCGCGTCGCCCAGGTCCTCGCACTGATCCGTGCCGCGCTCCTGGGGCTGTTCGCCTGGTGGCTCCTGCGTCAGCGACGCGAGCCGCAGCTCGCCGAACAGTCGCGCCTGCGGAGGGCCGCGTGACGGTGCGGTCGGGCGCGGCCTTCCTCCTGGTCAGGGCATCCGGTCGAGGACCATCGAGAGGAACGTCCTCGTGCGCTCCTCCTCCGGTTCGGTGATGACCTGTGAGGGAGGTCCCTCTTCGACGATGACCCCCTCGTCCATGAACACCACGCGGTGCGCGACCGCACGGGCGAACCCCATCTCGTGCGTCACGACCAGCATGGTCATGCCCTCCTCGGCGAGGTCACGCATGACCCCGAGGACCTCCCCGACGAGCTCGGGGTCGAGGGCGCTCGTGACCTCATCGAACAGCATCATGTCGGGATCCATGCAGAGGGCGCGGGCGATCGCGACGCGCTGCTTCTGGCCGCCGGACAGGTGGTTCGGGTAGGCGTCGACCTTCTCGGACAGTTCGACCCGTGCGAGCATCCGACGGGCGACCTCCTGCGCCTCCTCCTCCGACCGCTTGAGGACCTTGCGCTGCGCGATCGTCAGGTTGCGCATGACCGTCAGGTGCGGGAACAGGTTGAACGCCTGGAACACGAAGCCGATCTTGCGTCGGACCGCGTTCAGGTCGACGTCCACGTCGGTGATGTCCGTCCCCTCGATGACGATCCTCCCCGAGTTCGGTTCCTCCAGCCGGTTGACGCACCGGAGGAGCGTCGACTTCCCCGATCCGGAGGGTCCGATGATGCACACGACCTCCCCGTGCTCGACGGAGAAGTCGATCCCGCGGAGGACCTCGAGATCGCCGAAGGATTTGTGCAGGTCGACGATGTCGATCGCGTGGCTGTCGGTGCGGTTCGTCGTCATCGTGGGGTCCATCATCGCGCCCGCGCCGTCCGCTTCTCGAGTTGGGCCACGAGACGCGTCATCGGCAGGGTGATCGCCAGGTATACCAGCGCGATCACGATCAGCGGCGTCCCGTTGAACGTGTTGGACATGATGTCGCTACCGAACTTGAACAGCTCCTTGCTGTCGATCGTGAACCCCAGGACGAACACCAGCGAGGTGTCCTTGATCAGCAGCACCAGCTCGTTGGTCAGGGGCGGGATGATGATCCGGAAGGCCTGCGGGATGACGATCGACAGCATCGCCCGGCTGTGGCTCATGCCCAACGAGCGCGCCGCCTCCATCTGCCCCTTGGGGACCGCTTCGATCCCGGCGCGGATCGTCTCGGCCATGTAGGCGGCCGCCACGATCCCGAGACCCAGGGTGACGTTGCCCAGGTGTCCCCCGGGGATGGAGACGCTGAACGCGATCGGGACGCCGAACCCGATCAGGAAGATCGTCACCAGGGCCGGCAGCGCCCGGAAGATCTCGATGTAGGTGCTCGCCAGCCACCGGTAGGGCCGCACGGTCGACAGCTTCATCAGTGCCAGGATCAGACCGAACACCAGCCCGAACACGAACGACGTCGCCGTGTACAGCAGCGTGTTCTTCGCGGCGACCGTGACGACCTCGGGGAACATGCTGCGCGCGATCTCGAGGTTGCCGAAGCCTCTCCGGATCTCGGCCCACGGCGGTACGACGACCGTCGCGACGATGCCCGCGACGAGGAGCGCGTACATGACGCCCTTGACGATGCGCTGTTGCTGTTGTGGCTTCATCTGGGGCTGCCTCCCGCCGGAGGTACGACGAGGGGGACCCTACTCGGGTCCCCCTCGGTGCTACCGGTACGTGACGTGGCTACTCGGAGGCCTCCGGGAAGAACTCGTCGTACACCTCGTCGTACGTCCCGCTGTCCTGCACGGCCGCGAGCGCCTCGTTGATCGCGGAGAGCAGCTCGTCGCTCCCCTCCTCGGCCACCGCGAACCCGTACTCCTCTTCGGTCGGGTACGTCTCGACGACCTCGACGGTGTCGTCCTCGAACGTCCGTCCCTGGTTCACGACGATGTCCTGCAGCACGCCGCCGATGTCACCGGACTCCAGCGCCGGGAACAGGCCCCCGGGGTCGTCGAACTCGACGATCTCGGTGCTCTCCGGCTTGTTCTCCTGGGCGTAGGTCGCTCCGGTCGTCCCGGCCTGGACGCCGAGGCGCTCGCCCGCCAGGTCCTCGAGCGAGGAGAACCCGGAGTCCTTCTTCACGAGGAGCGACTGGTCGGCCTCGAAGTACGGGTCCGTGAAGTCGACGTTCTGCTCGCGTTCCTCGGTGATCGTGATGGAGGCGGCGGCCACATCGCACTGATCGGATGCGAACGCCGCACCCGACGTGATCGGCTCGAAGCCCGCGTTGATCACCTCGATGCCGTCGAGACCCATCTCGCTGGCGATCTCACGCATCAGCTCGATGTCGAACCCGGTGAACTCCCCACCCTCCTCGAACTCCATCGGCGGGTACGGCGAGTCGGTGCAGACGGTGAGGACGCCCTCGGTGACGAGACCCAGGTCAGCCGCCTGGCCATCGTCCTCCGTGCTGGTCTCGGTGTCCGTGGCGGTGTCGATCTCGCCGGGTGATGCCTCGTCGCCGGCGTCGCCGTCACCACCGCACGCCGCGAAGGCGAGTGCCAGCACCGCGATCAACGCCAACAGGCGGAAGTGCTTCAGGAAGCGCATGGTCCCTCCAAGGGGGTCGAGAGATGGTGACCACATGCTAGGTGCGGTCGAGGAACGAGTCTACGACCGCGATAGGAGACTCGCGACACCCACGGTCACGCGTCGGCGGCATCCCCGGCATCGTCCGCAGCGGCGTCGGACCCCTCGAACTCCTCGAGGATCCGCTCAGCGATCGCCCGCATCGTCTCGCGCCGCTGCATCGCCTGCTGCTGGATCCAGCGGAAGGCCTCGGCCTCGGTCATCCCCTGCGTGTCCTGGAGGATCCCCTTGGCGCGCTCGACGAGCTTGCGCGCCTCGAGACGTCCCTGCAGATCGTCGACCTGATCCTCGAGTCCGGACATCTCACGGAACCGTCCAGCGGCGATCTCGACCGCGGGCAACAGATCGTGCTTCTGGAACGGCTTCACGAGGTACGCCATCGCGCCCGCTCGGCGCGCCTTCTCGACCAGATCGCGCTGGCTGAACGCCGTGAGGATCAGGACGGCCGACAGTCGTTCGCCGGCGATCTCCTCGGCCGCCTGGATCCCGTCCATGACGGGCATCTTGATGTCCAGGATCGCGAGGTCCGGCTTGAGCTCCCGGGTGAGTCGCACGGCGGAGGCGCCGTCCGCGACCTCCGCGACGACCTCGAAGCCCTCCTCCTCGAGCATCTCCTTCAGATCGAGGCGGATCAGCGCCTCGTCCTCGGCGATGAGGACCCGGGTCGGCCGCTGCGCGCCCGACACCGTCGCCGTCGTCGCGGCGTCCGTCCCGGCGGTCGTCTCGTCGCTCACCTCGTCCCTTCCACCTCGAGCAACCGATCGAGGAGACGATCGCGTTCCTGCTCGAGCTCGTCGATCTCGTCACGTGTCTCGTCGCGCAGCCGCACGTGACGGTCGTGGTCCGTCTTGGCCTGCTGCCACTCACGGTCCGCGAGCGGCGTTCCGGAGACCAACTTCCGGGTCTCGGCCTCGTCGGCCAGCTCTCCCAGGTACGCGACCTGCTCCTCCAGCACGCGCAGGTTCCCCCGTGCGCGCCGGAGACGTTCTTGCACGTCGGTCAGGCGCTCGCGGATCTTGTCTGCGTCGCGTGGACGAGCCGTGAGCATGCCCCCGGGGATCAGCGGTCGCGGAACCGTGGGTTGCTCGGTTCCTCACCGGCCGAGCGTAGCCCACCGTGCCAGACCGATGAAACGGACCGGCACGACGTCTCCAGCCTCCTGTGCCCCCCGTGGGATTCGAACCCACACGGCCTCACGGCCAAGGACTTTTGAGGCCCTCG
>JAHWKO010000051.1 GCA_019347855.1 Actinomycetota bacterium
CACCCTCCGGCACCGGCGGGTTGACGTCCTCGTAGCCCTGGATGTTGGACAGGAAGTTCGCGTTCTGCTGCGCGTTGGTCGCCAGCGTCGCGAAGTTCCACGAGTCCACGAAGGCCTGGGCGTTCACGGGGTCACCGTTGTGGAAGGTCCAGCCGTCCTTCAGCTTGACGGTGAAGGTCTGGTTGTCCTCGGTGGTGATGGACTCACCGACGGCGTCCTCGAAGGTCGCCGACAGGTCCTCGGTGTCGTAGTTGATCAGGCCGCGGAACAGCGAGCTCAGAGCCTGGGAACCGCACGTCTCCGACGCGTTGGACGGGATCATGTGCTCGGGCTCACAGATGTAGATGGAGAACTCGCCGCCCTGCTGGTCGCCGTCATCGGCTTGACCGTCGGTCGCGGTGGGTCCCGGCTCTTCGCCGTTACCGCCGTCACCGCATGCGACGGCGACCATCGCGAGGATCGCGACGACCGCGAGCACGCGGATCGGCTTGGGGATGGATGATCTCATGGGTTCCTCCTGGGGAGAGCAGATCGCTCGTCACGACACCAGACCGACCGCTGGCCAGCGGGCGCCGCTGTTCCCTCTCTCGACTGCAGTTCGGTCGCAGTGAGGTCCTGGAGGAGGCCCGGTAGGTCGGATCCCCGCCGCGGGAGCATCACCTACGACAGCGGTAGGACCCTAACACCGACCCGGGGCCTGCGCCAACGACCCCGGTCGTAGGTGCGGTGACCGGACGGTCAGGCTGAGTACGAGCCGCGCGTCGTTGCGCCGCGGAGGGCGGTCAACCCGGGCAGGTCCTTGCCTTCGAGCAGTTCGAGCGCCGCGCCGCCTCCCGTCGAGACGTGGTCCACCTCACCATCGAGCGCCAGCTCGCGGACCGCGGCTGCGCTATCGCCACCCCCGACCACGGTGAAGCCGCCGGCGTCGGCCATCGCCTGCGCGACGCGTCGGGTGCCGTTCGCGAACGCCTCCCACTCGAAGACCCCCATGGGCCCGTTCCAGAAGGCGGACCCGGCACCCGTGATCACGTCGGCGTACCGGTCGGTGGTCTCCGGACCCACGTCCAGCCCCATCCGGTCGGGAGGGATCGCGTCCACGCGGACCGTCGACGGGTCCGCGTCCGCCGCGAACTCGCTCGCGACGACGACGTCGGACGGGAGGTGGACGTCGACCCCACGGTCACGCGCCTCACCGACGAGCTCTCGGACCGTGTCGACCTGATCCTCCTCGACGCGAGATGCACCGGTGTCGTGACCTTCGGCCCGGAGGAACGTGAAGCACATGGCGCCCCCGACCGCGAGCGCGTCCACCCGCTCGAGCAGGTTGCGCAGGACCCCGAGCTTGTCGCTCACCTTCGCTCCGCCGAGGATGGCCACGTAGGGCCGCGGCGGATCCTCGAGGAGACGAGCGAGCGTCCGCACCTCGTCGATCAGGAGCCTGCCGGCGTAGGCCGGGAGCTTCTCCGCCACGCCGACCACCGATGCGTGCGCGCGGTGCGCGGCACCGAACGCGTCGTTGACGTACGCGTCGCCGAACCACGTCAGGTCGGTGATGAAGCCGGGATCGTTCGCCTTCTCCCCCGGGTCGAACCGGAGGTTCTCGAGCAGGGCCACCTCCCCTGGGGCGAGCTGCCCGGTTGTCCGACGCGCGGTGTCGTCGACGAGGTGCCCGGAGAAGTAGACCTCCCGATCCAGCATCCGCGACAGCCGCTCCGCGACGGGACGCAGCGACAACGAGGGGTCGGGTTCGGGATGGGCGGGATCGACCTTCGGCCTGCCGAGGTGCGAGCACAGGGTGATCTGCGCCCCGGCACCCAGCAGGTGACGCAGGGTGGGCAGCGCCGCCTCGAGGCGCAGGTCGTCAGCGATCTCGCCCCCGTCGGTCAGCGGCACGTTCAGATCGGCACGTACGAGGACGCGCCGACCCGACGCGTCGAGATCGTCGAGGGTCCCGACGCCTTCGAGGAGATCCGTCACCGGCGCTCTACAGCTTCTCGGCGACGAACCCGGTGAGCTCGGCCAGTCGGTTCGAGAAGCCCCACTCGTTGTCGTACCAACCGAAGACCTTCACGAGGTCACCCATGACCATCGTGGCCTCGGCGTCGAAGATGCACGAGTGCGGGTTGCCCACGATGTCCGCCGAGACGATCGGCTCCTCGGTGTACTCGAGGATGCCCGACAGCGAGTCCTTGGCGGCCTTCTCGTAGGCGGCCTTGACCTCGTCCACGGTGGTGTCGCGCTCGACCTGGACGACGAGGTCCGTGATTGAACCGACCGGGATCGGGACCCGCAGCGCCATCCCGTCGAGCTTCCCCTTGAGCTCGGGCAGCGCGAGACCGGACGCCTTGGCCGCCCCGGTGGTGGTGGGGATGATGTTGACGGCTGCGGCGCGAGCGCGACGCGGGTCGGAGTGCGGCTGGTCCTGGAGCGACTGGTCGTTCGTGTAGGCGTGGACCGTCGTCATCAAACCCTTCGCGATGCCGAAGTTCTCGTCCAGCACCTTCGCCAACGGCACGACGCAGTTGGTGGTGCACGACGCGTTGCTGATGATGTGGTGGTTGTCGGGGTCGTAGTCGTCCTGGTTGGCGCCCAGGACGATCGTGATGTCCTCGTTCTTCGCGGGCGCCGAGATGATCACCTTGCTCGCCCCGGCCTCGAGGTGGGAGCTGGCCTTCTCGCGGCTCCGGAACAGCCCGGTCGACTCGATCACGATGTCGATGCCCAGGTCGTCCCAAGGCAGCTGGCCCGGGTCGCGCTCGGACAGGACCTGGAACTCGTCGCCGTCGACCTTCAGACCGTCATCGGTGACGGAGACCTCGCCCGGGTACCGGCCGTAGACGCTGTCGTGACGCAGCAGCAGGGCGAGCGTCGAGGGATCGGTCAGGTCGTTCACCGCCACGATGTCCAGATCCAGATCGCGTTCCTTCAGCGCCCGGAAGAACATCCGGCCGATCCGGCCGAACCCGTTGATCGCGACGCGTGTCATGGTTGGTGCCTCCCTCGGAGGGTCGATCGACGTGGACCGCCGACGACACTAGTGCAGCCCCGAAGGGCTCGACACCGTCGTCGTCGTCCGTCCGCAGGGGGTCAGGACGTCTCCGGGTCCCGGTCCGCGAACTCGATCAGCCGCTGCAGACGTCGGTGGGCGGTCGACTTGGAGGTCGGTGGCTCGCAGAGGTCGGCGATCTCCGCGAGGGTCGCGTCCGGGTTGGCCAGGCGGACGAGCGCGACCTCCCGGAGGCTCGGGTCGAGCGCGTCCCAGCCGTGGCGGGCGATCGCACGCTCCACCGCTCGCACCTGGGCAGCAGCGGCCTCCACCGCGCGTCGGAGGTTGGCCGCGTCCGCGTTGGCGAGCCGGTTCGCCTCGCCTCGGAGGTGACGACGGAGCAGCGCGTCATCCCACTCCAGGAACGATGCGGACGCCTCCAGTCCCGCGAGCACCGCCCCGATCGCCTCCCCGCTCTTCAGCACGACCCGGAAGCCCTCGCCGTGGGGGGAGACGCCGGGGCGCTGCTCCCCGATGACCTCGAGGGCATCCGCGGTCCGTTCAGCCAGTTCGCGGTTGGCGACACGCACCTCCAGGTGCGGGTCCCGTCCCGGCTCGCTCAGCGACGCAGCGGCCATCACGGCCCCGCGGGCGAACCCCTTCTCCGCCTTGCTGTCGGACAGGAGCCGGGCCGCAGGCGCGGCCCTCGGTCGGCCGTCGCCGTCCACGACCCCGACCACCTCCGCCAGCTCCCGCGCCCCGTCGTCGATAACGACCACGTAGCGGCTCGTGCCGTGGATGCCCCCCGGCTCGTGCACCTCGAGATGGGGCCGGACGGGTCCGAGCTGCTCGTGGGCGAGCACGAAGCCGGACCGGGCGACGCCCCCCGACGTGGTCGCCAGTTCCAGCACCAGTCCCCCATCGCGCAGGTGCAGGGACCCTCCGAGGTGCAGGAGGCCGACGAGCTGACCCACCCGTTCCGATCGAGATGCTGAACGGATCCCCGCGAGCTCCTGCCTCACCCGGTCGGTGAAGCCCATCGGTCACCCGAGCGCGGCGCGCCCCGGCCGCAGCACCTGACCGAGAGCGACCGCGAGCTTGTCCGGGTCGTGCCCCCCGCGCGGATCGACGAGATCCGTCGTGCGCACATCCCGCGCGAACCGCGCCAACGTCTCGGCGTCAGGGCGCAGGGCGACGCCGTCGATCATCTCCTGCGGTCCGTCGTGCACGATCAGCGTGGTCAGAGCGAGGTCGGAGACGTGTTCCTGCAGCGCCCCCAGGTGGGCCGGCAGATCCAGGCCTTCGGTCTCACCGGGCTGCTCTCGGAGGTTCGCGACATGGACGGTCGGGGCGTCGGACGACGACACGGCCTTCGCGATCCCGGGGACCAGGAGGTTGGGGATCACGCTCGTGAAGAGGGAGCCGGGGCCCAGCACGACGAGGTCGGCACCGCGGATCGCCTGGACCGCCTCCGGGGTCGCGGTCGGATCGCCGGGTTCCAGCCACACCCGTTGGATCCGTTGCGAGCGAGCAACCGACACCTGACCGGTGACCTCGCGCCCGTCGACCTCGGCGCGGAGCTGGACGGGGACCGTCGTGCACGGCAACACCCGCCCACGGACGTCGAGCACCGTGGCGACGTAGTCCAACGCCGCGACGACGTCCCCGCCGTTCAGGTCAGCGGTCGCGACGATCAGCAGGTTGCCGAGGCTGTGCCCCTCCAGCTCGCCCTCGCCGAACCGGTACTGGACGAGCCGTGCCAGGTCGCGACGAGGGCTCAACGCGGCCAGGGCCATCCGGAGATCGCCTGGCGGGATCACCCCGAGCTCACGTCGTAGCCGGCCCGAGGACCCCCCGTCGTCCGCGGTCGTGACGATCGCGGTGACGTGGTCGACCACCCTCGTGAGCGCCTGGAGGCACCGGCTCAGGCCGTGGCCACCGCCGATCGCCACAGCGCGGCTGCCGTCGCCGGGTCCGCGGTCGACATCGCCGAGCTCGTCGACGGTGCCGCTCCACGTGCCCCCGGCGGGCGCTTCCCCTGCCGTCATTCCCGGCCCATGTCGCGGTGGTCGACGTGCACGGGCAGGTCGGTGGTCTCTCCGAGGTAGCGGGCGATCTCCTCGGAGATCGCGACCGACCGGTGCTTGCCACCCGTGCACCCGACCGCGATCGTGAGGTAGCGCTTGCCCTCGTCGACGTACCCGGGCACGACCGCATCCAGCAGCGCGCGGAACCGTTCGAGGAACGGCCCGGTGTCCTCGTGGCCCAGCACGTAATCCTTCACCGGTTGGTCGCGACCGGTGTACGGCCGGAGCTCGTCGACCCAGTGGGGGTTGGGGAGGAAGCGCACGTCCATCACGAGGTCCGCGTCCCGGGGCAGCCCGTACTTGTACCCGAACGAGACGAGGTTCACGCGCATCGACGCCTCGTCAACGGACCCGAAGGCGTCCACCAGTCGGTCACGCAGCTCGTGCACGTTGATGTCGGAGGTGTCGATCACCAGATCCGCGGTGCCGCGGAGGTCCTCGAGCACGACCCGTTCCCGCTGGATCCCCTCGAGGACACCTTCGGCGCCCTCGGACTCCCCCAGCGGGTGCCGACGACGGCTGGCCTCGAACCGTGCCACCAGTTCGTCGTCATCCGCCTCGAGGAACAAAACCCGGACGTCGGCGTGACGGTCACGCAGGCCGCGCACGGAGTCCATCACCTCGCCGAAGAACTCCCGTCCGCGCACGTCCGCCACCAGCGCCAGCCGGTCCACGCTGCTCCCCGGCTGCGAAGCGAGCTCGACGACCTTGCCCACCAGGCTCGGCGGGAGGTTGTCGATGACGTAGTAGCCGATGTCCTCGAGCACCTTCGCGGCCTCGGTGCGGCCCGCCCCCGACATCCCCGTGATGACGACGATCTGCCGGGGCTCCCCACGTGGCTCGCCCGATCTCACGCCGTGGCCTCCTGCTGGGGGCGATCGCCGTCGAGGTGTTCACGGACGGCGGTCGCGATCGTACGTGACACCCCCTCGACCTCCATGAGATCGTCGAGCGACGCCTCCCGCACCGCGCGCAGGCTCCCGAAGTGGCGCAGGATCGCCTGTCGTCGGGCCGGGCCGACCCCGGGGACCCCGTCGAGCTCCGAGGTCGTCACCGAGCGGCGGCGGCGCTTGCGCTGGTAGGTCACGGCGAACCGGTGGGCCTCGTCGCGGACGCGCTGGACGAGGAACAGCGCGTCGCTGCCGCGCGGGAGCGCCACCGGCGACCCGCCACCCGGCAGGTGCAACTCCTCGAACCGCTTGGCGAGGGCGACGACGTCCAGGCCGTCGATCCCCAGTTCCTGCAGCGCGCTGCGGGCCGCCGCGAGCTGTCCGGGTCCGCCGTCGACGATCACCAGGTTGGGCGGGTAGGCGAACCGACCCGGTCGGTCCTCGACCGGTGCGGAGCGTTCCTCCAGGTAGCGGGCGAACCGGCGGCGCACGACCTCGTGCATGGCGGCGTAGTCGTCGTTACGGTCCGTTCGGAGCTTGAAGCGTCGGTAGTCGGACTTCTTCGGCAGCCCGTCCTCGAACACGACCATGGATCCGACGACCTCGGTGCCCCCGAGGTGGGAGATGTCGAAGCACTCGATCCGCAGCGGGGCCTCGCCGAGTCCAAGCGCGCCCTGGAGCTCACGCAGCGCCTGGGACCGGGCGTTGAAGTCCTGTGCTCGCTTGAGCTTGTGCCGCTGGAACGCTTCCCGCGCGTTGTCCCGGACCGTCTCCATCAGGGTCCGCTTCTCGCCCCGCTGCGGGACGTGGAACCGCACGCGGGTACCGCGGCCGTCCGCCTCGCCGCGCAGCTCCTCGAGGAGCGCTCGCAGGGCCTCCTCGTCGTCCGGGACCTCCGGCACGAGGACCAGCGGGGGCACCTCGCCCGGCCGATCGCCGTACAGCTCGAGCAGGAACGACGTCAGCAGCTCGGCCGTCGTCAGCTCCTCGACCTTGTCGACCGTCCAGCCCTTGCGACCGACGACGCGCCCGCGGCGGACGAAGAAGACCTGCACGGCGGCCTCGAGGTCGTCCTCGACCACGGCGACGGCGTCCATGTCCTCCTCTCGCGAGGACACCATCTGCTGCTTCTCGAGCGCGGTCCGGGCGGCGAACAGCTGGTCGCGGAGGCGAGCAGCGGCCTCGTAGTTCTGCTCGTCCGCGGCATCGTGCATCTGCTGCTCGATCCGCCGCAGGATCCCCTCGGTACGTCCCGCCAGGAACCCGGCCAACTCCTCCACCAGCGCGCGGTGATCCTCGACCGAGATGTGCCCGACGCACGGGGCCGCGCAGCGGTCGATGTGGTAGTAGAGGCACGGTCGCCCACTGCGGGCACACCGGTCGTAGACCCCCTGGGAGCACGACCGCACGGGGAACACCCGCAGCAGCAGGTCCAGGGTGTCGCGGATCGCGTAGGCGTGTGCGTACGGACCGAACCGCAGGTCGGCGTCGTTGCGCGGGTTGCGCTGGACCCGAGCCCGCGGGACCTCCTCCGAGGTCGTGAGCACGAGGTAGGGGTAGCTCTTGTCGTCCCGGTAGCGGACGTTGTAGCGCGGACGGTGCTCCTTGATCAGGTTCACCTCGAGGTGCAGCGCCTCGACCTCGTTGTCGACCACGATCCAGTCCACCGACGCCGCCGCTTCGAGCATCGCCCGCGTCCTCGGGTTGATGAGGTGCCAGGCCTGGAAGTAACTCGAGAGGCGGGACCGGAGGGACTTCGCCTTGCCCACGTACAGGACCCGGCCGTGGGCGTCACGGAACAGGTAGCAGCCCGGCCCGTCGGGGACAGAGCCGGATCCGGGGCGGAAGCGCGTGGCGGGGTTATCCACGGGTCCATGGTACGAACCCCGCCACCCGCACCCTGATGCGGATCTGGGTTGAACTCGTACAAGATGCTGTACTCGTTCCACCCAGATGCGCTTGTCAGGGCTCCTCGGCCCGTCGTCGCACCGACGCGGACAACACCAGCACGAGCAGCACGCGGAAGTAGTGGTAGATCAACCGGAGGCTGCGGGTCGACGGTGTCCCGGCCGCTCGGCTGTGCATCGGGGTGGGGACCTCGTCGATCCGCAGTCCCGCGTACGCCGCCAGGATGAGGGCTTCGACCGAGTCCATGTACTCCGCGGGGTACGTGCGCGAGAAGAACCGCAGCGCGGCGGGACCGAACGCGCGGAACCCCGACGAGGTGTCGGTGAAACGCCGACCGGACAGGAGGTGGACCACCACGCGCAGGAACCCCATCGCCCCGCCGCGGACGTGACCGACGTCGTAGTCGGCCTCGTTGCCGGCGAACCTGCTGCCCACCACCATGTCCGCGCCGTCGTCGAGGGCCGTGTGGAGGCGCGCGATCGCTTTCGCGTCGTGTTGACCGTCCGCGTCGAACTGCACGACCCGCTCGTAGCCGTGCATCGCCGCGTAGTGGAACCCGGTGCGCAGCGCCCCGCCGATCCCGAGGTTGAACGGCAGACGCGCGACCCGGACGCCCGCCTGACGGGCGACGACCGTCGTGTTGTCCGTGGAGCCGTCGTCGACGACCAGCACGTCGTGGTCCGGCACGTGCTCCCGGAGGTCGGCGAGGGCGCTGGGGAGCGCTTCCTCCTCGTTGTACGCGGGGATCACGACCAGGGTTGATGCGCGGGCGTTCACGGAGCTGCCCTCCGAGCGATGTGGGTGCGGACGGTGAGGACCATGGCGGCCGCCGCGGCCGCCGATCCGATGAGGAAGCCGACCTCCAGCCGCAGCAACAGGTCGGAGCTGGCGAACGCGAAGCCGAGGACGGTCGTGGCGACACCGATCGCGAAGCCCCGTGCCGCACGAGCGTGCTCGCCCAGCGCGATCACGGCCTGCGCGTACGCCAGGGCGATCATGTAGACGCCGGCACCCGCGGCGAGCAGGGCGAGGTCGCGACGTTCCAGAGGGAACGTCGGACCGAACAGCACCCGGACGACCCACGGTCCCGCCACCCAGGCCCCCACCGTCGCGGCGACGCCGATCGCCGCGACGAGCCCACCCAGACGGCGCAGGCTGCGCTGGAAGTCACGCAGCATCCCCTGACCCGCCATGCGCGACAGGGCCGGCAGGAGCGCGGCCTGCACGGCCGAGAACGCGAACAGCGGGACGCGCGCGACGACGAAGCTCGCGAGGAAAGCGCCGACGATCGTCTGCTCCCCCGCTGCCGCCAGGATCGGCGCGGCGAGGAGCGCGGCGTTCGCCAGGCCCTGCGACAGCACCGACGCGGCGAGGAGCCATCCGAGCGCCCCGGACAGCTCGGACCACGCGACGCTCGGCCCGTCGGTCAGCCACCCGCCACGGCGGACACCGACGATCAGCGCGCCCAGCGGCGCTGCTCCCAGGACCACCCCGTACGGCCCCGCGACCCCGACCCCCAGGAAGGCCAACAGCCCGCAGGCCCCGACCCTCACCAGGCCTTCGGCGGCCAGGACGCCGCCGTACCGGTCGAAGCGCCCCGCCCCCGAGAGGACCCCGCGCAGCAGGTGCTCCGCGGCGAACCCCACGACCGCGAGGAGCAGACCGACCAGCAGCAGCTCCTCCCCCGCGAACAGCGGGTCGACGGTCAGGGGGATCGTGACGAACCCGACGAGGACGAGGACCGCGGCGGCCGCGGCACCGATCGCGCCGATCCGCCGGACCACGGGGGCGGCACCGATCCCTCGAGCCCGTCGCGACGCGACCAGTCGCGACACCTCCTGCTCGAGCGGCAGGAACACCCCCGGTCCAGCGGTGAACACGACCGCCCACAACGACGACAGCGGTGCCAGGCGAGCCGGCCCCAGCACGCGCCCCGTGATCACGAGGAACCCGTACGACGTCAGGCCGAGCACCCCGAGCCCGATGCCGACGCTCAGCGCCCCTTCGGGCAGGGGGTTCCGACGCCGCAGGCTCGCGAGGAGCGAGCTCACTCCGTCCGACCATCCGTCTCCTGGTCCGCGGCGAGGTCGGCCCGCAGGATCGCCACCTCCTCCGCCAGGGTGCGGGTCCGTTCCTCGAGGCGGGAGAGCTCCCAGGACACGTGCACCGACACCAGGATCAACAGGATGATCGCGGCGAGGAACAAGGTGGTCGGTGGGTAGAAGATCCCGAGCCAGAGCGAGACCTTGTTCAACAGTGCCGGTGACACCGCGAGCACGACCATCGCGAGGCCCACGGACAGCCAGAGGAAGGCGTACTTCGCCCGGAGCTCGCGACGTCGCACGAACCGCACCATCAGGAGCAGGGTGACGACCGTCACGATCGACACGAGCAGGTGCGCCTTGGCGCTCACGGGGCAACCTTCGTCGCGTCGCTCACGGGTCCTCCTCGGGGACCGGCTGGGCTCGCCGATCGTAGGTGACGGGTGCCGACGCCCCGCGGACGCCGTTCCGCCGTGCACCACCTAAGCTCCTGCCGCCTGTCCGCCGCACGTCTCCAGGGGCCCATGCCGTCGAACGACCGCCCGACCGTGTCGGTCGCCATGGCCGTCCTGGCGCCGGATCCGCGGTACTTCCCCGCGGCCGTGCGCAGCATCCTCGACCAGACGCTCGAGGACCTCGAGCTGGTGATCGTGGAGGACCCCTCGGAGCGCTCGGCGGCCGAGCAGCTGCGCGGGATCGATGACCCTCGGGTCCGACTCATCGAGAACGCGACCCGCACCTCGCTGGTCGAGCAGCGCAACCGCGCCGTGCGCGAGGGACGTGCGCAGCTCGTGGCGATCCTCGATGCCGACGATGTCGCCCGGCCGGAGTGGCTGGCTGCGCAGGTCCGGGTGTTCGAGGAGCGACCGGAGGTCGACGTCGTCGGAGCCGCCCTCCGTGTCGTGGACGACGCCGGCGACGTGGTCGGCTACCGCAGCTACCCCACGGACCACGAGGACATCGTCCGGGCCTTCCCCCGCTACAACCCGGTAGCGCAACCCGGGGTCGTCTTCCGCCGGGCTGCGTTCGACATGGCCGGCGGGTACCAGGCTCGGATCGCGAACGAGGACTACGACCTCTGGTCGCGGATGGCCCTGGCGGGATGCGGGTTCGCGAACCACGACCATCACCTGGTCGACTACCGCGTGCACCCCGGCGGGATGAAGGCGCGGAAGCTACGCGAGACGATCCGCGGGACCCTCGACGTCAAATGGCGACTGTGGCGTTCCCACCTGGGGGTCGTCGGGTGGCTGTGGTTCGTGATGGAAGCCGGCCTCCTGCTGCTTCCCACGGACCTCGTGTACCGAGCGTTCGTCCGGCTCCGGTACCGCCGGGCCAGCACGTGACCCTCGACGACCTGATCCGCCCCGCGCCGGTCCGGTGGACGTGGCCACGGGTGCTCGGGGCGGCGGGTGCAGGGATCGCCACCACCCTCGTGACGCTGCTCGTCCGGCCCGCCGGGGCGCCGCTGCTGGACACCGTGTGGGCGGAGGACGGTTCGGAGTTCCTCGCCAACGCCCTCGTCCTGGACCCGCTCGCCTCGCTGTTCGAGCCCTACTCCGGGTACCTCCACGTCGTCCCGCACCTGGTCGCGGAGATCGCTACGGCACTGCGGGTGTCGGCCGCTGCTGAGGTGCTGGCCGTGGCTGCGGCGATCGTCACCACGTCGTGTGCGCTGATCGTGTTCCACGCGGCCGCGGGACACGTGCCCTCCCCGTGGGTGCGCGGGGCCCTCGCCGGACTCGTGGCACTGGTCCCCCTGTCCGGATGGGAGGCGATCGGCAACGTCGCGAACGTGCACTGGTACCTGACCTTCACCGCGTTCTGGGTGCTGCTTTGGCGCCCAACTTCATGGGCTGGGACCACGCTCTCCGCGGTCCTGCTCGCGTCGACCGCGTTGACGGCCCCCCAGTCCGTGCTGCTCGCGCCGCTCGCGCTGGCGCGCTTCGGTCGACCCAGGGACCCCCGGACGGTGATCCCGAGCGGCGCCTACGTGCTGGCGATCGGGGCGCAGCTCGCGGTGATCGCCTCGGTCGTGGACGCCGGCACGGGGCTGGTCGGGGCGCCGGCTGAGACGATCGCCCACGCGTACGGCCAACGCGTCCTGGCCACCGTGGTCGCCGGACACCAGCTGTCCGCTCGCGTGTGGGACCTCGCAGGCTGGGCGTGGCCGGTCGCCGCCGGTGTCTCGGTGGCGGCGCTCCTGGCGTACGGCTTCACCCGGGTCGGGTGGCCCCGCCGCGCGGTGGCGCTGCTCGCCTGTGCGTACTCCGGGGTCTTCCTCGTGTCCGCGGTCTACTGGCGCGGGACCGCCCAGGCCCTCGTCTGGCCACCAGGCGCCGCGAACGGTGCGGCCGACCGCTACCAGATCATCCCCGTGCTCCTGCTGTGGAGCGCCCTGGCCGTCGTGCTGGGTAGCCACCGCGACCCAGATTTCCGCCTGTTCGACCGCCTGCTACCCGCGCTGACGGTGGGGGCGGCGACCGTCATGGTCGTCAGCAGCCTCCGGGTCACCACGCCGCGGGACGGACCCAGCTGGGACGCTGGCGTCGAGCGAGGTCGCACCGTCTGCGCCCACCGCTCGCTGAACCGGTACGAGGTGGAGATCGATCCTGGGGGATGGGCAGCGCCGATCCCCTGTGATCGCTTGTCAGGCGTCTGACGCCAGGTCGCGCCGCTCGGACCGGGCTACCGCCGCGGACGCCCAGATCCACCACCCGAAGGCCGCGGCTGCCGCCGCGAAGGCCACGGTGAGCAGTCGTCCGTCGACCGGCGGCGCCCAGCCGGGTCCGGTCAGCCCCGGGTAGGGACCGTTGATGCCGACGGTGTAGCGACGCAGCGTCCCGGCGAACGCCACCACATGTGCCCCCCACGCGACGACGAGGACCCAGCCGAGGAGCGCCCGGAGCCGATCCGGCCGGAGGACCGGATGCTCCTGCACCGCGACCGCGGCGACGATCGGCAGCCCGACCGCGAGGGGCAGGGTGTAGCGCCCCTGCCAGACGAACCCCTCGGTACCGAGCACCCGTGCCTCGAGCACCGCGGGGACCAACGGCAGGGCCACGGCGATCAGTGCGGTCGCGATCGAGAAGCGGCTGTTGGTGACGAGCGCGAGCAGCACGAGGAGACCGACGAGCAGCAACCAGACGATCGGGACGACACCCGGTGCGGGGGTGTCCAGCCATCCGAACATCCCGAACAACTGCTCGGTGTAATCGTCGGTCCGGAGGAACGTCTCGATCAACGCGGGCCGGAACCGGGTCGGCAGGCCGCTCGGCTCGCCCGTGGTGGCTCCCGACAGGAAGCCGGACCCGACCAGCCACGCCACGGACACGACCGCGCCCACGACGGTCGCCGCGACCGCTGCCCACACCGCTCGCATCCGTACGAGGGAGGTGAACGTCCGGCGCCGGACGACCAGCAGCAGGACGGCGCCCGTCAGCGCGACCCACAGCGCGGATGCGGGGCGTGACAGAGCCAGCAGCACCGCGCCGAGCGCCGCGATCGCGGCGAGCCGACGGACGTGGGCCCTGTCGCGCACCCGGACCAGGGCGAGACCCGCCAGCCAGAACGCGAGGTTGCCCGCCACCTCGAGGGCGTTGGGGTTGATGATCGCGAACACGAACAGGACCATCGGGGTCAGGGCCACCGCCACCCCGAGAGCCAGGTGCTCGTCCCACCGGTGACGTACCGACCACAGGGCCAGTACGACCACGGCCACGACGAGCAACGCCGAGACCGCGCGGGCCCAGTACAGGCTCGCAGCGCCGGCATCCGCACGGAGTGGGAGACCGCTCACCGCGTAGTAGGCCGGCGGGTAGCGCCCCGCCCGGGTGACCACATCGACCCCACCCTCAGCATCCTCGTGGCGTGGTTCCCCGCATCCGGCGGGGACGTCCGGGTGGAACGCGAAGCACCCCGGGTCCGGCAGCTGAGCGATCGAGGCGGGGACCGTCACCTCCCGGCCGAGGACGTCACCGGCCGGCTCCCGTCCGGAGATGTCACCGCCGGCGACCGCCGCCGCCCAGAAGGTGTGAGCGGGCTCGTCGGGACCTCCGAAGACCGGCGTCGCCAGCACCCATGCGCCGACCTGAACCAGGAGCAGCAGCCCCCCCAGGAGCCAGGTCCATCCCGAACCGGGATCGACGATGCGGATCAGGGGGCTCGGGTCGGACGTTCGGGGCTGGTCCACCGCCGGCCGGTTCAGACCGCGCCGAGGACGTCGCGGAGGAACTTCCCGGTGTACGAGCTGGGTTCCTCGGCGACCTGCTCGGGGGTCCCCGTTGCGACGACCGCTCCCCCGGCGTCCCCGCCCTCGGGTCCGAGGTCGATGATGTGATCCGCCGTCTTGATGATGTCGAGGTTGTGCTCGATCACGATGACGGTGTTGCCCTTGTCCACGAGCCGGTGGAGCACGTCCAGGAGCTTCGCGATGTCGTGGTAGTGCAGCCCGGTGGTGGGCTCGTCCAGGATGTAGACGGTCTGCCCGGTCGCGCGCTTCTTGAGCTCGGATGACAGCTTCACCCGCTGCGCCTCCCCACCTGACAGGGTCGTCGCCGGCTGTCCGAGGCGGATGTACCCGAGCCCGACGTCGCTCATCGTCTCGAGGTAGTTGGTGATGGTCGGGATGTTCTCGAAGAAGTGCAGGGCGGTCTCGACCGTCATGTCGAGGACCTCGGAGATCGACTTGCCCTTGTAGTGCACCTCGAGGGTCTCCCGGTTGTACCGGCGGCCCTTGCAGACCTCGCACGGCACGTACACGTCCGGGAGGAAATGCATCTCGATCTTGATCGTGCCGTCGCCCTTGCAGGCCTCGCAGCGCCCGCCCTTCACGTTGAAGGAGAACCGCCCCTTCTTGAAACCGCGGACCTTGGCCTCGGGGGTCGACGCGAACAGCTTGCGAACGTGGTCGAACACCCCCGTGTAGGTGGCGGGGTTCGACCGCGGCGTCCGACCGATCGGGGACTGATCGACGACGACCACCTTGTCGACGTGCTCCAGCCCCTCGACCCGGGTGTGGCGCCCGGGCACCTCCCGCGAGCTGTAGACGTGACGCATGAGCACGCGACTGAGCGTGTCGTTGAGGAGGGTCGACTTGCCCGATCCCGACACGCCCGTGAGGCAGATGAAGTTGCCCAGCGGGAACCCGACGTCGATCGAGCGCAGGTTGTGCTCCTGCGCCCCGACCACGGTGACGACACGATCGGGATCGATCGGTCGGCGTTCCGTAGGCGTCACGATGCCGAGGTCGCCGGACAGGTACCGACCCGTCAGTGAGTCGGGGTTCTTCTTCAGCTCCTGCACGGTCCCTGCGTGGACGATCTCACCACCGTGCTCCCCGGCACCGGGACCGATGTCGACGACGTGGTCGGCGGCCTCGATCGTCGCCTCGTCGTGCTCGACGACGATCAGCGTGTTGCCGAGGTCCCGCAGGCGGAGCAGCGTTTCGATCAGCCGGGCGTTGTCCCGCTGGTGCAGGCCGATCGACGGTTCGTCCAGGACGTAGAGCACGCCCACCAGCCCCGCGCCGATCTGGGTGGCCAGGCGGATGCGCTGGGCCTCCCCGCCGGAGAGCGATCCGGCGGGCCGGTCCAGCGTGAGGTACTCCAGGCCGACGTCGAGGAGGAACTTCAGTCGCGCCCGGATCTCCTTGAGGACGCGGGCCCCGATCAGCGCCTCCCGGTCGGTGAGCTCCAACCCGTCGATGAACGTGTCGGCGTCGGCGACCGACATCGCAGAGAGGTCCGCGATCGTCGCGTCCCCGACCGTGACGGACAGCGCGATCGGACGCAGTCGCCGGCCCTCGCACTCGGGGCACGGGATCTCGCGCATGTACTGCTCGACGTTCGACCGCACGTAGTCGGAGTCGGTCTCGCCGTGGCGACGCAGCAGCGACGGGATCACGCCCTCGAACCGGGCCTTGTAGGAGCGCTGGCGGCCGTAGCGGTTGCGGTAGGAGACGTGCACCTTGTGGTCGATGCCGTGCAGGACCGCGTCGCGGACCCGCTGCGGCAGGTCCTGCCACGGGCTGTCCGGGTCCCCGCCCTGGTCCCGGACGACGGCCTTGAGGATCTCCCCGTAGTAGTTCGACCGGTTCCCGCCCTCCCACGGCAGGATGACGCCCTCGGCGACCGATGCCGCCGGGTCGCCGATCACGAGCTCGGGGTCCACCTGCAACTGGGTGCCGAGCCCGCTGCACTCCTCGCAGGCGCCGTACGGCGAGTTGAAGGAGAAGTTGCGGGGTGCGAGCTGGTCGAACGAGAGGCCGCACCGTGGACACGCGAGGTGCTCGGAGAACGTGCGGACCTCGGTCGCCCCCTCCTCGTCGACGATCTCGATCATCGCGACGCCCTCGGCGAGCTGCAGTGCGGTCTCGATCGAGTCCGTCAGCCGCCGACGGATGTCCCCCTTCTGCACGAGCCGGTCGATCACGACCTCGATCTCGTGCTTCTTCTGCTTGTCGAGGACCGGAGGCTCGTCGAGGGTGTGCACCTCGCCCTCGACGCGGACACGTGCGTACCCCTGCTTCGAGAGGTCCGTGAACAGGTCCTTGTACTCTCCCTTGCGGCCACGGACGACCGGCGCCAGGACCTGGAACCGGGTCCCGGGCGGCAGCTCGTGCACCTGGTCGACGATCTGCTCCGCGGTCTGGCTGGAGATCTCCTGACCGCAGTTCGGACAGTGCGGGATCCCGATCCGTGCGAAGAGCAGACGCAGGTAGTCGTAGATCTCGGTGATCGTGCCGACGGTCGATCGCGGGTTCCGTGAGGTCGACTTCTGGTCGATCGAGATCGCCGGGGACAGGCCCTCGATGAAGTCGACGTCGGGCTTGTCCATCTGCCCGAGGAACTGCCGGGCGTACGCCGACA
>JAHWKO010000052.1 GCA_019347855.1 Actinomycetota bacterium
CGCCGCCCAGGAAGCGGCCGAGAACGCTCGGAAGAACGCGTTGACCGGCGACGAGGAGCAGGACTGACCCGGCGTCCGGTCACGTCCCCGAACGAGGAGTACCCTGGAGTGTCCCACATCCCCGTGCGCACCTGCGTGGCGTGCCGCCGTGCCCGCCCGCGTACCGAGCTGGTACGGGTCGTGCGCACGCCTGACGACGGCGTCACCGTCGAGGAGCGGGCCACCGCCCCCGGCCGCGGCGCCTACGTCTGCCGGGACACCGACTGCATCACGACCGCGATCCGCGACGACGGGCGTCCGCTACGCCGGGCCCTACGGGGCGCGGACGTGGCACCGGCCATCACCGAGCTACGAGACCTGTACGAGCACCTGAAGACCACCGCCAGGGCGAGCTGAGAGAGAACATGAGCAACACGATCCGCGTCTACGAGCTGTCGAAGGAGACCGGGCTCTCCAACAAGGAGATCCTGCGTCGCCTGACCGAGCTCGGGATCGAAGCGACGAGCCACTCGTCCTCCATCTCCGAGCCGGAGGCGCGCCGCTTCCGCGAGTCCCTGGGGCGCAAGGCGCCCGAGGAGGAGGAGGCCGAGCGACGCCGCCAGGAGGAGGCCGAGCGCCTCGCCAAGATCGATCTCGATGCGGTCAAGGAGCAGCAGGGCAAGAAGGCCCGCAAGGTCCTGCCGCCGCACCTCCGCGCGCAGGAGGAGGCCGAGGAGGTCGAGGAGGTCACCGAGGTCACCGAGCCGGCCGCGGAGCAAGCCGAGCCGGTCGAGCCCGACGAGGCCGTCGAGCCCGCCGCCGAGGTCGCCGAGGAGCCCGCCGCGCAGACCCCGGTCGACACCGGCACCGAGGTCCGTGAGGAGCAGCCCGCCGCCGAGACCCAACAGCCTGCCGCGGCGGCTGGCGGCACCCGCATGCCCGGCGCCCCGCCGCCCCCGTCGACGGGCGACAAGGCCGGGCCGACGCCGGCGCGTGCCCGCATGCCGGGCGCCCCGCCGCCCCCGACGGTCACCGGCGAGTCCCCCGAGGCCCGTCGCAAGGTCGAGCCGAACCTCCCCCAGGAGGGCTCCGGCCGACGGTCGATCCCGAAGCCGATCCGTGCCGCCCCGCAGCGCACCGAGCGCCCCAGCGGGCCGGCGAAGCGGTCCGATTCCTCGCCGTACCGGCAACCGGTCGGCAAGGGGGGCCCGTCGCAGGGTGGCGGCGGCACCTCAGGCGGCCCGCCATCCGGCGGCGCTCCCAACCGTGGAGGGCCCGCTCCAACGGGCAAGACCCGCCGCAAGAAGCGCGAGCGCACCCCCGAGGAGCAGGCGCTCGAGCAGCGTCCCCAGATCAAGAGGGACCCGCTCGACACCGACGTCGAGCGTGTCGACGTCCTGTCGGGGATCACCGTCGCGGAGCTGTCCGACAAGGTGAAGGTGCCCTCGAACGCGCTCGTCAAGAAGCTGTTCGAGATGGGCGAGATGGCGACGGTCCAGCAGTCCCTGCCGGACGACACCGTCGAGATCCTCTGCGCCGAGCTCGGCGTGGACGTGTACTTCATGTCCGAGGAGGAGGTCGAGTTCGGGATCGAGGACCCCGACAGCCCCGAAGAGCTGGAGCCGCGCCCGCCGGTCGTCACCGTGCTCGGCCACGTCGACCACGGCAAGACCGCCCTGCTGGACGCGATCCGCGAGACCGACGTGGTCTCCGGCGAAGCCGGCGGCATCACCCAGCACATCGGCGCGTACCAGATCAACAAGGACGGCCGCCGGGTCACCTTCATCGACACGCCGGGTCACGAGGCGTTCACCGCCATGCGTGCCCGCGGTGCCCAGGTCACCGACATCGCGGTCCTGGTGGTCGCCGCCGACGACGGGGTCATGCCCCAGACGGTCGAGGCGATCAACCACGCGAAGGCCGCCGAGGTCCCGATCGTGGTCGCGGTCAACAAGATGGACCTGCCCGAGGCGGACCCCGACAAGGTCAAGGGGCAGCTCACCGAGTACGAGCTGGTCGCCGAGGACTACGGCGGTGAGACCCCGATCGTCCCACTGTCGGCCATGACGCACGACGGCATCGAGGACCTGCTCGAGATCCTGCTCCTGCAGGCCGACATCATGGAGCTGCAGGCCAACCCCAACAAGGACGCCCGCGGCCGCGTGATCGAGGCGCACCTCGACAAGGGCCGGGGCGCCGTCGCCACCGTCCTGGTCCAGGCCGGCACCCTGCGTGTCGGCGACGTCCTCGTCGCCGGCGTGGCCGACGGCAAGGTCCGGGCCATGTTCGACGAGCACGGCGACCAGGTCGACGAGGCCGTGCCGTCCCAGCCCGTCCTGGTGCTCGGCTGGAACGACGTGCCCGAGGCCGGCGACGAGTTCCGCGTCACCGACGAGGAACGTGCCGCCCGCGACATCGCGGAACGGCGCGCCGCCCGCGCCCGTCGCAAGGAGCTCGTCGACCAGCAGCGTCCGAAGACCCTCGAGGACCTGGCCGCCGAGGTCGAACGCGGCGAGATCGTCACCCTCAACGTCATCATCAAGGGTGATGTGTCGGGTTCCGTCGAGGCGCTGGAGGACGCGCTCACCAAGCTCGAGATCGACGAGGTCGACGGCACGGTCGAGGTCCGCGTCGTGCACAAGGGCGTGGGTGCGGTCACCGCGAACGACGTCCGGCTCGCCGAGGCGTCCGACGCCATGATCGTCGCCTTCAACGTCCGCCCCGACGCGAACGCCCGCGCCGCGATCGACGAGTCCGGCGTTGACCTGCGCACCTACAGCATCATCTACGAGGCGATCGAGGACATCGAGCGCCGCCTGATGGGGCTGCTCGGACCCGAGATCCACACCGTGGAGCTCGGTCAGGCCGAGGTCCGCGAGATCTTCAAGGTCCCGCGCGTGGGGTTCGTGTTCGGCTCGTACGTCACCGAAGGGGACATCAAGCGCGACGCCCAGGTGCGCGTCGTCCGCGAGGGCGTCGTCGTCGCCGAGGACATCGTCGCGTCACTGAAGCGCTTCCAGGACGACGTCCGGGAGGTGTCCTCGGGCTACGAGTGCGGCATCGGCCTGCGCAACTTCCAGGACGTGAAGGTCGGTGACGTCTTCGAGGTCTTCGAGCAGCGCGAGGTCGCCCGCGTCTAGCGACCCCCGAGCGAGGTGACCGCTGATGGATCTTCCCGGGACGGACCCGGGGACCGTCTTCATCGGGACGGCCCGCGTTGAGCTGCACATCCCCGCGATGGACTCGTTGAAGGGCAAGCGGTCGGTCATGAACCGGCTCAAAGCCAGCCTGCAGAACGAGCTCGGCGTGTCCGTGGCCGAGGTCGGTTACCAGGATCTGTGGCAGCGGTCCGCCGTGGGGGTCGCCGCCGCTGCCTCTTCGGCCACGGGCGCGCAACGTGTCGTTGACCGCATCGTCGCCATCATCGAACGAGACCCGCGGGTCGTCGTGACCCGCATCGAACCCGACGTCTGGGAGGTGACCTAGTGGCACGCCGCAACCGCCGCGTGGACACGCTGGTCCAACAGGTCGTGGCCGAGCTGCTGGACCAGGAGATCGCCGATCCACGGCTGCAGCACGTCACCGTGACGGCAGCCGAGGTCACGCCTGACCACAAGCACGCAACGATCTTCTACACGTCCCTGGACCCGGCGGTGTTAGCTCGGGACCCGAACCGGACCGGTGGTGACCGGTTGGCAGCCGCCGACGAGGTCGCGCAGGCCCTGGACAGCGCGGCGCCGCGCCTGCAGGGGCTGCTCGCCCGGCGCACCCGCCTGCGCAACACCCCGGTGCTGCGCTTCCGGTACGACCAGGCCGCCGAGGAGGCCCGTCGGGTGGACGCGCTGCTGAACGAGGTCAGCGACGACCTCGAGGGGGAGACCTCGACCCTCGACGAGAGCACCTACCGCACCGAACGGCCCGACCGGCGCGACCCCGGCGAGGAGCCGTCGTGAGCTCCTTCGAAGCCCCGCCCTGGACCACGGACATCCGTGAGGAGGACTGGCAGGCCGCCACCGACGAGATCCTGAGGGTGGCTGACGCCGGCGGCACGGTCGCGCTGACCTGCCACGTGGACCCTGACGGCGACGCGCTGGGATCGTTGCTGGCCGTCCAGCTGTTCCTCCGGAAGCGAGACGTCGACACGGTCGCCTCGTGGGGGAGCGAACCGTTCTCGATCCCGCCGCAGTACACGTTCCTGCCGGGACTCCAGGAGCTGGTCCCGCCGAGCGACTTCCCGCAGGCGCCCGAGGTGCTGATCAGCTTCGACGCGGGCAACCGCCGGCGCCTCGGGACCCTGGCCGACGTCGCGTCCAACGCCGGCACGCTGATCAACGTGGACCACCACGCGAGCAACGATCGGTTCGGCGACGTCAACCTCGTCGCTCCGAACGCGGCCGCGACCGTGGTGCTCGTCGATGAGTTGCTGCGGCGGCTCGGCGGCGTCCCGGACCGCGAGATCGCCACCTGCCTCTACACCGGCCTGGTGACCGACACGGGGCGGTTCCAGTACCGCAACACCGACCGGTCGGCTATGGAGCTGGGGAGCCGCCTGATCGGCGAGGGCATCGAGCACGCCGAGATGTCCCGGCAGATGTTCGAGACGCACTCGTTCGGCTACCTGAAGGTGCTCGCCCGGGTGCTGGAGCGCGCCGCTTTCGTGCCCGAAGCGAGCCTCGTGTACAGCTGGGTCGAGCAGGACGACCTCGACCGCTTCGGGATCTCCTTCGCGGAGACCGAGGGGTTGATCGACGTCCTGCGGACCGCCGATGCGGCCGAGGTCACGATGATCGCCAAGGAGCAGGCGGACGGGGACTGGCGGGTGAGCATGCGCTCGAAGGGGCGGACCGACGTCGCTGCCCTCTCCACGGAGCTCGGTGGTGGTGGGCACACCTACTCGGCCGGGTTCACCGGCGGACGGGACCTGGAGGCCGTGGTCGAGGACGTCGTCACCATGCTCGCCGGCCAGCGCGGACCGGTACGTAGTCGGGAGGGCGGCTAGTGGAGGGCGTGTTCGTCGTCGACAAGCCTGCTGGCATCGGTTCCACGGACGTCGTGCGTGTCGTGCGGCGGGTGACCGGCCAACGGCGCGTTGGACACACGGGCACCCTCGACCCCGAGGCGACCGGCGTCCTGGTGGTGTGCATCGGGCGGGCTACCCGGCTCGTGCCCTTCCTACAGGCGGGGCGCAAGACCTACCGGGCGGACATGGCGCTGGGGGTGACGACCACCACCCAGGACGCCGCCGGTGACGTCCTCGAGGAGCGCTCCGCCGGAGACGTGACCGAGGCCGAGCTCCGCCGCGTCCTGGACCGGTTCCGCGGGGACATCGAGCAGATCCCCCCGATGGTGTCGGCGGTCAAGGTCGACGGCGAGCGGCTCTACGAGAAGGCTCGCCGGGGCGAGGAGGTTGAGCGTGAGCCCCGAGCGGTGACGATCCACGACCTGACCCTCGAGTCGTTCGAGCCAGGCGGGCGGGCCTACGCCACCTTCGTGGTCACCTGCTCGCCGGGCACCTACGTGCGTACGCTCGCACACGACGTGGGCGGCGCCCTCGGCTGCGGGGGGAGCCTGACCGCCCTGCGGCGGATCGGCAACGGGGGGTTCACCGTCGACGACGCCGTGCCGCTAGACGAGATCCAGCGCCGGGGTGAGGCCGGGACCCTCACCGAGGTCCTGCTGTCGAAGGCGGAGGCCCTCCGCCACCTCCCTCGTGTCGACGTCGATCTGGAGGCCGCCGCCGACGTGGCGACGGGTCGTTCCCTGCCGGCCGCGGGCGTGAACGGCCCGTTCGCTGTCGTCCGTGACGGCGAGCTGCTGGCTGTCTACGCGGACCAGGATGGTCAGGCGCGCCCCGAAGCCGTGTTCGTCCAGCCCGAGGATCTGCCCGAGGTTGCCCAGTGAGCGCCGCGGAGCGGCGCGAGAGTCGCTGTCTTAGGTCCCCTAAGACTGCGACGGAGCTGAACCAGTGAGCGCCGCGGAGCGGCGCGAGAGTCGCGGTCTTCGGTCACCGAAGACCGCGGCGGAGAAGAACCAGTGACCGACGTCGCCTGGTCGCTCGGGGACGCCTCCGCCGGACCCTCGGTCGTGACGATCGGGTTCTTCGACGGGGTGCACCGTGGGCACCAGGCGATCGTCGACCGCGCTGTCCAGGACGCCGACGAGCGCGGGCTCACGGCCGTGGCCGTCACCTTCGACCGTCACCCGATGGAGGTGGTGCGTCCCGAAGCGGTCCCTGACCTGCTCATGGCCCACGAGCGCCGGGTGCGCACGCTCGCCGGGACCGGCGTGGACGGCGTCGTGGTCCTGCCGTTCGACGAGGAGCTCAGCCAGCTGCCACCCGAGGCGTTCGTGGACCAGGTGCTCGTCGACGGGCTGGACGTGCGGGAGGTCGTCGTCGGTGCCAACTTCCGGTTCGGGCACAAGGCGGCGGGCGACACCGAGACCCTCCGGGAGCTCGGACGCGAGCGCGGCTTCGACGTCGTCGCGGTCGACCTCCTCGAGATGGATGGCGACCCGGTGTCGTCCACCGCGATCCGCGACGCGGTCGCCGACGGTGATGTCGCGTGGGCGCGGCGTGCGCTCGGACGTCCCTTCGTGCTCGAGGGCCCCGTCGTCCGCGGGGAAGGCCGAGGACACGAGATCGGCGTCCCCACCGCCAACATCGAGGTGTCGGACGGGATGCGACTCCCCGCCAACGGGATCTACGCCGGCTGGGTGCGTATCGAGGACGGCACCGATCGCTGGCCTGCCGCCACCAACGTCGGGGTCAGGCCCACGTTCGATGGGCAGACCGTCACCGTCGAGGCCCACCTGCTCGATTTCGACGCTGACCTCTACGGCCGCCACGTGGCCGTGTCCTTCACGCACCGGATCCGCGACGAGGAGCGCTTCGACAGCGTCGACGAGCTGATCGACGCGATGCGTGCGGACATCGAACAGGCGCGGCAGCTGCTCCGCGACGATCCTTCAGACCCCCCGCCGGACGGCCGAAGAAGGTAGTGCGCACGGAGCGTCGCGCATCCATCTCGGCACGGAGCATCTCCCACATGCGGGTCGTCCGCTCGATCGTCGCCCTCGTGGCGCCCGCCGCCATGCTGGTGCCGGCCACAGCGCCGCGGCGCCAGAGTGGCGTCCGATGACCGGAGGGGTCGGCTGGGACCCGTGCGCCGCGCCGATCGTGCTGCGCCCGAAAGCCGGACGGTTCTCCGGCATGTCGCCGACGACCCGCGTGGGCGTGATGGTCCACGTCGCACGCGGCGAACAGCTTCCGCTCGTACCTCTTCGTGGGGCGTTGACATGACCAAGGTGCTCGTGGTGGAGGACGACCCGGGCGTCCGCGGGATGCTCGAGCTCCTGCTGGCGACCGAGGGTCTCGAGACCGAGGCCGTCACCGACGGCATCCAGGCGATGTCCCGCCTGGACGGCCCGCCACCGGATCTCGTGCTGCTGGACGTCATGATGCCCGGGGCCGACGGGTTCTCGGTGCTCAACGCGATCCGCGGGCTGGAGGGGTGGAAGGACGTCCCCGTGGTCGTCGTGAGCGCTGCGGGCGCCGACGAGGACCTCTGGACCGGCTGGCAGTCCGGGGCCGACTACTACCTCGTCAAGCCGTTCGACGCAGACGAGCTCCGCGACGTCATCCTCGGCCTGCTCTCCGAGCGGGGGACCACCTGATGGCGTTTGCCGCTGTCCGGAACGTGTGACACACTGGGCACGACGGCATCAGCCGTCATCCGTGCCCGTTCGGGCGCCTGGGGATCCAGGGAGCTTCTTCGGTACTACCTCGAGGAAGTACCTCTCGGACAGACCAGGATCGGTGCTGCACACGTGTGTGGCCCCGGGCGGAACGCCGCAGACCGACGCGGCGCTCCGGTGCGGCGGGTAGGGACGACAAGGAGACAGCACGTTGGCAACGACGCTCCCCGAGACCAAGCAGGAGATCATCGACAGCTTCGCCCAACACGAGGGCGACACGGGATCTCCCGAGGTCCAGGTCGCGCTCCTCACCGCGCGCATCAACCACCTGACCGAGCACCTGAAGGTCCACGACAAGGACCATCACTCGCGACGGGGGTTGCTACAGATGGTCGGCAAGCGCAAGCGTTTGCTCGGCTACCTGCGCGACGAGGACATCGAGCGCTACCGGGCCCTCATCTCGGAGCTGGGTCTGCGCCGCTAGCGCTGTCCCCACAACTGCACAGAGAAGAGAACCACACGACGCGAGCCGTTGAACGACGGTCGGTCGTCAGTGGAGACAGCTGGAGGGGTTCGAGGAACCTCCACCAGGTGCCCTCACTGATGCACCGGCGGTCCTGCGGCCTCGCGAGACACGCGGCATGGATGCCGCGAAGGAGGCCCACATGGGCGCACTAGGCAACGTTGAACATTCCGTCACCATCGGTGACAAGACCCTGACCTTCGAGGGCGGCAAGATCGCCCAGCAGGCTGGCGGGGCGGTCGTCGCTTCGATGGGCGACACGACCATCCTGACCACCACCACAGCCGGTCCGGTGAAGGACCACCTGCCGTTCTTCCCCCTGACCGTGGACGTCGAGGAGCGGATGTACGCCGCGGGCAAGATCCCCGGCGGCTTCTTCAAGCGTGAAGGCCGGCCCGGCGAGAACGCGATCCTCACCGCGCGCCTGATCGACCGGCCGCTGCGCCCGACCTTCGCCGAAGGTCTGCGCAACGAGATGCAGGTCGTGAACACGATCCTGCAGACCGGCCAGGTCGACCCCTACGACGTCGTCGCCATCAACGCGTCGTCGCTGTCCACGATGCTCGCGAACGTGCCGTTCGACGGCCCGGTCGCCGGCCTGCGCTACGCGATGCTGCGCGATGGCTCCTGGGTCGCCTTCCCGACCTTCGAGCAGCTCGAGGAGGAGGTCGTCTTCCAGATGGTCGTCGCCGGCCGCGTCGACGAGCACGGCGAGGTCGGGATCCTGATGATCGAGGCCGACGCGACCGAGAGAGCCTGGCACCACATCGAGGGTGGCGCGTCCGCCCCGACCGAGGAGAAGCTGGGCGAGGCGATCGAGGACATCAAGCCGCTGATCCGCCAGCTCTGCGAGGCCCAGGAGGCCTTCGCCGAGAAGCACGGCGTCCGTGAGTTCCAGGACTTCCCGACCTTCGCCGACTACGACGACCGCGTCTACGACCTGGTCGAGGCCTTCGCCGAGGACAAGCTCCGCGACGTCTACCAGCAGCGGCTGGACAAGCGCGCCAGCATGGACGCGATCGGCGAGCTCCGCACCGAGGCCGCCGAGCACGTCCGCGCCAACGGCCCCGAGGACCTCGATGAGGACGCACGGATCAAGAACGCCAAGCAGGCGTTCCGCTCGGTCGAGAAGAAGGTCGTCCGCAAGCTCATCACCGAGACCGGCACGCGGGTCGACGGCCGTAGCCCCAAGGACATCCGTGAGCTCACCGCCGAGGTCGGCGTGCTCGAGCGCGTGCACGGCTCGTCCCTGTTCTCCCGGGGCGAGACTCAGGTCGTCAACGTGCTGGCGCTCGGCGCCATGCGTGAGGCGCAGCGCATCGACTCCTTGAACCCGGAGGAGGAGAAGCGCTACATGCACCACTACAACATGCCGCCGTACTCGACCGGCGAAGCCGGCCGGATCGGCTCGCCGAAGCGGCGTGAGATCGGGCACGGACTGCTCGCCGAGCGTGCCCTGCTCCCGGTGGTCCCCACCGAGGAGGAGTGGCCGTACGCGATGCGTCTGGTCTCCGAGGCCGTGAGCTCGAACGGCTCGACCTCGATGGCCAGCGTCTGCGGCTCCAGCCTCTCGCTGATGGACGGCGGTGTGCCGATCAAGGCCGCCGTCGCCGGTATCGCGATGGGGCTCATCAAGGAGGGCGACACCTTCACGACCCTCTCCGACATCCAGGGCGTCGAGGACTTCTTCGGCGACATGGACTTCAAGGTCGCGGGAACGGAACGCTTCGTCACGGCGCTGCAGCTGGACACGAAGCTCACCGGCATCCCGGCGGATGTGCTCGCCGAGGCGTTGCTGCAGGCCCGTGATGCCCGCCTCACGATCCTCGACGTCATGGCCGGCGCGATCGCCGAGCCGCGCGAGGAGGTCCGTCCTGGTGCGCCCAGCGTCCAGACGATCTACATCCCGATGGACAAGATCGGCGAGGTGATCGGGCCGAAGGGCAAGATCATCCGCGAGATCACCGACGAGACCGGCGCCAACATCGACGTCGACGACGACGGGTCGCGGGGGGTCGTGCGGATCTACGCCGACACCCGCGAAGCGGCGGACGCGGCGGCCGACTGGGTCAACCAGATCGCCAACCCCGTCAAGCCGGAGGAGGGTGAGCGCTACCACGGGACCGTCGTGAAGACGGTGGACTTCGGGGCGTTCGTCAACCTGACGCCCGGGACCGACGGTCTGCTGCACATCTCCAAGATCGGCAAGAAGGCCGGACGCCGCCTGGACCACGCCGAGGAGTTCGTGAACGTCGGTGACAAGCTCTGGGTCGTCGTCGAGGAGGTCCGCTCCGGCGACAAGTACTCGCTCGACTACGTCGACGAGGACGACAAGCCAGGCAGCGACGAGGGTCCGCAGGACCAGGCCGATGAGGCAGGGTCCGACGGGTCCGGTTCCGACGAGGACCGCCCGGATGACCGCGACGAGGGTGGTTCCGACGAGGACCGCTCCTCGGGCAACGGCGACGGGAGCGAGCGCACCCGCACCCGCACGCGCACCCGCAACTGACCGACCGCACACGTACCCTGGTGCGGCACCGAGGGGACACAGGGGCGGGACCGAGGGGACACAGGGGCGGGACCGAGGGGACATACTGAGGGGCCCCCGCGAGGGGCCCCTCGTCACGTCAGGAGAGCGCTTGGAGCTCGACCGCACCGATCTTCCATCCGGCCTCAGCGTCGTCAGCGAGCGGTTGGACGACGTCCGTTCCGTGGCGATCGGGTTCTGGATCCGTGTGGGCTCCCGCGATGAGGAAGGCGCCGACCAGGGGGCGTCGCACTTCCTCGAGCACCTGCTGTTCAAGGGCACCGAACGGCGCAGCGCCAGGGAGATCGCCGAGGCACTGGACGCCGTCGGGGGCGACCTGAACGCGTTCACCTCGAAGGAGTACACGTGCTTCTACGCGCGGGTGCTCGACAAGGACGTCCAGGTCGCCGTGGACGTGCTGGCGGACATGGTCCGGTCGGCGACGATCACGCCCGAGGATGTCGAGCAGGAACGCCAGGTCGTCCTCGAGGAGATCAACATCCACCTCGACACCCCCGAGGACCTGGCGCACTCCGACTTCGCCGAGGTGATCCTGCGCGGCCACCCGCTGTCGCTCGAGGTCCTCGGCTCGCCCGACTCGATCGGGTCTATGACACGGGACCGGGTGAACGGGTACTACGAGCGCTACTACCGGCCGAACAACATCACGGTCGCGGCAGCGGGCCACCTCGACCACGACCAGCTCGTCCAGCTCGTCGCCGAGCACGCCGGGGACCTGGGTCGCCCCGAAGGTGAGGGACCAGCCCGGAAGGCCCCGGAGCGCTACGGCGCCAACGACGTGTCGATCCGCCACCGCCCCACCGAGCAGGCTCACGTGGTGCTCGGCACGCCGGGGCTGGCCCGCGACGACGACCGTCGTTTCTCGATGCTGGTGATGAACGCCCTGCTGGGCGGCGGGATGTCCGCACGACTGTTCCAGGAGGTCCGCGAGCAGCGCGGCCTGGCCTACTCGACCTACAGCTACCACTCGTCCTACGCGGACGGTGGCTACTTCGGGGCGTACGCCGGCACCACGCCCGCGAAGGTCGACGAGCTCGCCAAGGTGCTCCGCGACGAGCTCGACCGGCTGCCCACCTCGATCGAGCCGGCCGAGGTCGACCGCGCCAAGGGCAACCTGAAGGGGTCGATCGTGCTGGGATCCGAGGACACTGGCTCACGCATGACCCGGCTCGGGAAGATGATCTGCACGGACTCCGAGGTGATCGACATCGACGAGGCGATCGCCCGGATCGAGGGCGTGACGATCGACGACGTCCGCGCGATCGCCGACGAGGTGATCGGCCAGCCGCGCTGCATGTCGGTCGTCGGACCGTTCGACGAGGACGCCCCCGAGCGCTTCGCGGACTACATCACCTAGCGAGCGCGTACCCTGGTCGGCCATCGGGGAGAGGACCTTCGACGATGCGGGTGGGAGTCTCCGGCGCGCTGGGCCGGATGGGCCAGGAGGTGTGCCGGGCCGTCGAGGACGCCGGCGATCTCGAGCTCGTGGCGTCGGTCGACCAGGACGACGACCTGCAGGACCTCGCCGCCGCCGGGACCGAGACCGTCGTCGACTTCACGACGCCCGACGTCGTCGGGGACAACGTGGACTGGTACCTCGAGCACGGGATCCACGCGGTGATCGGCACGACCGGGTGGACCGAGGACGACCTGGAGCGTTGGCGGGAGCTCGCCGAAGCTGGGGACGCCAACCTCGTCGTGGCGCCGAACTTCGCGCTCGGAGCCGTGCTGATGATGCACGTGGCGCAGATCGTCGCCCCCCACATGCCCGACGTCGAGATCACCGAGCTCCACCACGACCGCAAGGCGGACGCCCCGAGCGGCACGGCCCTGCGGACCGCCGAGCTCATCGCCGATGCCCGCAGCGACGCGCCGGAGCCCACGATGGGCGAGTCCGTCCCGGGGGCGCGTGGTGCCGAGCGGGATGGCATCCGGGTCCACTCGATCCGGCTCCCCGGTCTGGTCGCGCACCAGGAGGTCCTCTTCGGGGCGCCTGGCCAGACGCTCTCGATACGACACGACACCGTCGACCGCAGCTCGTTCATGCCGGGCGTGCTGCTCGCGGTGCGCGAGGTCGCCGGACGCCCAGGCGTCACGGTCGGGCTCGAGCACCTGCTCGGACTGGGTCACCCAGGTGGTGACCCTGACACGTGAGGAACCATCATGAGCGCCACCGACACCCACGCACGTGCGATGCGCCAGTTCGCCGCGTCCGGCGATGTCGCCAAGACGCGTGCCGTGTTCGACCGGATGCGCGCGGCGGGGGTCGACCCCGACCGTGAGCACTACGCGATCCTGCTCGAGGCCTACAGCAAGGGGGGCCAGCTCGATCAGGCCCGCGAGGTCCTCGTCTCGATGCGCGAGGCCGATCTGTCGCCAGGAGACGAGGAGTGGGCCGAGATCGTCAAGGGCTTCGCCCGTCAGCGCCGCTACGACGAGGCCGCTGACACGCTCGACCGGATGTCGGACCAGGGGATCCGGCTCGGCCCCGAGGTCGCGCGGGACCTGCTGAGCGTCTACCTCGCGGCCGGGAAGCTGCGCGTCGCGCGACAGCTGCTCCACCAGGTCGCGGAGGCCGGGCTCGAGGTCCGCCCGACCGACTACGAACACCTGTTGCAGGCGTACCTCCAGCAACAGGCTCCCAACCCGGTCGAGGAGATCATCGAACTGATGCTGGGCGCCGGACTCCGACCCAACGACGAGCAGGTCGAGGAGGCCGTTGCGGTCTACACCCACCACGAGCAGCTCGAGCGCGCCTCGCGCCTGCTGGACCGGCTCGCGGGGCTCCGCGAGACGGCCTCGGCGGGGGCGTACGCGGAGCTGATGAGGTCCCACGCCGAGGCGGGCGACCTGGACGCGGTGCAGAGCGTCCGGGACCGGATGCGCCAGGCGGGGGTCGAGCCCAATTCGCTGCACCGGAACGTCGCCCTGGCGGCAGCCACCGAGGCGGGGGCGTTGGACGCGGCCTGGGACACGGCGGTCGAGCTCGCCGAGGCCGGACAGGTCCCGACCACCGAGAACCTGCTGAAGCTGTTCGACAGCACGCTGTCGGCGAAGCTCGTGGACCGCGCGATGGGTGCGATCGAGTGGATGGTGATGCTCGGCATGCAGCCGCAGCCGGGCCACATCTCGGCCGTCGTCAACGCGCTCCTGCGCCCCGGTCGGGTGGACGATGCCGCCGCGTTCCTCGATCGGCTGAAGCGGGACGGGATGGCGGTCGAGGACCGGCACCGGCGCGCGCTGGTCAGCGGGTACGTCCGTGCCGGACGGTTCGAGGAGGCGATCGCGCTGCTGGAGAGCGGCGTCGGCTTCGACCCGAAGCAGGTCGGCCCCCTGCTGGGTGGTCTCGCGAAGAAGGGACGGATCGACGATGCCGTCCAGCTGATCGACCGCGCGCTCGCCGCCGGCGAGCCGCCGCCCGTCGCCAACACCGGCGACGTCATCACCGGGCTGGTCCGCCGCGACCGGTACGACGACGCGCAGGCGCTCGCTGACCGGCTGCTCGAGGCCGGGGCGCAGGTGACCGAGCCTCGGCTCCGTGAGCTCCTCTGGGCCTACGCCAAGGCGACGAACGAGGAGCGCACGCGCGCGGTGTACGGGATGTTCGAGCGGGCCGGGATCCAGACGGACGACCGCCACGAGGCGGCGCTGCGCTGGGCGGCGGGGGAGACACCGCGACGCCTCGAGGGTGACCGGGAGGACTTCGAGCCCGAGGTCGTCTCGCGACCCGGGGAGCCCGAGACCACCGCTCACGAGGGCACCGCAGGCGAGATGGCCGCGAGCGCCCCCGAGCCGCAGCCGGAACCGGCACCCGAGCCGGAGCCCGCGCCGGATCCAGCGCCCGAGCCCAGCCCGGAACCGGCTCCGGAGCCCGCTCCGGAGCCGACGGTCCCGCGCCCCGACGTGCCCGACGAGGTTCCGGACGAGGTGCCACCCCCACGTCGTGAGACCCCCGACGAGGCGCCCCAGGAGGTCCCCGGCCCCACTCCGTCTCCGACGCCGGACGAACGGGTGGCGGCGGCCGACGAGTACGTCGTGGTCCTGGTCGGGATGCTCGGCGAGGCCCGCGGGTCCTTCGAGGAGAAAGTCGCCGGGGTGATCGACCGTGACCTGCTGGGTCGCGACCGCGCGATCCGTCTCATCAGCGCCCTGATCGAGGATGAGGTCGAGCAGGCCATCGAGGACGCCGTCGAGGACCAGGCCAGCGCCGCCCAGCGTCTCGAGGGGCTGCTGGCCGGCGACCAGGTGCCCGAGCAGGGCAAGCGCGGCCTGGCCATCGCGCTGGCCGCGGTCAACGGCGAGCGCGTCGAGGTCGTCCCACCCGATTCCCGCCTCCCGCAGGAGCGCCCCGATCGCGGGGGCGGTGTCGGTGAAGGTCGCCCGCCAGCCCAGACGGCGGGCCCGCGCCTCGCCGGCGACCAGGAGCGCGACGGCGGCGCCGTCGGTGGCGGTGTCGATCGCGAGCACGTTCACCACGGTCGCTCCTCCAGGGCGGCCCGCGTCGCCTCCCATCCCGCGCCGGTCAGCACGACCCGGATCGTCCGGCCGTCCTGCGCCCCGGAGCGCTCGAACGCGAGGCTGGCGA
>JAHWKO010000053.1 GCA_019347855.1 Actinomycetota bacterium
CACCCTGGTCGACGGCCACGATCCGCGTGACCACGCGGACGCCGTGCTCGAGTTCCTCCGGGACCACGATCTGCGGGCGTGCACGTCCGCTGCCGGGATCCGCAACGCGGCCGGGGCGTCGTGGGAACGCACCGTCGACGGTCTCCTCGACGTCTACCGTGAGGTGGGATCAGAGGTCGTCGAACGAGGGGCGGCGGGCGCATGACGGACGAGGCCGAACGCGTCCGCACGGTCGTGACCGACGGGCTCGAGGCCGTCGACCTCGAGGCGGAACAGGTCTCCCCCGACACGTGGATGACGATGCTCGAGGGGGAGTGGAAGCGGACGATCCCGGTCATGCTGCGGGTCGACCACCGGCACCTGCACGTCCAGTCGCTGCTCTGCCCCGATCCCGACGATGGCCACGAGGACGTCTACCGCTTCCTCCTGCAACGCAACCAGAAGAAGCTCCCGATCCACTTCGCGCTCGATGACGAAGGCGACGTGATCATGACCGGCGACATCCCGCTCAGCGCGGTCGACGCCACGAGCTTCGACCGGCTACTCGGGGTGATCCTGACGACGGCGGACGAGGTCTTCAACACCGTGCTCCGCAAGGGCTTCGCCGACTACATCGCGGCCGAACAGCGCTGGCGGGCTGCCAACGACCTGCCGCCGAACCCCGTCTCCTCGGAGGGCTGACCGCCGGAGTGGCGGACGCGTTCGTGCCGGCGGACTAGTCAGAACGCACCAGGCGATTTCCTCCCTGCGAGCCATGTTCGCGCTACGCCTTGTGATGGTCTCCTACTCCTGATGACATCCCGGCATGCCGATGGTCGGCTTCCGTAGCCGGGGGACCAGGAGGGATCCATGCGGAAGCGTCTAGGGGCGTGCCTCGCGGCCTTCGCGGCGATGACGTTGATCGCGGCAGGGGAACCGACCCAGCCAGTCGGGACCGCGCAGACACAGCTCACCGCGGTCGAGCTCGACATCACCGGCGTCGCGTCACCCGTGCAGGGGCTGACGTTGCTCGACGTGGTGACGTTCGCCTCGACGGACACCGACACGGTCAGGAACGCCGCGGGTGCGCCGTTCTCGACCGCCCGGATCTCGCCGATCCAGGTCAACGGGGAGGACCTCGTCGACCCCGTGACCGTCCGCTCCGACGGTGACACCTCCGAGTCCACCGCGACGTTGAACGAGAACGTGGGGCTGGCCACCATCGCGCTGAACCCGGTCGGTATGACCGCCACCGCGGGGAGCGACGCGGCGTCCGCCACCGTGAGCGCCGCCACGGCGAAGGTGACGGCCCTCAGCGACGCCCTGGGGATCGAGTTCAACCACGTCCCGGGGATGTCCTCGGTCGACGCGAACGGGGCCACCGCGACCAGCGGCATCGGCGTCTCCGGCGTCGAGCTCTCCCTCGGTGAGCTCCTGCCGGTCGACCTCGGGGACCTCCCGCTGGACACGCTGCTCGACCTGGCCAACCTCCTGCAGGACCAGCTGTCGGTCACCGGACTCGACCTGAGCGCGCTCGACGCCGCCACGACGGCGCTCGAAGGCGCGGTGGGCGACCTGACCGGGTTGATCAGTGACTACGACACCGCCGTCGGTGAGCTCAACTCGGTGATCGGGCAGATCAACACGCTCGCCACCCAGCTGGCCCCCCTCGAGACGGACCTCGCGACCGCCGATGCACTCGTCGCTGACGTATCTGCCTTGGACGTGTCCCTGACGAACCCGGCCCTCGTCTCAGAGGTCGAGGCGCTGATCGCCACGCACAACTGGCTGGCGGCGGAGTACGCGGGCGCCGGGGTGACCGCGATCACGACCGACGTCTCGAGCCTCTCACTCGCCGACCTCGTGACGCTCCTCAACGGGTCGCTGCTGCAGACCCTCGCCGACGGCGCCGCCACGCTCCAGGGTCACATCGCTGGACTGGTGACGACCGTCGAGGGATCGATCACGACCCTCGGGGCGGCCGGTGGTCCGCTCGACGAGGCCCTCGGAGCTGTGCAGGGTGCACTGGACGCGATCCAGGACTTCCTGGCCACGACGGACCTCGAGAAGCTGATCAGCGACCTCGTCGCGGAGCTGAACGGCTTGCTCGACCTGGTGCCGGACCTCCTGAACGGGCTCGACGCCTCCAGCCTGCTCGACGTCGACCCGATCGGCGTCAACGTCAGCGCGACCGCCACGGCCGACAGCGCCACGCCGAGCATCACCTGCGGTGGTGGCCGGGTCGCGGTCGCCGGCATCGAGATCGTCCCGAACATCGACGGCTGCAACGCCGTGAGCGGTGCCGCCGACACCCTGACCGGTGCGCTGGCGTCCGTCGCTGATGTCCTGGGGACCCTCACCGACGTCGAGGTCCCCACCCCGGCCCTGGACCTGTTCGTCGAGCGTCGTGAGTCGAGCGGCACCGACGGTGCGTACCGCACCGCGACCGCCGGCATCACCGCGCTGATCCTGGACCTGCCGTCGGTGGACCTGGACGCGGTCGTCGGTGGCACGCTCGACGGGGCGCTGTCGAAGATCCTCGGTGCGGACATCGTGAGCCTGCTCGGTGACCTCGAGGCTGCCCTCGGGACCGCGCTGGACACGGTGAACGCCCCCACGGACCTGCTCGACGACACCGTCGAGACCGCCTTCGACGGGCTGTCTGGAGCGGCGTCGACGGTCCAGACCACGGTCACCAGCGTTTCCGGCGTCGACACGGCCGAGGGCGCGCTGGACGCGCTGCTCGCCGACCTCGCCGACCTGATCGCCGGTGCCGTGCCGGACACGGGTCTCAAGACCCCAGGTATCGACCTGAAGGTCGACCCGGTCGCCACCGTCGAGTTCGCACCGGGCACGTCCGGCGCCCCGACGCCGCCGACCGCGCCCGACCCCGCCTCGGGGCCTGGCCCCGCCCCGGCGCCTGACCCCGCCCCGTCGCTGCCCGCGACCGGCGGTGGCCTGGCCCTGCTGGGTGCCCTCGCGATCGCCGGTGGGCTCGCCCTCCGTCGCCGCGACTGACGGCGAACCACACCGCAAGCACCGAAGAGGGGCCCGGGACCACCCGGGCCCCTCTTCCCGTGTGGGTGCATCCGGGGCGCCATGTGCTCGCGGGTGCACCCACAGGGCGGGACTACGCTCGCGGCGGTCGACCGGGAGGCAACGCGACGTGCTGCGCAAGGGGCTGATCGCCGTCTCCCAGAGCGAAGCCCTGCGCAACGTCGCCGAGAACACCCGCCCCGCCCGTGCCGTCGCGATGCGGTTCGTCGCCGGCGAGACGTTGGACGACGGCATCCGGGTCGCTCGTACGCTCAACGCCAAGGGGATGGCGGTCTCGCTCGACGAGCTCGGGGAGTCGGTCGAGGACGAGGACGTCGCGCGCCGGGCCGCGACCTCGTACCGGGACACGCTGGGACGGATGGACGCCGAGGACATCGACGGCAACATCTCGGTCAAGCTCACCGCGCTGGGGCTCGAGATCTCGCCCGACCTCACCCGCGAGCTCGTGGCAGGCATCTGCACCCACGCGGCCGAGCTGGGTCGGCACGTCACGGTCGACATGGAGGGCAGCGATCACACGGCCGCCACGATCGCGCTCGTCCTCGCCCTGCGCGAGGATGGACACGACAACGTCGGGTGCGCGGTCCAGAGCTACCTGCACCGCACCGCCGACGACGTCGCGCAGCTGGTCGAAGCAAGCGCCAGCCTCCGTCTGTGCAAGGGCGCCTACGCCGAGCCTCCGGAGATCGCCTACCAGTCCGACCGCGAGGTCGATGCCAACTACGCCCGGCTCGCGGAGACCCTGCTGCAGAGCGGGACCTACCCCCGCATCGCCACCCACGACCACGTCCTGATCCACGAGGTGAAGAACCTGGCCGCACGGTTCGGACTGGACCGAGGCGACTTCGAGTTCCAGATGCTCTACGGCGTCCGGGAACGGCTCCAGGAGGAGCTGGTCGCGGACGGGTACCGCCTGCGCGTCTACGTCCCGTTCGGCCCGGAGTGGTACCCGTACTTCATGCGCCGCATCGCCGAGCGTCCGGCGAACGTGACGTTCTTCCTCCGCGCCCTGCGGGGGCAGTTCCTGCCGTGACCCGGCGGCCCGCGATCGGGGCCGGGCGTACGCTGTGGGCGACCAGGAGGGATCCGTTGGACGGGAACCTGACGATCGTCGGCGTCGGCCGTATGGGCGAGGCGTTGCTGTCGGGGTTGCTGCGGTCCGGATGGGTCGAGCCCGGCCAGATCACGGTGACCTCCCGCCGGCAGGAGCGGTGCGATCAGGTCCACCGCGAGTACGGCATCGATGCCACGACCGACAACGAGGCGGCGATCGCCGGGGCGGACGTCGTAATCGTCGCGGTCAAGCCGCAGTCGGTGCAGGCGCTCCTGGACCATGACGGCGGGGCGTTCGCGGACGGTCAGACGGTCATCAGCGTCATCGCCGGCGTCCCGACGGCGCGGATCGAGGCCGCGATCCCGGCCGAGGTGGCGGTCGTCCGCGTGATGAGCAACGTGCCGGTCCAGGTCGACGAGGCGATGAGCGTGGTCTGCGCCGGGACCCACGCCTCCGACGCGGACCTCGAGATCGCCGAGAAGATCCTCGGGCACATCGGTCGGGTGCTGCGCTTGCCCGAGGAGCACCTCGACGCGGTCACCGCCCTATCGGGGTCGGGGCCCGCCTACTTCGCGCTGCTCGCCGAGGCGATGATCGATGCGGGGATCATGCTCGGGCTGCCGCGGGACGTCTCCACCCAGCTGATCGTCCAGACCATGGTCGGTTCGGCGAAGATGCTGAGCGACACCGGCATGCACCCGGTCGAACTGCGGGAGATGGTCACGTCGCCGGGGGGTACCACGATCGCCGCGATCCGTGAGCTCGAGAAGGAGCGGGTGCGCGCCGCGTTCCTCAACGCGATCGAGGCAGCCAAGAACCGCAGCGAGGAACTCGCCAGCTCGTGAGCCTCTCCGCGCCGCTCCGGGAGGCGTCCGCGATCGCTGTCGCGTTCCTGGTGCTGAGCGCGTGCTCGGGCGGTGGCGGGGATCCGATCGAGCTGGCCGAGGTCACCACCGGGACGGTCACCCAGACCGTCGCGGCGCCCGCGAACGTCGAGCCCGCCGACCGACGCACCGTCAGATCGCCGGCCACCGGCGCGATCGAGGAGATCGTGGTCGCGTCCGGTGATCAGGTCCGAGCGGGCGACGTGATCCTGCGCATCCGCTCCGACAGCCTGGACGCAGCGATCTCGCAGGCGCGCGCCGGACTGGATGCGGCGAGCGCGCTGGGCGCGATCGGCCCCGCGGTCGACCTCTCGGGGCTGGTATCCCCGATCCGGGAACAGGTCCAGGAGGTCGTCCCGCCGGTCCTCGAGGATCTCGAGGCCCGAGCCGAGCAGCTGGAGGACCCCGACCTCCGAGCGGAGCTCCTCCTGCAGCTCAACGACGCCCGCATCCGGTACCGGGAGGTCCTCGACGAGCTCGCCTCGGCCGAAGCGGAGGCGGAGGCGGCGGCTCGCCAGTCGACCGCGGCGCAGCGGGCAGCGGCCGAGGCGCAACGGCGTCAGGCCCAGGCCGCGCTCGACGCCGCACAGCAGCGGGAGGACCAGCTGACGGTGACGGCGCCGATCGACGGCGTGCTCGAGCTCGCTGACGGCGACCCGGCGGCCGCAGGGTCCCCGGAGCTCCCGACAGAGCTCGGAGGGTTCCTCGGTGGCCGACCCGGAGGCGGGCCGGTCGCCCCCGGGGCGCAGGTCGCCGCGGGGCAGGCGCTGTTCACGGTCTACGACCTGTCCGGGTTCCACGTCCGTGCCACGGTGGACGAGGTCGATGCGATCGAGGTCGCCGGGGGCCAGCCCGTGGAGATCCTGGTAGAGGCGTATCTGGATCGCGCCTTCGAGGGGAGGGTGGAACGGGTCGGGGTCGCGCCGGAGCAGGGGCGCGCGGGCGGGGTCGTGTACCCGGTGATCGTCCGCTTCCAGGACGACCTCGACGACGTCACGTTCCGGGTGGGGATGACCGCGTCCGTCGAGATCGCGGTCGAGGAGGTCGACGACGCCCCGGTCGTCCCGTCCCGGGCGCTGCTCGTCCGCGATGGCCGTGACGTGGTGCTCGCTGCCCGGACCGAGGACGGCAGGCGGGTGGCCCGTGCCGTGGAGGTCGAGCTGCTGGCGGTCGGGGAGGAGCGCGCAGCGGTCGCTGGGGACCTCGAGGTCGGGGAGGAGGTCGTCGTCTCGGGCTTCGACGACCTCGAGGACGGCGATCCCCTGCCGTCATGACCCCGCCGATCGTGGCGGCAGAAGGCGTCCGGCGGACCTACCGGATGGGTGAGGGAGAGGACGGTGCCACCGTCCACGCGCTCCGAGGCGTCTCGTTCACGATCGCGGAGGGCGAGTACGTCTCGATCGCCGGGCCGTCCGGCAGCGGTAAGTCCACGCTCCTGCACCTCCTGGGGGCGCTCGACCGGCCCGACGAGGGCACGATCGCGTTCCGAGGCCGGGACGTGGCGGACCTGTCCGACGCCGAGCTGGCGGAGCTGCGCAACCGGGCGATCGGCTTCGTCTTCCAGTCGTTCCACCTGCTCCCCAGGGCGACCGCCCTCGACAACGTCACCCTGCCGCTCGTCTACCGGGGCACGCCCCACCGGGAGCGTCGGGAACGCGCCGCCCGAGCGCTGGAGGCGGTGGGGCTCGGGGACCGTCTCGAGCACCACCCGAACCAGCTCTCCGGGGGGCAGCAGCAGCGGGTCGCGATCGCCCGTGCCCTGGTCGGCGAACCTGACCTCCTGCTCGCGGACGAGCCGACCGGCAACCTCGACACCGTGACGGGCGACGAGGTCATGTCCATCCTCCGTCGGTTGCACCGCGAACGGGGGTCGGCGCTCGTCGTGATCACCCACGAGGCCCGCATCGCGGCCGACGCCGGGCGGCGGATCCAGCTCGTCGACGGCACGATCCGTGACGAGGACGACTCAGCGTGGGTCCGATGAGGGCCCGGGAGGGCCTACGCGTCGCTCTCGGGGCGGTGGTGGCCAACCGCCTCCGGTCGATGCTCACCACGCTCGGTGTGGTGATCGGGGTGCTCGCGGTGATCCTCCTCGTCGCGGTGGGGCAGGGGGCTCGGCAGGAGGTAACGGGGATCATCGAGGACCTCGGCTCGAACCTGCTGCTGGTGTTCCCCGGACAGGCCGAGTTCGGTCAGGCCCCGACCCGATCGCGGTTTACGTTGCAGGACGTCGAGGCCGTCGGTCGGGCGGTCGGGGACCCCACCCGGGTCGCTGCCGACGTCGTGTCTGGCGAGACCGCTCGCGCCGGGAGCGAGTCGATGTTCGTGAGCGTCCTCGGGATAACGGAGAACTTCCCGGACGTCGTCACCAGGGAGCTCGAACGGGGCACACATCTCTCCCACTCGGACGTCGCGACCGCTCGACGCGTCGCGGTGCTGGGGGCCTCGATCGCGGATCGGCTGTTCCCCAACCGTGATCCGCTCGGCAAGACGGTGTCGGTGTCCGGGTTGCGGTTCCGCGTCACCGGGGTGCTCGAGGCGGTGGGCGGCGGGTTCGGACCGGACCGTGATGCCCAGATCCTCGTCCCCATCACCACCGCCCAGCGGGTGTTCGGGATCGACACGGTCGACGCCCTGTTCGTCGCCGCCCCCTCGACCGGCTCGATCGACGAGACGGAACGGGTGGTCCGGCGCACGCTGCTCCGGCGCTTCGAAGAGGGGGAGTTCTCGATCCTCACCCAGGAGGACCTGATCGGCGTCGTGGGGGACGTCCTGGAGCTCCTGACGGTGGTGCTGGCGGCGATCGCCGGCATCTCGTTGCTGGTGGGCGGGGTCGGGGTGAGCAACATCATGCTCGTGTCCGTGACGGAACGGACCCGGGAGATCGGCCTACGCAAGGCGCTCGGGGCACGTACCCGCGACATCACCATCCAGTTCCTCTTCGAGGCGGTCGTGCTGACCGGCGCCGGTGGGGTCCTGGGGATCGGGGCGGGCATCGGCCTGGCCGCCCTGGCCGACCGGCTGTCGCCCGTGCCCGCCGTCGTCACCTGGTGGTCGGTCGCGCTGGCGTTCGGGGTCTCGGTCCTGGTCGGGATCCTGTTCGGTGTCTGGCCCGCCCGCCGCGCCGGTCGGCTGGACCCGGTCGAGGCCCTCCGACACGAGTAGCTCGACGGCGTCCATGGGTAGGCTCGGCCGGCGTCGAGCAGGAGCCGGGAGTGGATCGACACGGACGGGTCGCGCTCGTCTGGGACGGGGATATCGAGTACGACTTCGGCCCCACCCACCCCCTCCAGCCGGTCCGGGTCGAGCTCACCGTCGACCTGATCCGGACCCTCGGGATCTGCGGTGACGACCGACGGGTGGAGGTCCCCTCCCGGGACTTCGACGAGGACGAGCTGTTGCGGATCCACCGTCGGGACTACGTCGAGACGGTCAAACGGGTGAGCACCGATCCGTCCTCGCCGCCCGCGATGGAGCACGGTCTGGGTCCCGGCGACACGCCCGTGTTCCCCGGGATGCACCAGGCGTCCGTGGACGTCTGTGCGGCCTCGAAGGAGGCCGCCCGGCAGGTCCTGTCCGGTGAGTCCGTCCACGCCTTCAACCCCGCGGGCGGACTGCACCACGCGATGCCCGCGCGGGGTGCCGGGTTCTGCGTCTACAACGATCCGGCCGCCGCGATCGATCACCTGCTCCGCAACGGTGTCGGGCGCATCGCGTACCTCGACGTGGACGTCCACCACGGGGACGGGGTCGAACGCATCTTCTGGGACGACCCGCGGGTCCTGACGATCTCCCTGCACGAGTCCGGTCGGTACCTGTTCCCCGGGACCGGCTTCCCGAAGGACACCGGCGGCGACGGCGCCGAGGCCACGGCCGCCAACCTCCCGTTGCATCCGGGGACCACCGGCGACATCTGGCTCGATGCCTACGAGGGGGCAGCCGAGCCGTTGATCCGCGCCTTCGAGCCCGACGTGCTCGTGACCCAGCTGGGATGCGACACGCACGCCACCGACCCGCTGGCGCACCTGGCGCTGACCACGGATGACTACTCGGAGATGGCGAGGAGGGTGCACGCGCTAGCACACGAGGTGACCGAGGGGCGCTGGGTGGCGACCGGCGGCGGCGGGTACCGGCTGGTGGAGGTCGTGCCTCGGGCGTGGACGATCTGGTTCGCCGAGATGGCCGGGTTCGAGCTGCCCGAGGAGACCCCGGTGAGCTGGCGGGAGACGGCCGAGGACCGCACGGGGCGGCGCGCGCCGCGCCGGTTCGACGACGGCCACGTCGAGATCGGACGCGGGATGCACGAGAGCGCGAAGCGCCACGCGAGGGAGTCGGTCGACGCGGTCCGGGGGCTCGTCCTGTCACGCCACACGTGACGGCGGACCGCAGCGTCCGTCCCGGCGAGGCGCTCCTCGCGGTCGGCGTGCTGTTCGCGCTGGCGTGGGAGGTGCTGCTGTGGACCGGCCCGCTCGACGACGGGCAATCGGCCGCCAGCGCCTGGTGGTACGTCCCCCCCGCGGTGGTGACGGCGGGGACGCTGATCGCCGCGTGGCCGCGCCGTTCGGAGGTCAGGCGGACACGGGTCGTCGCGTTCGCGGCCGTCCTCGCGTTCGGGCTGCTCGCCGTGCACCTCGCCGTGGGCGGGCCCCGGGATCAGGACATCCTCACGATCTACCCCGAGTACGGGCGGCACCTGCTCGAGACCGGACGCCTGCCGGCCGTCGAGTACCCGCCGCTCGCGGTGATCACCTTCGCCGTCGGCGAGCTCCTGGGGACGGTCCGGGTGACGCTGCCCCTCCTGCTCCTGCCGCTGCTGCTGGTGGCGTGGTGGCGGGCTGCCGGCCGCTCACGTGAGGCTCCCTGGATCGTGGCCTGCGTCGCGCTGGTCCCGACCATCGTGGTGTTCGGGGAGATCAAGTACGACGCGCTACCCGCCGCGCTGCTCGTGCTCGGGCTGCTGGCTGCCGCGCGGGAACGACCAACAGCCTCGGGGATCTGGCTGGGCCTGGGGGGCGCCGCGAAGTGGTTCCCGCTGCTGGCCGTCCCCGTCCTGGTCGTCGCTGACCTGGCGCGACGGCGGTGGGCGTCCGCGGCGCGACTGACCGCGGCGAGCGCTGGGGGGTTCCTCGTGGTCCACCTCCCGTTCCTCGGCCAGTGGGACGCGCTCACCGCGCCGTACGGGTTCCACGCCGCGCGCGGCATCACCGGCGAGTCCCTCCCCTACCTCCCCCTGCGTCTGCTGGACCTGGCCGGGACACCGGCACGCCCCTGGGCCGAGGCGGAGGTCCCCGCGTGGGCACCGGAGGCGGCCCTCGCCGTCGTCGTCGCGGCGCTGCTCGTGGTGGTGGCGTCCGCGGCGATCGCGCCACACCGTGCGGTCGCGTTGGCTGCCGCCGCGCCCGTGATCTTCCTACTCGGCAACCGCATCTTCAGCCCCCAGTTCGTGCTGCCGATCGCTGCTGCCTGGCTGGTCGGGCTGGTCGTGATGGGGACCGAGGAGCGGTGGGTCGGCATCTCGGTCCCGATCCTGATCGTGGTCACCGCCACCGCGAACGTCGCCGTCTGGCCCACGGCGTCCCCCGCGTGGGTCGCGCTCGGGTGGGTGCTGTTCACCGCGGCTGGGGCGGTGAGCCTGCTCGCGTTCGCGAGACGACCGCGGGCAGCGGAGCTCTAGAGAGCCAGGACCGCACGGACCGTCACCACGACCCCGGCGACCAGCACCGCGATGGCCCCGACGAGCGGCGCGACCCGTCCTACTCGTGCGATCGCCGGATGGTCCTCCGCGCGCCCGAGGAGCGCGTCGCGGCCCCAGACGACACCGGTCCCGAGCAGGGCGATCGCACCGGCCAGCCCCACGCTGAACGCCGCGACGACCACGAGGCCCAGGGCGGTGCGACCCACGGCGATCGCCGCGAGCAGGACGGCGAGAGCCGTCGGGGACGGCAACAGTCCCCCGGAGCTCGCCACGATCGCCAGGCCCTCCTTCGAGACGGGTGGGACAGCCGGGGGAGGTACGTGCACGTGACCGTGGTCGCGATCGTCGCGACGGAACCGGCGGGCGGTCATCCACGCTCCGAGCGCCACGACCGCGAGACCGGACACGACCCCCAGCCACGGCAGCAGCCGCGCGGTCGCGACCGTCCGCGTCGTGGCGTACACGGCCAGCCCGATCGCCAGGACCGAGACCGTGTGCATCCCCGCGACCACCGCCCCGAGCAGCACGGCGTCCCTGCGGCCACCTTCGCCGGCGACCAGGTAGGCCGCCGCGATCGTCTTCCCGTGGCCGGGGGTCAGGGCGTGCGCCGCCCCGACGACCATCCCGACGACGATCGCGGTCAGGGCGAGCGGACCCGGCGACCCGTCGACCAGGCCGAGCAGGCGCTGCTCGAACCCGTACGCGGGCTCCAGTCCGGTCTCGGGGACGTCCGGGGCCGCAGGGCGATCCGGGGCGTCGGACAGGACGAGCCGTCGTTGGGTGGTGCCTCCGGAGAACAGCACCCGCTCGGGTCCCTCGACGACCGGCGCGACCGCGAGCGTCTGGTACGAGGGGTCGACCTCGAGGAGGATGGTCGAGGTGACCGTCACGGTGCCGACCTCGTACGGGCACGTGAACGTGAGCCGTGCCCCGTCCTCGAACCGGCCCCGTGCCTCGGCGTCGCCCGGGCAGTCGCGCCCTGCCTGATCGACGGCGACGTGCTCCAGCACGTAGCCGACGACGTCCCGCGGTGCGCCGCCGGCCTGCTGGGCGATCACCGCGACGTCGTCGGGCGGGGCGCTCCAGTCGACCACCACGGTCCGTCCGTCGGCGGTGATCTCGAGCAGCCCTGGTAGCCCGCCGGGATGCAGCAGCGCCCCGACGATCGCGAGCGCCCAGACCCACTGCACCTGAACCCGACTCCAGCCAACTCGAGGGAGGGTACGGCGCGGCGACCCCAGGACCCTCCGGCGGCGGCTTCGGACCGGCCTCCGATGGGGACCGGCGCGTCACGCAGTGTTAACATCCGGTGATGGATCAGCTGCTCACGGTCGCCGAGGTCGCCGAGCTCCTGCGCGTGTCGACCATGACTGTCTACCGGTTGATCCGCAGCGGCGAGCTGCCCGCGGTGCGGGTGGGGCGTAACTACCGGGTGCGTCGGGGGGACCTCGACAGCTACCTCCAGGAACAGGTCGTCGAGCCCGAACAGCGGGCTGGCGAGTAGCCAGCGCCGCCCGCGGTGGGTCCCACGCCACGAGACCTCGTCACGTTCCTGTCCGACTTCGGCCGGCGCGACATCTTCGTCGGCGTGTGTCACGGCGTGATCGCGAGCCGCGCCCCGCACGCCCGGATCATCGACCTGACCCACGACGTCGAGCCGCAGGACGTGCAGCAGGGTGCGGCCATGCTCGCCCGAGCGGTCGTGCACCTGCCCGTCGCGGTGCACCTGGCGGTCGTGGACCCGGGGGTCGGGACCGAGCGACGGGGCGTCGCCGTCCGGACCGGGCGCGGGGACGTGCTCGTCGGGCCGGACAACGGACTGCTGCTGCCGGCCGCGGAGGTGCTGGGCGGCGTCGTGTCCGTGCACGGCCTCACCGTTCCAGATGACGCGTCTGCCACCTTCCACGGGCGGGACGTGTTCGCCCCGGCCGCGGGGGACGTCGCTGCCGGGACGCCACTCGAGGACCTGGGCCCCGCCGTGGACGGGCTGGTGGGGCTGGACCTGCCGGGACCGCGGATCGACCAGGACCAGCGGGCGCTGGCCGCCCCGGTGCTGCTGATCGATCGCTTCGGGAACCTCCAGCTGGCCGCCTCTGGCGGGGTGCTCGAGCAGCTCGACCTCCGGCCCGGGCTGGCCGTCACCGTTCTGGTCGATGGTCGCGAGCACGATGCGCGGGTGGTTCGGACGTTCGGGGGGTTGGCGCCGGGGGACCTCGGCGTGTACCAAGACAGCGACCGTCAGGTCGCCGTCACGGTCAACGGGGGATCGGCCGCCGAGCGCACGGGTGCCCGCCGAGGGATGCACGTCACGGTTCGCCCTGCGGAGTTGGCCGACGGGTCGCACGACTGACAGACTCGCCACCCGCCGCGCGTGACGGGACGCACCAGAAGCCGAGAGGGGACACGTGTCGGGACGACGCGTACTGATCACCGGGATCTCGCAGGAGCTCTCCGGCGATCTCGCACGGACGCTCGAGCAGCGCGATGACGTGGAGTACATCGTCGGGGTGGACGTGCGTGAGCCCCGCCACGACCTGCGGCGCACCGAGTTCGTCCGGGCCGACATCCGCAACCCCCTGGTCGCTCGCGTGATCACCGCCACCGACGTGGACACGGTCGTGCACATGCAGGTCGCGTCCGGGCCGGCCTCGGTCGGCGGCCGCGCGAAGATGAAGGAGCAGAACGTCATCGGCACGATGCAGCTGCTCGCGGCGTGCCAGAAGACCGAGTCCCTGCAGAAGCTGGTGGTGAAGTCCTCGACCGCCGTGTACGGCAGTGACTACACCGACCCCGCGCTGTTCACCGAGGACGCCACGCCGCGGGTCCCGCCGAAGAGCGGGTTCGCGAAGGACGTCACCGAGGTCGAGGGCTACGCGCGCTCCTTCGGCCGACGCCGCAAGGACGTCAGCGTGACGATCCTGCGGTTCGCGAACTTCATCGGCGCCACGATCGACTCGCTGTTCGCCCGGTACTTCGCGCTGCCCGCGATCCCCACGGTGCTGGGGTTCGACCCGCGCCTGCAGTTCTGCCACCCGAACGACGCCATCGCGGTGCTCCAGCGTGCCGTCACCGACGACCACCCCGGGGTCTTCAACGTGTCGGGGCCGGGCATCCTCTACCTGTCCCAGGCGATCCGCATGGCGGGCCGTCTGCCAGCCCCGCTGCCTCTCCCGCTCGTGGACCTGGTCGGCGCGATCGTGAAGCGCAGCAACCGGTTGGACTTCTCCTCGGAGCAGCTGCGGTTCCTCCAGTTCGGACGGATCGGGGACATCTCGAGGCTGCGCGAACGGTTCGGGTACGAGCCGGCCTTCTCGACCCGGGAGGCCTTCGAGGACCACCTGGCTCACCGGCGTCTCCGGCGGGTGGCCGAGCCCTCCGCGCCGGAGGAGACGGACCGCGAGCTGTACGAGTTCCTCCGCCGTAAGGGCCAGGAGCGCTTCGCCGCCGATCGCGGTGCCGAGGGGACCCCATGAGCGACCACAACCACGCGCGCGTGTACTCGATCGAGGAGGAACGGGCTGCCCGGCAGGGTGCCCCCCGTCCCCGGTGCGAGGCGCTCACGGCCGAGGGTCGACCGTGCCGGAACTACGCGGTCGAGGACGGCCTGTGCCGCGTGCACGCGCACGAGGACGCCGACGTCGAGGACGCCCCCCGGCAGATCGAGCGCCCACCGGAGGGGATCGAGCTCCTGGACGGGTTGCGATCGGTCCTGGGGGACGGCGCCACCGAGGTGCTGGACGAGGTCGCGATGTTCGTCCGTCGCCGCCTGACCGGGGACTTCCAGGTCGACCCGTTCGGGTTCGATCGGGACCTCACCGAGAACGTCCTGCTCCCCCTGCTCCGTCCCCTGTACCGGCACTACTGGCGGGTGCGCAGCGTCGGCCACGAGCGACTCGACAACGACTCGGGCGCGCTGGTCGTGGCGAACCACGCCGGCACGATCCCGGCGGATGCGCTGATGGTGAAGCTCGGCCTGTACGACGAGATCGGTCGCCACCTGCGGATGCTCGGCGCCGACCTGGTCTGGCGGACGCCGGTCATCGGTGAGCTCGGCCGCAAGATGGGCAACACGATGGCGTGCAACGACGACGCGCGTCGGTTGCTCGAGTCCGGAGAGATCGTGGGCGTCTGGCCCGAGGGCTTCAAGGGCATCGGCAAGCTCTACAAGGACCGGTACAAGCTGCAGCGGTTCGGCCGCGGTGGGTTCGTCGAGATCGCCCTGCGCACGCAGACCCCGATCGTCCCGACCGCGATCGTCGGCAGCGAGGAGATCTACCCGCTGATCTACAACCTCAAGACCCTCGCGCGGATCTTCGGCTTCCCGTACTTCCCGGTCACCGCCACCTTCCCGTGGCTGGGCCCGCTCGGGCTGATCCCGCTCCCCTCCAAGTGGATCATCGAGTACGGCGAGCCCATCGACACGAGCGAGTACGGGGCGCAGGCCGCGGACGACCCCATGGCGGTCTTCGACCTGACCGACCGGGTCCGGGACACGATCCAGCAGATGCTCTACCGCAACCTCATGGGCC
>JAHWKO010000054.1 GCA_019347855.1 Actinomycetota bacterium
CCGGCCCCCCACGCCCCTCGCGCCGCCCGCCGCCGCCGACGCGACCGCCGCCCCCCCCCCCCCCGTCACCGCGGCCCCCCCGGCCCTGCCCGCCTCGTCCCCCCCCCCCGGCCCCGCCCGGCTCACCGCCGCCCCCGTCCCCCAGATACAGGAACACGACTTCCTACGGGAGGACATCCGGTGTCTGGTGTGGATCGGTGTGGAGATCGGTTCGGACGACGAGCTGACGATCCTCCCGGCCCTGGCAGGAGGCTGAACCTTGGCAGTCACGGAACTCGCACCCCGACCGGTCGTCTTCGACGACCTCGAGATCGGCGAGATCGCCGTCGAGCTGGACGACCAGGAACCCGAGGACGTGATCGAGTGGGCGCTCGAGACCTTCGGGGACGGCGTCGCGATCGTGACGTCGTTCCAGGCCGACGGGATGGTCATCCTCGACATGGCCTACCACATCCAGCCGGACCTCAAGGTCATCACCGTCGATACGGGCCGGCTCCCGCAGGCCACCCACGACTTCATCGAGGAGGTCCGTGCCCGCTACCCGCAGGCGGATGTCGAGATCCTGCTCCCGGACAACCGCGAGGTCGAGGCGATGGTCCGCCGCAACGGCCTCAACCTGTTCCGGGACTCGGTGCCCAACCGGCTGACCTGCTGCCAGATCCGCAAGGTCCGGCCGCTGCTGCGGGCGCTCGAGGGGCTGGATGCGTGGTTCACGGGGCTGCGCCGTGACCAGTGGGCCTCCCGAGCCGCGATCAAGAAGGTCGAGCTCGACCACGACCACGACGGGATCGTCAAGGTCAACCCGCTCGCTGACTGGACCAAGGAGGAGGTCTGGGAGTACCTCGAGGATCTCGAGGTCCCGACCCACCCGCTGTACGAGCAGGGCTTCACGAGCCTCGGCTGCGCCCCGTGCACACGTCCGATCCAGCAGGGGGAGGACGACCGCGCCGGACGGTGGTGGTGGGAGACGAACGCTCCGAAGGAGTGCGGGATGCACTGCCCGATCGAGACCGGAGGCTTCGAGCACGAGGTCCACGCGATCCTCGGCAAGGCCCACACAGATGAGTGACGCTGACGCGTCCCTCATCGTCATCGTCCCCTGTCACAGGACGACTTCCCGTCGTGCGACCCCGTCGCCGGCAAGTCGCTCGCTGCGCTCGTCTTAGCCGGGGACGATCATGAGCGAAGCGATCGAACTGGATGAGGACGAGCGGGAGCTGGTCGGCCTCGAGGTGGGGGCGATGATCCCCGGCCTGTCGGGCGAGCGGCGGGCCCGCTACCAGGCGCTGGCCGACGCGGTCGAGGAGGGCGCGGTCCCCGAGGATCTGCAGCCGCAGCTCGAGTCGGTCCTGTCGATCACGCTGCAGACGGCCCGCGCGAGGCAGATGTACCGGGCCGAGGGCGAGAAGATCCTCACCGGTCTCTACGAGCGCACGCCAGGAGGTCGCGAGCTGCGCGATCACCTCGGTGAGATCAACCAGGCTCTCACCTCGCTGACCGGCCACGAGCTCACCAGCGCCAGGGTGCGGATGCGCACGCTCGGGCACTTCACCGTGAGCTTGCAGACCGACGCTGCCAGGATCACTCTCGCCGTCCGTCCCGAGGGCGTCAACATCGAGTCCGTCGCCGTCGGTGAAGGCGGCTCCTCCACCTACTGAGCCGACGGACGCGCTGCGACGGTTTGGGGGGGCCACCCATCATCGCCGAGCTGGCGGGGCGATCCGTCGACGAGTCCGATCGTCGCTCTGATACGATACGGTTGCGTATCATTCCTTGGTAGGGAGCGGACGGTGGACGAGCGGGCTCCGGAGGACCCCCGGGTCACCCGCTCGAAGGCCGCCATCATCGAGGCCACCCTCGAACTGCTGGCCGAACGTGGGGTCGCCGACACGACGGTCGAGGCGATCGCGGAGCGGTCGGGGGTCGCGAAGACGACGATCTACCGGCACTGGGACGACAAGGCCGAGGTCGTCCTGTCCGCGCTCGGGGCGATGCTGGAGCCGCCCCGCGATCCGGACACCGGCGACCTCCGCCAGGACCTCGAGCAGCTGTTGATGGGACTGGCACGAGCGCTCACCGACAGCCCGATCGCGTCGCTCCTCCCATCCCTGATCGACGCAGCGGAACGCGATCCGGCGTTCGCCAAGGTGCACCGTCGGTTCGCCGAGGCGCGGCACCGGATCGTCCGCGGGATCCTCCAGCGGGGTCTGGAACGCGGTGAGCTACGCGTCGACGCCGACCTCGAAGAGGTGATGGAGAGCCTGGCGGGGCCGCTGTTCTACCGCCGGCTCGTGCGGCACGAGCCGATCCCCCCTGCGCGATGCACCGCGGTCGTCGACGCGGTCCTGCAGGTGTACGGAAGCCAGGAGACCCGACCGTGACGGACGCCGCCATCCAGGCCCAAGGTCTGGTCCGCACCTTCGGCGAGACGGTCGCGCTCGACGGGGTCGACCTGGTGGTCCCCGAGGGCCGTGTGGTGGGGCTCCTCGGTCCGAACGGAGCGGGCAAGACCACAACGGTGCGGATCCTCACGACGTTGCTCGCGCCCGACTCGGGTCGCGCCACGGTCGCTGGGCACGACGTCCGGGAGGACCCGGAGGCGGTCCGATCCGTGATCGGGCTGTCGGGGCAGTTCGCGGCGATCGATGACCACCTCACCGGCCGCGAGAACCTCGTTATGGTGGGGGAGCTCTACCAGCTCCGGCGCGACGTCGCGCAGGGGCGGGCCGACGAGCTGCTCGAACGGTTCGATCTCGTCGACGCCGCCGGGCGGCCCGTCCGTGGCTACTCGGGAGGGATGCGCCGGCGGCTCGACCTCGCCGCGAGCATCGTCGGCAGGCCCCAGGTGCTGTTCCTCGACGAACCCACCACGGGGCTCGACCCGCGCAGCCGGCGGGCGATGTGGGAGGTGATCCGCGAGCTCGTGAGCGGGGGTGCGACGCTGCTCCTCACGACCCAGTACCTCGAGGAGGCAGACGTGTTGGCCGACCGCATCGTGCTGATCGACCACGGCCGGGTGATCGCCGAGGGCACCGCTGACGAGCTGAAGAGCCAGGTCGGAGGTCAGGTCCTCGAGATCCGGGTGAGCTCTGCCGAGGACCTGGAGGAGGCCCGCCGGCAGGTCGCCGACCTCACGGATGCCGAGATCAACATCCGGGAGGCCGAGCGGTCGGTGCTGGTCCCGGTCGGCCGCGACGTGAAGCTGTTCGCCCGGGCGGTCGAGCGGCTCACGGAGGCTGGCATCGAGATGGATGACGTCGGGCTCCACAAGCCCACGCTCGACGACGTGTTCTTCTCGTTGACGGGTGGCTCTCCCGACGAGGTGCGGACGGGCTCGCGCCAGGACGGCGGCGCCCCGCAGGCGACCGCCGACGCCGCCGGAGGTGACGCGTGAGCGCGACCACGATCGATCGACCGCCGATGGCCTCGTCCAAGGCGGGACGCGCCGCGCGCGACACGCTCATCGTGATGCGTCGCAACCTGCGCGCCCTGACGCGCCAACCGCAGCTCATCGTGTTCTCGGCGGTGCAGCCGGTGATGCTCGTGCTGCTGTTCAAGTTCGTGTTCGGCGGCTCGATCGGGCAGGTGCTGCCGCCCGACATCGAGTACATCGACTTCCTGCTGCCCGGGGTGATCGTGCAGGTCGTGGCCTTCGGGACCGCCCAGACCTCGGTTGGCATGTCCCAGGACCTGAACACCGGGATGATCGACCGGTTCCGGTCGCTGCCCATGGCCCGGTCCGCCGTGCTCGGAGGCCGGGTGCTCGCCGACGTCGTCCGGATCGCCGGGACCGTCCTGTTGGTCACGGGGGTCGGGGCGCTGCTGGGATGGCGCTACGCCGAGGGGTTCGCCAACGCCCTGCTGGGGTTCGTCGTCGTGGTCACCTTCGGCCTCGCGATGTCGTGGATCGCGGCGTGGGTCGGGATGTCGGTGCGCGATCCCGAGACCGCCCAGACCGCGGGTTTCGTGTGGCTGTTCCCGCTCGTGTTCGCGAGCTCCGCGTTCGTGCAGATCGAGACCTTCGATCCGTGGCTCGAGGCGTTCGCCCGGTGGAACCCGATCACGATCTTCGTGGATCTCGCCAGAGGACTCACCACGCAGGCGCCGTTCGACGTGACCGCTGACCTGTGGCTCAAGGCCGCCGGCTGGCTCGTCGTGATCCTCGGCGCGTTCGCTCCGCTGGCCGTCCGCCAGTACCGGAAGGTGAGCTGACCTCGCCGGTCTCAGCCGTCAGGCGGGATCCTCGCTGACGCAGGACGATTGTCGAGTCCGTAGGCAGTCCGACCGTGCCGTTGCGTCGCGCGTGATCGGCGCAACGCCCGCAACTCACGACCGTGCTGGCGTCGCTGAAGTGGATCTGCCAGGACGACGAGACCGCGAAGGCCTCCCCGCACACCTGGCACGGCCAGTCCCCGTCGGTACGCGGGGCGCTGAAGTCGAGGACGTGGCTGACGGACATCTCGTACCGGTCGCTGGCACGAACGCCGTTCTGGTACATGACCCCTCCTCCGCGACGATGATGGATGACCCGAGGTCATCGTGCGGGGACGGATGGCCGGTCTTCGGTTCCCCGAACGGCGACGGATGGTGGAGCGGTCGGGGGCGCGAGGGGGATCTGAGCGGGTGAGGGGAGTCGAACCCCCGTCACCAGCTTGGAAGGCTGGGGCTCTGCCATTGAGCTACACCCGCGAGGGCGCGGTCAGGATACCCGAGCCGCCCCGATCACCACCGACTTGTGAACGCGCAGCGCCATATGTGGCGCTCCCGGTTCACAGGCGGGGAGCGGGGCGCACGTTCTGCCGGCTCGTGAACGCGGAGCGCCATATGTGGCGCTCCCGGTTCACAGGCGAACTGACGGTCGGGGCGGCCGGATTCGAACCGGCGACCTCGTGCTCCCAAAGCACGCGCGCTAACCAAGCTGCGCTACGCCCCGTGGGCACGGCACGGTACCTCTCCCCGGCGCCGTCAGCGCGGACGACGACGATCCCAGGGACGGGATCCGGGGACGGTCCGTTGGCCCGCGCACGGTAGGTTCGACCTGACCTCCCACGATCTCTCGCTCGGATGGACCCTGCCGTCATGAAGACCTCCCTCGAACAGCTCGAGCCCACCAAGGTCAAGCTCACCGTCGAGGTCGAACCCGCCCGCGTACGTCGTGCCTTCGACCAGGCGGCCCGCCACCTCGCCCAGGACATCCAGCTGCCCGGCTTCCGAAAGGGCAAGGTCCCCCGAAAGCTCCTGGAGTCGAAGCTGGGCAAGGGAACGATCGCGCAGCACGCCATGGAGGACTTCCTCGGTGAGTTCTACGCCGAGGCGATCGAGGCGGAGGACGTCCGCCCCGTCGCCCCGCCCGACCTCGACCTCCAGCACTTCGACGAGGAGGAGGGGTGCGCGTTCGAGGCCACGGTCGAGGTCCGCCCCGAGGTCGAGCTGCCCGACCACCACGGCATCAACGTCGCGTTCCCCGACCACGAGGTCACGGACGCCGATGTCGACGAGCAGCTCGAACAGATGCGCGAGCGCTTCGCCGAGCTCGACGAGGTCGACCGCCCCGCGAAGCGCGGCGACTACGTCACGATCGACCTCACCGTCCGCAAGGGCGGCGAGGTGATCGAGGACGCCGCCGCCGAGGATGCGATGTACGAGGTCGGCTCAGGCGGCGTCACCCCCAAGCTGGACGAGGAGCTGCCGGGTGCGGTGGCCGGGCAGAGCCTCACGTACGTCGACGAGCTCCCCGAGGACTACCCCGAGCACGGGGGCGAGAACGTCGAGTTCACGGTCGTCGTGAAGGACGTGCGGGCCAAGGAGCTGCCGCCACTCGACGACGACTTCGCGATGACCGCCAGCGAGTTCGACACCCTCGAGGAACTGCGGGAGGACATCCGCCGCAACCTGCGCCAGCGCAAGATGGGCGAGGCCCGTCAGGACCTGCGGGCGCAGATCCTCGAGGCGTACCTGGCGCTGGTCGACGTCCCGCTCCCCGAGGCCATGGTCGAGGACGAGGCCGAGGGTCGCCTCGGGCAGATCCGCGAGCAGGCGGAGCAGTACGGGCTCGGCTTCGAGGAGCTCGTCGAGATGCAGGGCGGCGACCCCGAGGAGCTCACCGCGAACATCCAGAAGCAGGCGGCCGAGTCCGTGAAAGCCCGGTTGGTCCTCGAGGCGCTCGCCGAGAAGCTCGACGTCGAGGCCGAGGTCCGCGACCTCGAGCAGGAGATCATGCGGCACGCCTACCAGCGCAACGTCGACCCGCGGGAGCTCGCCCAGGCGATCGACCAGCAGGGCTCGATGGGGATGCTGGCTGGCGACGTGATCCGCCGCAAGACCCTGGACTTCCTGGTCGAGTCCGCCGAGATCGAGGGGGCGCCGTCCCACGAGGAGCTCGTCGAGCTCGGCTTCGAGCCCGCCGACGAGGACGAGGAGCTGCCCGACGAGGCGGCCCCCGACGCCGACCCGCATCCGCCCGAGATGGAGGGTGAGGAGGAACCGCCGGCCGACCTCGCTGAGGACGTCGGGTCCTACCAGGACGACGAGGAGCCTGAAGCGACGGGGTAACCGCAGGGGTACATTCGACGACGGCCCGTCCGATAGGAGCACGCGTGCCGATGGAGCCTCCCAGCAACTACCTCGTCCCGGTGGTGGTCGAACAGACCAACCGCGGTGAGCGGTCGTTCGACATCTACTCGCGGCTGCTCAAGGAGCGCATCATCTTCCTGGGCACGCCGATCACCGACGAGATCTCCAACCTGATCATGGCGCAGCTCCTGCACCTCGAGTCCGAGGATCCCGACAAGGACATCTCGCTCTACATCAACTCCCCGGGCGGCTCCATCACCTCGCTCTTCGCGATCTACGACACGATGGAGTACATCAAGCCCGACGTGAGCACGATCTGCATGGGCCAGGCCGCCTCAGCCGCAGCCGTACTGCTCGCCGCTGGCGCCAGGGGCAAGCGGTTCGCTCTGCCCAACTCCCGCGCGCTGCTGCACCAGCCCCACGGTGGCGCCGAGGGTCAGTCCGTCGACATCGAGATCCAGGCCAAGGAGATCCTGCGGATGCGGGACCTCCTGAACGAGATCCTCTCCGAGAAGACCGGTCAACCCGTCGAGAAGATCGCCCGGGACACCGACCGCGACTTCGTCCTCGATGCGCTGGGGGCCAAGGATTACGGGCTGATCGACGAGGTCATCAGCTCGCGTGAAGCGTCCATGGGTCCGGTCGCCGAGGCCTCTTAGCTCGGGAGCTGAGGGCTGGCACCGCTCTCTTCCTCCAGCACACTTTGCGGCCGCCTTTCAAGCAGGCGGCCGCTCGTGTGAGTCGGTCGAGATCGGTGCCAGCCCTCATCGGTCCGATCTCTGCCTCTGCAGTCTCGTGGCGAGGTTGGTGGTGACCTCGACGGTCAGCTGGATGCGGGGGTGGGGGAGCCGGGCTGGACGGCGGGTTGGGGTGGGATGACCTGGAGGCGTTCGGCGTCCCAGCGGCCGAAGTCCTGGTCGACCACGATCTGCATGCCCGACACGTGCTGACGCAGCCACTGCTGGACGGCGAGCTGCTGTGGGTCGGGCTGGCCGGGTGCCGGGCTGGCGGTGGGCGCGGGTGACGGCGCCTCACGCTCGACGACCTGGTCGAGCACGGCGAGGCTGCGCAGCTCCCGGTCGAGCTCCTGGTCGCTGAACCCGAGGACGTCGATCTGCTCCTGCAGGGCGTCCGCGCCTCCGGCCTGCTGCTCGAGCTGTGTGCGCTGCTCGTCGATCTGCTCGTCCGTCACCTCGATCCCCTCCTCCTCGGCCGACTGCAGGATGGCCTCCGTCAGGATCATCTGGCTGAGGACGCTCGCGCGGATCTGCGGGCGGGCCTGCTCCGGGTCCTCGATCTGGTTGGCCAGCTGCGGGCTCTCGAGGGCCGCGTCGACCCGTGACTCGACGCGCTCGGTGTCGATCTCGGTGTCACCGACCTCCGCCGCGACGCCGTCGGGCAGGTCGGCGCCAGGCAGCGCCTGGTCGGTCGGTGCGGCCGAGCCGGTCGCATCGGTGGACGGCTCGCCGCTGCCGCACGCGGCCAGGAGCAGCACGGCGGCGATGGCGAGCGAGGGCACGAGGCGGGACATGGGGGCGATCCTGTTCGGTGTGGGGATCTGACGACGTCGATCCCGTCGGACGCGGGAGACGTGAGGAGCCAGGGTGGAGGACACGCGCGTCTCGTGCCAGGACGAGCGGCCCGACAGGCGACGTCCACATGAGGTGACGGCTCCGGGGCAGCACGGGGGCTCGCTCTGTACCATGACCGCCGCGGGAGCGAGTCAGAGGAGCGAAGCTCGTGGCGAGACTCGGTGAGGGCGGGGATCTCCTGAAGTGCTCGTTCTGTGGGAAATCGCAGAAGCAGGTCAAGAAGCTGATCGCCGGTCCCGGCGTGTACATCTGCGACGAGTGCATCGACCTCTGCAACGAGATCATCGAGGAGGAGCTCTCCGAGCCCTCCGATCTGAAGCTCGACGAGCTGCCCAAACCCCGGGACATCTACGAGTTCCTCAACGACTACGTCGTCGGTCAGGATGCCGCCAAGAAGACCCTCGCGGTCGCGGTGTACAACCACTACAAGCGCATCCAGGTCGGGGCGACCACCGCGGACGAGGTGGAGCTCGCCAAGTCCAACATCCTCCTGCTCGGCCCCACCGGCTCGGGGAAGACCCTCCTCGCGCAGACGCTCGCGCGGATGCTGAACGTCCCGTTCGCGATCGCCGACGCCACCGCGCTCACCGAAGCGGGCTACGTCGGTGAGGACGTCGAGAACATCCTCCTCAAGCTGATCCAGGCCGCGGACTTCGACGTGAAGAAGGCCGAGACCGGGATCATCTACATCGACGAGGTCGACAAGATCGCCCGCAAGTCCGACAACCCGTCGATCACCCGGGACGTGTCGGGCGAGGGTGTCCAGCAGGCCCTGCTGAAGATCCTCGAGGGCACGATCGCGTCGGTGCCGCCCCAAGGTGGGCGCAAGCACCCTCACCAGGAGTTCATCCAGATCGACACGACGAACATCCTGTTCATCGTGGGCGGGGCGTTCGCCGGACTCGAGCGCATCATCGAGTCGCGGATCGGCCGCAAGGGCGTCGGCTTCGGTGCCGACGTGCGTGGACCGCAGGACCGCGACCTCGGTGCGGTGCTCGCGCAGGTGCTGCCCGAGGACCTCGTCAAGTACGGGCTGATCCCCGAGTTCGTGGGACGACTGCCGGTCGTGAGCTCCGTCGATCCGCTGGACCGCGAAGCCCTCGTCGAGATCCTCGTCGAGCCCAAGAACGCGCTCGTGAAGCAGTACCGGCGGTTCTTCGACTTCGACGGGGTCGAGCTCGAGTTCGAGGACGATGCGCTCGAGGCGATCGCCGACCTCGCGATCCTCCGGCAGACCGGCGCGCGCGGGTTGCGCGCGATCCTCGAGGAGGTGCTGCTCAACACGATGTACGAGCTGCCCTCACGCGAGGACATCGGTCGCTGCGTGATCACCGCCGAGACCGTCCGCGACCGGGTCAACCCGACCCTGGTCCCGCACGCCGGTCCGGCGCTGGACGAACCGACGGAGCGTTCCGCCTGACCGACGGTCTCCCCGGGTCACTCCGGGTCCCGGCTGGAGGCCGTTCACCGGATACGCGTCGTAGGGGCCCGGTCTACGCCGATGGCTACGCTCGTTCGTCGACCGTGCGCGGCCCGGAGGAACGATGGCGGAGCTCGACAGCAGCTACGACCCCTCGAGCGTGGAGGAACGGCTCTACGGCGACTGGGTCGACGCCGGCCTGTTCCACGCCGAGCCCGACGATCCCGGCGAGCCGTTCTCGATCGTGATCCCCCCGCCGAACGTCACCGGCTCGCTGCACATCGGGCACGCGCTCACGATGGCGATCGAGGACGCGATGATCCGCCGCGCGCGGATGGAGGGCAGGAACGCCGTCTGGATCCCCGGCACCGATCACGCCGGCATCGCCACCCAGAACGTGGTCGAACGTGAGCTCGCCGACGAGGGACTGACCCGGCACGACCTGGGACGCGAGGCGTTCATCGAGCGGGTCTGGGAGTGGCGCGAGGAGTACGGCGGGGTGATCCTCGACCAGCTCCGCAAGCTCGGGTCCTCCCTGGACTGGGAACGCGAGGCGTTCACCTTCGACGAGCCCCGTTCGCGCGCTGTCCGCGAGGTCTTCGTGACCCTCTGGGAGCAGGGGCTGCTGTACCGCGGGAACCGCCTGATCAACTGGTGCCCCCGCTGCCACACCGCCCTGTCCGACATCGAGGTCGACCACGAGGACACGGCGGGGACCCTCACCCACATCCGGTACCCGGCAGCGGACGGAGGGGACGGCGTGGTGGTCGCCACGACCCGACCCGAGACGATGCTCGGCGACACGGGCGTGGCCGTCCACCCGGACGACGAGCGCTACACCGACCTGATCGGACGCACGCTCGTGCTCCCGCTGATGGACCGCGAGATCCCGGTCGTGGCGGACGGGGACGTCGACCCCGGGTTCGGGACGGGCGCCGTGAAGGTCACCCCGGCGCACGACGAGACCGACTTCCAGATCGGTGAGCGTCACGAGCTCGAGGTCATCGACATCATGACCGACGAGGCGCAGATCAACGCGAACGGTGGGCGCTTCGCCGGGATGGACCGCTACGAGGCCCGGGCCGCCGTGGTCGAGGCGCTGCGCGAACTGGACCTGATCGTCGGGACCGAGGACCACGAGCACCCCGTCGGCCACTGCTCCCGTTGTGGGACCGTCGTCGAGCCGCGCCTGTCCGACCAGTGGTTCGTCTCGGTGCAGCCGCTGGCGGAGCAGGCGATCGCTGCGGTCGAGGACGAGCGCACCGTGTTCTCGCCGTCCCGCTTCACACGCGGGTTCCTGGATTGGCTGCGCAACCTCCACGACTGGTGCATCAGCCGGCAGATCTGGTGGGGGCACCGGATCCCGGCCTGGTACTGCCCCGACGGGCACATCACGGTCGCACGTGAGGACCCGGCCGAGTGCGCCGAGTGCGGGAAGGACCAGCTCGACCAGGACGAGGACGTCCTCGACACCTGGTTCTCGTCCCAGCTGTGGCCGTTCACCGTGTTCGGCTGGCCGGAGCAGACGCGCGAGCTCGAGACCTGGTACCCGACCGCGGTCCTCGAGACCGGCTACGACATCAACACGTTCTGGGTCAGCCGGATGCTGATGGCGGGGCTGCACTTCATGGACGACGTGCCGTTCCGGGTCGTGCACAACCACGGGATGGTCCGCGACGCGACCGGCAAGAAGATGTCGAAGTCGTTCGGCAACGTCATCGATCCGTTGGAGTTCATCGATCGGTACGGGGCCGACGGGCTGCGCTTCGCCCTGCTCCAGCACTCGGCCCCGGGCCAGGACGTCCCGCTCGCCGAGGAGTGGGTCGAGGGGTCGCGCAGGTTCGCGAACAAGCTGTGGAACGCCACGCGCTTCGCGCTCAGCAACCTCGAAGGGGTCGACGGCCGCCGGGAGATCGCCCTTCCCGACGACGCTCGCCTGGCGATCGAGGACCGCTGGGTGCTGTCCCGGCTCGAGCACTGTCGGGCGGTCGTCGACGAGGCCACCGCCTCACCGACGTTCCACTGGGCCCGGGCGGCAGACGCGATGTACCACTTCGCCTGGGACGAGTTCGCGGACTGGTACGTCGAGGCCGCCAAGGTGCGCCTGTACGGCGACGACGAGGCAGCGGCGGTCACCGCCCGTGCTGTCCTCGGCGTCGTCCTCGACGACCTCCTCCGACTGCTGCACCCGTTCATCCCGTTCGTCACCGAGGAGCTCTGGCGTGCCCTCACGGGTGCCGGAGGAGGACGGGACTCCTTGATGGTCTCCGAGTGGCCCACGACCAGACGAGGACGTGACGAGGACGCCGAGGACCGGTTCGAGATCGTCCAGGACGTAGTCACCCAGCTGCGGCGGTTCCGGTCGGATCACGAGATCGCGCCGGGCAAGCGGATCGAGGTGTCCGTCGTCACCGATCGGCGTGACGTGTTGGAACCGACGTCCGCCCTCCTGATGTCGCTGGGGCGGCTGTCGTCGCTGTCGTTCGCGGCCGAAAGCGAAGGGACGGACGAGGCCGCCGGGCTCACGACCGTCCCGTTCGTCGCGGGGGACCTGCACGTCCCGCTGGCCGGGACGGTCGATATCGACGCGGAGCTCGAGCGACTCGACAAGGAGCTGGACAACGCCCGGAGCGAGCTGGCCCGTGCCGAGGGCAAGCTGGCCAACGACGGCTTCGTCGCGAACGCCCCCGAGGACATCGTCCTGGCCGAGCGTGACAAGCGTGACGACTGGCAACGACGGATCGAGGCGATCCGCGACGAGATCGACCGGTTCGAGGCGCTGCGGTGACCTTCCGCTCCGCGGTCCGGGACCTGGAGTCCCGGATCCCCACGCGCATGGTCCCGGACCTCGACCGCATCCGGTCGCTCGCCGACCTGATGGGTGACCCGCAGGGCACCTACCCCTCGATCCACATCACGGGGACGAACGGCAAGACGTCGGTGTCGAGGATGGTCACGGCCTTGCTGGGCGCGCTCGGGATCCAGACGGGGACGTTCACGTCTCCGCACCTGCAATCGGTCCGCGAGCGCATCAGGGTCGCCGGCCGGCCGATCAGCGAGGAGGGTTTCGCACGGGCGTACGAGGACGTCGCCCGCGTGGCCGAGCTGGTCGACGAGCGCTCCGACGAGCGGGTCACCTACTTCGAGATGCTCACGGCCATGGCGTACTGGTGGTTCGCGGATCACCCGGTCGAGGTCGGGGTCTTCGAGGTCGGGATGGGGGGCCTCTGGGACGCGACCAACCTCGTCCGCGGCGAGGTCGCCGTGCTCACCCGCGTGGACGTCGACCATCCGGAGCTGGGCGACACGCCCGCCGAGGTCGCCCGCGAGAAGGTCGGGATCATCAAGCCCGGGGCCACCGTGGTGACCGTCGAGCAGACCACCGACGTGGAGCGGATCCTGAGCGAGCGGGTATCGGAGCAGGGAGCGACCGTGTTCCGGGTCGGTGCGGGTGCGGACGTCGAGGTCACCGATCGCCGGCTGGCGGTCGGGGGGCAGCAGCTCACCTTCAGGACCCCGACCCGCACCTACGAGAACGTGTTCCTGCCGGTGCACGGGACCTACCAGGCCGACAACGCGGCGGTGGCGCTCGCGGCGCTGCACGCGTTCCTCGGTGGCCTCCAGGAGGTCGACGACGAGGTCATCCGTGAGGGCTTCGGTGCGGTCGAGGTTCCCGGGAGACTCGAGGTCGCGAACCGCGATCCCACGGTGATCCTCGACGGCGCACACAACCCCGCGGGAGCGCGACGTACCGCTGCGGATCTCGAGGAGACGTTCGCCTTCCGGGACGTGATCCTCGTGATCGCCTGCCTGGACGACAAGGACGTCGAGGGGATCGTCTCGGCCTTCCGCGACGTCGCGAGCCACGTGATCGTCACCCAGGCGCCGTCCCGGCGCGCCGCGTCGCTCGACCGCATGGCCTCGGTCGCCGAGGGCGTGTGGGAGGGGACCTCCGTGATCGTGGAGCGCGCTCGGGATGTCGATGAGGCCATCGCCAAGGCCACCGGTGTGGTCGGCGAGACCGACGGGGTGCTCGTGACCGGGTCGCTCTACACGGTCGGCGCCGCTCGCGACCGGTACGTGCCGTCGGACGGTCCCGGCTAGGCCTGCAGGCCGGTCGTCTCCACCAGTGGCCGCGGGCACATGGTGGCCAGGATCTCCCCGGTGGGACCGCGGGTCTGTGCGGCCAGGGTCCGCGCCAGCGCGACGCTCACGGCGTCCTCACACGGTGGCGGCGGCTCCGGGAGCGGCTCGGGCTCCGGAGGTGGGGGAGGCTCGGCTGGTTCGGTCGGCGCCGGTTCCGCGGGTGCTGCGCGGGGCGTCGTTGGGGGTGGCTCCTCCGCAGCCGGTGGCGGGGGCGGAGGCGGCGGAGGCGGCGGTGGTGGTGGAGGTGGTGGTGGAGGCGGCTGTGGTTCGGACGCCGCGTCGGGCAGCCGGAAGACCTCGGACACCCAGATGGTGTCCCCGCGCCGCTCGACCCCGATGCCGAGCTCGGTGAAGTCCGGGTCGAGGATGTTCCGTCGATGGCTCGACGAGCTCATCATCATCTGGTGGATCCTGGCGGTGCTCGCCCCGGTGCCGACGTTCTCGCCGATCTTGCGCCAACAGCAGACCTCGGAGCCCAGGTTCGGGTTGTGGTAGAGCTGGCCCCGGTCGGCCATGCGGCCTGCGTGCCGCCGGGCGACGTCGCGCAGGTCGGCCCGGATCCGAAGGGCGGGCAGTCCGCGTGACGTCCGTTCGGCGTTCACCCTCGAGACCAGGTCGGACTCGGCGCCACTGTCGACGCTCGCGTCCGCGGGGAGCGGACCAGCGAGCAGTACGGCCAGTGTCGCACAGAGTGAGAGAACCGTCCGGAGCCACCTGCGGCGGTTGCCGCGGATGGCTCGCGACGTCAGTGGTCACCCTCCGGGTGGGGGGAGCGGACGGTCGCGGGGACCGTAGCGAGCGATGGACGCCGGGTGCCAGCAGGTGCTGCGACGGGCCGTCCGAACGGACGGGAGGAACCAGGAGCAGACACGCCGAATGCAGGAGGTGATGCAGCAGGTAGAGGCTGCACGTCCCGGACGTCCCAGGAGGGAACCTGTGGTTACGCAGATCCGCACGGTCGTCGTGCTCGTCGCGGTGGTCGCGCTCACGCTCGTGTCCGTCGTACCTGCTTCGGCCGAACACGAGCCGGAGTACGACCGGAAGTCCGACGAGTGGACCCTGGTCGAGCACCTCCAGTTCCCACAGGGCACGGACCTGTTCTTCCAGCGCCGTGAGGGCCGCCAGACGCTCGACGGCGAGGTGATCGACGACACGCGCGACTACCTGTTCGCCGGCAACGACGCCTCCGGCGCCGTCGGGGACCCGCCCGAGGGCGAGCCCCTGGGGATCAACATCTACGACGTCACCGACCCCACAGCCCCGGTCGAGCTCGCGGTCGTCGACTGTCCCGGCTACCACGCCGACGTCGCCGTGTACGAGAACCTGCTCATCCAGGCGATCGACAACACGTCCGGAGCGGGCTGTGCCGACGAGTTCGATCCGAACGGGGTCGACCAGCCGGAGACCGCGGGCATCCGCATCCTCGACATCAGCGACCC
>JAHWKO010000055.1 GCA_019347855.1 Actinomycetota bacterium
GGTGATCTGGCTGACGACGACGGTCTCCGGTGCCGACGGCGTGTTGTCCGACGACGCACAGGCGGCGATCGGCAGCTACCTGGACGACGGCGGGGCGCTGTGGCTCGCGTCGGCGCGTGCCGCCGGTTACCTCACCACGGACGATCCCGAGTGGCTCGCCAGCTACTTCGGCTTCGAGGTCGACCAGAACCTCCTCAACGCGATGGGGGAGGTCCAGGGTCAGGGCGACGAGATCGGCGGTGACCGGACGATCGCCGTGAACTACCTCGACGGGCGGCCGTACATCGACTACGGCGCGGCCCTCGAGGAGGGGGTGACCGGGACGGCGACCGGGCTGTTCGCACACGCGGAGCGGCCCGAGCAGTTCGTGGCCACGAAGGTCGAGGGCGACGGCGGGTTCCGCAGCGTCTACGGCCTGCCGGTGGGCGTGATCGAGGACGGCGCGGAGCAGATGCAGCTGACCCGCGAGGTCCTGTCGTTCCTCGGGGTCGAGACCGGCGCACCGTCGCCCTCGTCGCTGGACATCCACTACCAGCGCTACCAGCACGTCCAGGTCGGCGAGGACTGGCCCGTCACCGTGGGGGCGGTCGCGCCTGCGGACGTCGGCCGCGTGTCGGTGGGGTACCGCCCGTACGGCGCGGACGAGTGGGACCGCGTGGACCTCGAGGAGGCGGTCGACGGCATCTGGACCGGGACGATCCCGGGTTCCGACATCGCCAACAACGGCCTCGAGTACTTCGTCGAGGCCGACGTGGGCGGCAACGTGGTCGAGGTCGACGGGGGATCGGCGATGCCGCACGTCGCCAGCGCCCCGTACGGCGACCCGGCGGCCGACGCGAGGTACTGCGGCGCCGCGCCTGCGCCGCCGACCGACGACGAGGTGGCGCCGGCACCGCAGCCACTCCCGACCACCGGGGGCGGCATCGGCCTCGCTGCGCTCGCGCTGCTCCTCGCAGCGGCCTCCATGCGGCGAGGCAGGCCGCTACGCACCTGACCGTCCCGTAGCCCGTCGCGGGGGCCGTCGTTGACGACGGTCCCCACGGTGTCGTGACCTCCCCTGTCGTGACACAGCACCCGTCTACCTTCGGGTCCGCCGATCGACGGGAGCTGCCGTGGCGAGGACGAAGACGATCGCGCGCTGCGCGGACTGTGGGCACGAGGAACCCAAGTGGGTTGGTCGCTGTCCCGGTTGCGGCGGTTGGGGGACGCTGGCCGAGGTCAGCCCCAGCGACGACAGCGGCTCCGACGCGTCCGTGCGCACCTCCGCGCCCCAGACCCCCACCGCGCCCGCACGCAGGATCTCCGAGGTCCCCCTGCACGACGTCGACCGTGTCCCGACCGGGATCGGGGAGCTCGACCGCGTCCTGGGCGGCGGTCTGGTCCCCGGGGTCGCCGGCCTCATCGGCGGCCAGCCGGGGGTCGGTAAGTCCACGTTGCTCCTCCAGGCCGCGCAGCACATCGCCGAGCAGGGTCGGACCGTGCTCTACGTGTCCGGCGAGGAATCGGCGGGACAGCTGCGCCTGCGCGCGCAACGGCTCGGGGCGCTGGACGACGGGGTGCTCGTCGCGGCCGAGACGTCCCTGCCGTCGATCCTGGGGCTGGTCGAGCTCCACGCGCCGGACGCCCTGATCATCGACTCGATCCAGACCGTCTCCGATCCCGCGTTGTCCTCGTCGCCGGGCGCGGTGCTGCAGGTCCGCGAGTGCGCGGCGGCACTGGTCCGGGCGGCCAAGGCCACGGGGACCGCGACCCTGCTGGTCGGCCACGTCACCAAGGAGGGCAGCATCGCCGGCCCTCGGGTCCTCGAGCACCTCGTGGACGTGGTCCTGTCGTTCGAGGGCGACCGGCGGCACGCCCTGCGGCTGCTGCGCTCGGTGAAGAACCGGTTCGGGGCGGCGGGCGAGGTCGGGTGCTTCGAGATGGCCGGCGACGGGCTCCGCGAGGTCTCCGACCCGTCGCGGCTGTTCCTCGCCGACCACGACGGCGAGCCTCCGGGCGTGACCGTGACCATCACCGTCGAGGGACCGCGCCCCCTCGCGGTAGAGATCCAGGCGCTGGTCGCCAAGAGCAACCAGTCCTTCCCGCGCCGCCAAGCGACCGGCCTCGACGGCTCGCGTCTGTCGATGCTGGTCGCCGTCTTGGAACGCCGCGCGGACGTCCCACTCAGCGACCAGGAGCTGTTCGCGAGCGCGGTCGGTGGCGTCCGGGTCCGGGAGCCCGCGGCCGACCTCGCGCTCTGCGCCGCGGTCGCCTCATCGCGACGGGACCGCACGGTCAGCCCGGGCACGGTCATCCTGGGCGAGGTGGGCCTCGCCGGCGAGGTGCGCAGCGTCCCTCAACTCGAACGCCGTCTGGCGGAGGCTGCCCGGCTGGGCTTCTCGCGCGCCGTGATCCCGGCCTCCTACGACGGCGAGGACCACGGACTCGACCTCCAACGTGTCCGCGACGTCCGCGGGGCTCTGCGGATGGTGCTCGAGCCCGCCCCCGCCCCCGCTGCCGTCTGAGCGCACGCGCGTCCACCGCACGACCGGAGCGCTCGTCTAGGCTCACAGCGCGGATCGGACGCTCGACGCAGGGGTCGTGGTGGTGCAACAGAGTCGGCACGACGAGGAGTTCCGCACGGTCCTCGCCAAGCTGGCGCCCGGGACGGCCCTCCGGGACGGGGTGCAGCGGATCATCGCGAGCCACCGCGGGGCCCTGATCGTGATCGGCATGAGCGACGACGTCGGCTCGGTCTCGTCGGGCGGGTTCAGCATCGACATCAACTGCACCGCCCAGCGCCTGTCCGAGCTCGCGAAGATGGATGGCGGCATCATCCTGTCGTCGGACGGCGAGCGGATCCTCCGGGCGAACGTCCACTTCGTGCCGAACCCGTCGATCCAGACCGACGAGACCGGGACCCGCCACCGCACCGCCGAGCGGGTGGCGAGACAGACCGGCACGCCGGTCATCTCGGTCTCGGAGTCCATGCGCATCGTCACGCTCTACCTCGACACGGGCAAGACCGTGCTCGAGGAGGTGAGCTCGCTGCTGTTCCGGGCCAACCAGGCCCTGGCGACGCTCGAGCGCTACCGAGCCCGGCTCGATGAGGGTTCGGCGTCGCTGTCGGCGCTCGAGATCGAGGACAACGTGACCGTCCGCGACGTGGTGCAGGTGCTGCAGCGCGCCGAGATGGTCGTGCGCATCGCCGAGGAGATCGAGGACTACATCGTCGAGCTGGGCACCGAGGGACGCCTGATCCAGCTGCAGCTGGACGAGCTGATGTCCCAGGTCGCCGACGAACGGGCCCTGGTGGTCGAGGACTACCTGGGGGACCGGCGCCGCAAGCTCGAGACCGTCCTGCATGAGCTCAACTCGCTGTCGACCGACGAGCTGCTCGACCTCGAGCGCATCGCCAAGGTCATGTCCTACGACGCGAACGAGCTGGAGCAGCCGGTCGCTCCGCGCGGGCTCCGTCTCCTCGCCAAGATCCCGCGCCTGCCCGACCAGGTGATCAGCAAGCTGGTGAAGCGCTTCGACAACCTGCAGGGCGTGATGGGCGCGAGCCTCGAGGACCTCGACGAGGTCGAGGGCGTCGGCGAGACCCGGGCCCGGTCGATCAAGGACGGGCTGGCCCGGCTGGCGGAGTCCTCGCTGCTCGAGCGTTACGTCTGAGGGCGCCGCCAGGGGCCTCTGCGAGGCTCTGACCTGGGGTTCCGGGGTTGAGGGCCCATAGGCCCCGTGGTAGCCTCGGCCCAACGCTTCCCCGCCCGCCCCCTCTCGGCGGTCCTGCGGGGTGAGTGTCGGCACAGGAGGTCCGCAACGTTCCCCGCGACGTCGCTCCTCGTTCGAGCCGCTGGTCAACCCGTGAACGTGCGAGGCGGTCGCGCACGGGCCTAGCCCGACGACCCCCCGCAGACAAGGAGCTCCCCCATGGCCTTCTCCGTCGGTGACACCGTGATCTACCCGCACCACGGCGCGGCGATCATCGAGAAGCAGGAGACCAGGGAACTCAAGGGCGAGGAACGCGACTACTTCGTCCTGCGCCTCACCTACGGGGACCTCACGGTGCACGTGCCGATGGACTCCCTCGAGGAGTGCGGCGTGCGCAGCGTCGTGTCGAAGAAGGAGGTCGAGCAGGTCCTCGACGTCCTCCGCCAGCCCGAGGGCAAGCAGGCCGGCAACTGGTCGCGGCGCTTCAAGGCCAACTACGAGAAGCTGCGCTCCGGCGACATCTACAAGGTCGCCGAGGTGGTCCGCAACCTGGCCATCCGCGAGTCGGACAAGGGCCTCTCCACGGGCGAGAAGCAGATGTACACGCGGGCCAAGAAGATCCTGGCCTCCGAGCTCGCGGTCGCGATCAAGAAGGACGAGGAGAAGGCCGAGGAGCTCGTCAACAAGACCCTCGAAGAAGCCCACTCCTAGCTCCCACCCGGGTCACCACCCGTCAGGCCCCGGGGTCGCCAGGTAGCCTCCGGGCCATGTCGAGCCAGACCGCGCAGGACCTCGCCGAGCGACGGTCCGAGCGTCGCGAGCCATCACGGTTCTCGACCACCTCCAGCCCCGTGGTCGAGCTGGTCCGGCTGCTCGTCGTGCTGCTCCTCACCGCCGTCGGGTACTCGCTGGGACCCACGGCCGCGTCGCTCTTCGAGGCCGATCCGGTCACCGCCCGGCTCGTCACCTCGGTGCTCGGCGCGCTGATCGGCTACGTCCTCGGCGGGGTCACGGGCCGGGGGTTCGTGACCGGGGTGGACCGGGCCGAGGAACGACTGCGGCGGATCGAAGCGGCCGTCCTGATCGCGGCGATCCTCGGCGCGACCTTCGCCGGAGCGCTCGGACTGCTGATCCTCGGCCCGGTGCTCGTCCTGCCGGCACGGTCCGTGACCGTCCCGGTCGCGGTCGCCATCGTCGCGGTGCTCGTCTACATGGGGGCGCGTCTCGGCGCGGCCCGCGGCGGCGACCTGCTGCGGTTCGTCGGGGCGCGTGGCCGCATCCAGGTGACCAGCCCCAGCCGGGGCGAGGGCGTCAAGCTCGTCGACACGTCGGTCCTGATCGACGGCCGGATCATCGAGGTCGTCCGCGGCGGCTTCCTCGAGGGCACGCTCGTCGTGCCCCGGTTCGTGATCGACGAGATGCAGGGCCTCGCGGACAGCGAGGACGGCCGGAGGCGCAACGCCGGACGCCGCGGCCTCGACACCCTGCAGATGCTGCAGGACGAGCAGATGATCGCGGTCGAGGTGACCGATGACGACGACCGGCGCTTCCAGGAGGTCGATGCGAAGCTCGCGTCCCTCGCACGCGAGCGAAACGCCGCCCTGATGACGGTCGACAGCAACCTGGCTCGTGCGGCGGAGGTCGGCGGCGTCCGTGTCCTCAACCTGCACGCGCTGGCCGAGGCGGTCCGTCCGCCGGTGATCCCCGGCGAACGGATCTCGCTGAGGATCGTCAAGGAGGGCACCGAGGAGGCCCAGGGCGTGGGCTACCTCCCCGATGGGACCATGATCGTGGTGGAGCGCGCCGCTGATCACGTCGGCGACAAGATCGTGGCCGAGGTCACCTCGCTGCTGCAGACGCGCAACGGCCGCATGGCCTTCGCGAACGCCGTCGGCACCGATCAGCCATGACGACCGCCGCGGCCGTGGTGGTCGCCGCCGGCGAGGGCACCCGCCTCGGTGACGCTCACTCGACCATCCCCAAGGCGCTGGTCGAGGTCGCGGGCCGCACCCTGCTCGAGCTCGCCCTCGAGGGACTGCGCACCGTGGGTCGGTTCGATCGGATCGTCGTCGTGCACACCCCCGGTCACGAGGAGGCGTTCCGTGCGGTGGTGGGCGACCGGGTCAGTCTCGCACCGGGGGGCGCCACACGCTCCGACAGCGTGCGCGCCGGCGTCCGCGCGTTGGGAGACGCGCTCCCCGATCTGGTCGCGATCCACGACGCCGCCAGGGCGCTCGTGCCGCTGGCCGTCGTGGACCGCACGCTCGCCGCTGTCGAGGGGGACGTCGTCGCCGCCGCTCCCGGCCTGCCCGTCGCGGACACCCTCAAGGACGCCACCGAGGACGGCGAGGTGCGCGGGACGGTCGACCGGTCGGGACTGTGGGCGGTCCACACCCCGCAGGTGATCCGCGGGGACGTGCTCACGGCTGTGCTGGCGTGGGCGCCGGAGCGTGAGGCGACCGACGACCTCGGGCTCGTCGAGGACGCGCTGGCCGCCGGGATCGTGGATGGGCGCGTGCGTCTCGTGCGGGGTGACCCCAGGGACCTGAAGGTCACGTACCCCGAGGACCTCGCCCTCGCCGCAGCGGTCGTGGACGGGATGCGGCCGTGACCGGCGGACAGCCCCGCATCGGCAGCGGTCTCGACGTGCACGCCTTCTCGGACGACCCCGAGCGCCCGCTCATCCTGGGTGGCGTCACGATCCCCGACGGTCCCGGCCTCGCCGGCCACTCCGACGCGGACGTGGTCGCCCACGCCGTCGCCGACGCCCTGCTCGGGGCGGCCGGGCTCGGAGACCTCGGGTCACGGTTCGGCGTGGACGACCCCGCCACGGCTGGGGCGGACTCGATGGGACTGCTGTCGCGGGTCGTCGCGGACGTCCTCGGTGCCGGCTGGTCGCCGGTCAACGCCGACTGCACGGTCGTCGCTCAACGTCCCCGGCTGGCAGACCACCTCGACGCCATGCGGACGAACCTGCGAGACGTGCTCGGGGCCGGTGTCGTCTCGGTCAAGGCTACGTCGACGGACGGGCTCGGGGCGGTGGGGCGGGGCGAGGGGATCGCCTGCTGGGCGGTGTGCCTGCTGGTCGGCCGTTCGGAGCCCTCCACCGACGACGCGTAGGCTGCCCGACGGACCTCGACCACCGGGGAGACGGTGTGACCCTCGCCATCTACGACACGCTGCGGCGCGAGAAGGTGCCGTTCGAGACGCGTGAAGAGGGACGAGCGTCGATCTACGTGTGCGGTCCCACCGTGTACGGGGACGCGCACATCGGCCACGGCCGTTTCAACGTCGTGTTCGACGTTCTGCACCGCTACCTGCGCTACCGCGGGTACGACGTCACGTACGTGATGAACATCACCGACGTCGACGACAAGATCATCAACCGGGCGAACCACGAGGGAGTGTCCCCCTTCGAGATCGCCACGCGGTACACGCACCGTTGGAACGACGTGATGGAGGGGCTCGCGGTGTTGCCCCCCGACGTCCAGCCCTTCGCGACCGGCCACATCCAGGACATGCAGGAGCTGATCGCGGACCTGATCGAGGCCGACAACGCCTACGTCTCCGACGGCAACGTGCTGTTCCGGGTCCGCAGCTTCGAGGACTACGGGAAGCTGTCCGGCCGCCGCATCGAGGACGCGCAGCAGCCGGCCGACGTGTCCGAGGTGGTCAAGGACGACCCGATCGACTTCGCCCTGTGGAAGGCCGCCAAGGAGGGCGAGCCCGCCTGGCCGTCCCCGTGGGGGCCGGGCCGTCCCGGCTGGCACATCGAGTGCTCCGCGATGGCCGCCAAGCACCTGGGTGACGCGTTCGACCTCCACTGCGGCGGGGTCGACCTGATCTTCCCGCACCACGAGAACGAGATCGCACAGCACGAGGCAGCCAGAGGCGAGTTCGCGCGCTACTGGATGCACAACGGGATGCTGCGGTTGTCCGACGCGAAGATGGCCCGCAGCGTCGGCAACGTCATCTCGCTCGAGGAGGCGCTCGAGGTCTGGGGGCGGGGCCCGCTGCGCGTCTGGTACGCGAGTGCGAGCTACCGCAGCCCGTTGACGTTCGACGAGGACCTGGTCGACGAGGCCGCGACCGCCTTCCAGCGCTTCGTGACGTTCGTTCGCAACGCCCGGGACGTCGGGGCGGACGTGGAACCCGAGACCGCGGTCGCGGATCGCTACCGCGCGACCTTCGAGGCGGCGCTGGACGACGACCTCAACCTCCCCGGTGGACTCGCCGCGTTGCACGAGGCGACGTCGGACGGCAACGAGCTGCTACCGAAGGCCCAGCGCGGCGACGAGGGCGCGCGCGCAGCGGTCGCGGCGCTCGGGGCGCTCGTCGCCGAGCTCGCCGACGACATCATGGGGCTCGGGATCGACGAGGTGCTCCGCCCCACGATGCAGCTCCAGCGCCGGTTCGCCCCCCTCGTCGAGGACCTGCTGGGTCGGCGGGCTGAGGCGCGCGAGCAGCGGGACTTCGATCGTGCCGACGCGATCCGCGACGTGCTCACGCGGTCGGGCGTGATCGTCGAGGACCGACCCGACGGACAGCACTGGTACCTCGAGCCCGTCGGCGGCGACGACGACCTCGAGGTCGATCTGCCGGGTGCGGACGACGACGGCAGCCTGCCCACGGCGAACATCTGAGGGTGCGCTGATGCCGGGACGCGTCACACCTGGGTTGCACCCCGTCCGGGAGCTCCTGCGTGCCGGGGGTCGCGTCGATGCGATCCACGTCGCCTCCGGTCGGGAACCCAACGAGGTGCTCGACGAGATCCGAGAGCTCGCCAGGACGGCGGGCGTCCCCGTCGAAGGGTCCGACGCCGGCTGGCTCGACCAGCTCGCCCACGGTGTCGCTCACCAGGGCGTCGTCGCGGTGGGTCCCGAGTACGCCTACGTCGGGATCGACGACCTGTTGGCCGGCGTGCCCGACGGCGAGCGTCCGCTGTTCGTGGCGTTGGACCGGGTCACCGACCCGCACAACCTCGGATCGATCGCGCGGACCGCCGAGGCGGTCGGGGCGGACGGGCTGATCGTCGCGGAGAGGCGAGCCGTCGGGGTCACGCCGGCCGCCGAGAAGGCCGCGGCCGGGGCGCTGGCCCACCTGCCGGTCGCGCAGGTGACCAACCTGGTGCGTGCCCTCGAGCACCTGGGGGAGCAGCGGGTCTGGTCGGTCGGCCTCGATGGTGGCGCGCCGCTCACGGCGCAGGACTGCGACCTGTTCACCGAGCCGGTCGTCCTCGTGGTCGGGGCGGAGGGCCGCGGGCTCGCGCGGCTCACGGCCGAGCGGTGCGACCTGCTCGTGTCGTTACCGATGGCCGGACACGTCGGGTCGCTGAACGCCTCGGTCGCGACCGCGGTCGTGCTGTACGAGGTCGTTCGCCGCCGGTCCGCGCCGGTCACCTGACACGTCGGCGATCCCTCGACTACGCAGCGTCGCGGGGTTCGTCGCGGAGCGTCGAGGTCGGCTACGCTCGGTCCGACTCGACGGGGGTGCCCTGTCCTTCCGTCGCTGGTCGGATGGGCGGTCGTTGCGGATGATGAGGCGACCCCACGCGCTACGTGCCGGTCCTGTCGACCGCCTGATACTGGAGGTCCGTTCAACGCATGGGTGACGTCAAGGTCGAGCCGTACGCGCGGCACCCTGCCACGGTGCTCACCACCGACGAGCAGCTCGTCGAGGAGGCCCGGCAGGGCGATCAGGTCGCCCTTGCGGAGCTCCTCGACCGCTACCGGCGGTTCGCCCGGGCGAAGGCCCGGTCGTACTTCCTCGTCGGAGGGGACCGGGACGACATCATCCAGGAGGGGCTGATCGGCCTGTACAAGGCGGTCCGGGACTACGAGCCCGAGCACGAGGCATCCTTCCGGTCGTTCGCCGAGCTGTGCATCACGCGCCAGATCCTCACCGCGATCAAGACCGCTACCCGGCAGAAGCACGTGCCGCTCAACACCTACGTCTCGTTCGAACGCCCCCAGGGCGACGACGACGGCGGCCGCACCCTGGGGGACACGATCCCCGACCACGTCGACGTCGATCCGCTGCGGCAGCTGATCGACTCCGACGAGCTGCGCCAGCTCCGGGTCACCTTCCGCGAGCTCCTGTCCGGGCTCGAGTCCGACGTGCTCAGCCTGTACGTCGAGGGGCGTAGCTACCACGAGATCGCCGAGACGTTGGGGCGCCACGTCAAGTCCGTCGACAACGCCCTCCAGCGCATCAAGCGCAAGCTCGAGCACCACCTGCGCGACCGCGACAGCCTCGCCGGCTAAGAGAACTCACGCCCGTCGAGTTGTGGCGAAGTGCGTTAGCACGGAGCTGCAACCAGATCACCTTCGGTGATCGCGAGTTGCAGCTCCCGCCACACTCGTCGCACCGAAGGTGATCTGAGCCGGGTGTCGGATTCGAACCGACGGCCTGAGCTTTACAAGAGCCCTGCTCTGCCAGCTGAGCTAACCCGGCGTGTGTTGCGCTGCGAGGGTATATGCGGTGTCCCCGTCCGAGTTGTGGCGGAGCGCGGTAGCGCGGCCGCGCACGGACGAGTCGTGGCGCAGTGCGACAGCACGGAGCTGCGACTCGCGGTCGCCGGAGGCGACCTGGGTGAGCTGGGGTAGTTGCATCGATGTAGTTCGCCTGCGATGCTCGTACCAGGCGACCTGAAGGGCGACCGTGCACCACGAAGACGAACTCGGCGGGCTGGATGCACGCAGCCGCGCCATCCTCGACTTCGAACGGGAGTGGTGGAAGTACGCCGGCGCGAAGGAACAGGCGATCCGCGATCGGTTCGACCTGTCCCCGACGCGCTACTACCAGCTCCTCAACCGGCTGATCGACGAGGATGATGCGCTGTCCTACGACCCGATGCTCGTCAAACGGCTCCGCCGGCTCCGTGCGGCCCGGCAGCGTCAGCGTGCGGCTCGCCGCCTGGGTGTCGACAGCGGTAGCTGACCTCGTGGGCGCCTCCGGTGAGTGACGCCCGACACACGCCGTCCGGCGACTCGAGCTTCGCGACGTCGCTCACCCGGCACGTCATCGCCGGGCTCGCCCTCATCGCGGTGGTGGCCGCGTCGTTCTGGGTGATCGGGCAGATCCGTCCCGCTAGCCAGGGCACCCCCGTGATCAGCGCCCCGACTCCCAGCGATCCCGAGATCCCGGCCGAGACACGGACCGAGGTCTCCGAGACGCCTACGGATCCCTCCACGCCGGCGACCGCGCCGTTCGCGACCCCCAGTGTGACGGTGAGCCCGGCCGCGTCCCCTTCCCCCACGGCGACCAGCGCCGACGCCCGGTCGTCGATCTCGGTGCAGGTGCTCGACGCGACGGGCGGGGACGGCGATGCTCTGGACGCAGCGGTCGAGGATCTCCGGGAGCTGGGCTACCAGGTCGTCGCGTCCAGCCGGGCGGTGCGGACCTACGACCGATCCACGCTGTTCTTCACCGACGGCCACCGCGGGGACGCCGTGCAGATCCAGCAGGATCTGCCCGAGTTCGGCGTCATCGAGGACAAGCCCGACAACCTGTCGGACGCGGTCGACGTGCACGTGATCGTGGGGCTGGACCACCCCGAGGCGTAGCCGGGCTCGGCCGAGGTCGACGTCCCGCCCTGTCCCGCCCTGTCCGGCCCTGGTCGGGCGGAGCTACTTGTTCTGGAGCAGCTGCAGCTTCTCGAGGATCATCCGCCGGCGCCGCTCCTCCTCCTCGGGATCGTTCATGAGGACGTTCTCGAGCACCTGTGACAGCGCGAGCGGGGAGAACGGCTTGGTGATGTAGTCGGCAGCGCCACCCGACCAGCCACGGATCTGGTCCTGGTCCTGGACCTTCGCGGTCAGCATGACGACCGGGATCTCCGCGGTGCCGGGCTCGGCCTTCAGGGCCGCGAGGACCTGCCACCCGTCCATCTTGGGCATCATCACGTCGAGGAGGATGACATCGGGCTCGTGCTCCCGGACCTTGCGCATCGCCTCCTCGCCGTCACCCGCCTCGACGACCTCGTAGCCCTCGAACTCGAGGTTGACTCGGCACAGCAACAGGACGTCGGCCTCGTCATCGACGACGAGCACCTTGCGCTTGTCAGCCACGGTCTGCTCCCCCTGCCGCGTCACGCGGCGGGTCCAGGGTACGTCTTCGTAGTCGCCCACGCACGCTGCGTCACTCTGCGTCACGAACGGAGCTCACCGGTTCTTCGACCACTCGCGGACCCGGCTTGACCGGCTGATAGCGTCTCGTCGAACGAGGGAGGAGCGCCGTGACCCGGGTGGAACGCGCTCGCCTGTGGTTCTACCGGATCTGGGCGGCGATCGGGGCGATCGCGCTGCTCGCCGGGGTCTGGTACGTCCTACGCGATCCCCTGCGCATCATCCTGCCCCCGTTGGCCCTCGCCGTCGTGATCGTGTACCTCCTGAACCCCTTCGTGCGGATGCTCGCGGCGCGCGGCGTGCCCCGCGTGGCGGGTGGGGCCCTCGCCTACGTGATCCTGCTGGGCGTGATCGTGGGGATCGCGTCCTTCGTGGGGCCGCTCGTCGCCGATCAGATGGGCGAACTCGCCGACGAGGCCCCCGAGATGGCGGTGGGCCTGCAGGACACGGTCAACGCGCAGCTGACGCGCCTGGGGATCGACGCGTCCATCAACCTGGACCCCTCCTCCGAGGAGATCCGCGACGCCTTCCGGCAGTACATCGTCGGGGAGCAGGCGCGGGACCAACTCACGAACGTCCTGAGCGGAGCCGGCTCGGTGGCACGGGAGATCCTGCACCTCGCGGTGATCATCCTGCTGGGACCCGTGCTCGCTTTCTACCTGCTGGCCGACCTACCCGACATCCTCGACGGACTGCGTCGCCTGATCCCGGGCGACCAGCGCGACGAGGTGCTGCGTGTCGTGGATGGCGTCGCCGGCCGGGTCGGTGGGTACTTCCGCGGCCAGCTCATGATCGCCGCGTTCGTCGGGGTCGCCACCTCGGTCGGGTTGCTGCTGGTCGGACTACCGTTCTGGGCCCTGGTCGGCCTGATCACCGGGATCTTCAACCTGGTGCCGCTGATCGGTCCGTTCGTGGGTGGGGCGATCGGGGTCGTGATCGCGTTGACGGTCGGTGACGGAGCCACGCAGGCGCTGCTCGTCGTGATCGTGATGACCGCCGTCCAACAGGTCGACAACCACATCATCAGCCCGAACGTGATGTCGCGCACGGTGGACCTGCACCCGATCACGGTGATGCTCGCGCTGCTCGTGGCCGGCTCGCTCTACGGGATCCTCGGCATGCTCATCGCGATCCCCGCCGTGGCGGCGATGAAGCTCATCGGACTCCACCTGCTGGCCACCCGCGCCCCGTGGTCGACGAGCGATCTGCCGTCACCCTCGACCGTGCGGCTCCCCGGGATGTAGCGGGGGACGCTCGCGGACCTCGATCTCCGCCTCGGTCAGGTGGATCCGACCGTTGGGGCCACGTTCGGGCTGGAACAGTGTCCCGCCGAGCGCGGCCTCGCCCAGGCGTCCCTCGCCGCGGAGACGGTCGGCGGCGACGTGGAGGATCTCGCCGGCCATCCGCCCCAGGGCGGCGAGCGTCTGGTGGGAGTGGACGCGCGCCCCGAGGTCGACCTGCGCGATGGCTCCCGTCCCGAACCGGCCAGCGATGTCGATCAGGAGGGCGAGCTCGACCCCCCACCCCTGCACGAAGGGGACCTGCTGCAGGACCGATCGGCGACCGGCGTACTCGCCGGCCAGCGGTTGGGCCAGCCCCGCCAGGTGCGGCCAGAACGTCGCCAGGAGGGGGCGAGCTAGCAGTTCGGTGACCCGACCACCCCCCTGTGGTCGCAGCTCCACGCCCAGGTCGAAGGGACGCTCGTAGCACGCCTTGACGTACCCGACCTCTGGCTCCACGAGGAGTGGACCCAGGAGCCCGACCACGTAGCGCTCTTCCGCGTCGTGCAGGTCCGCGTCGAGGAACACCACGAGGTCGCCTTCGGAGACGGCCAGGCCCTTCCAGAGAGCGTCACCTTTGCCGGTGCCCGGGTCGACGTCCGAGACGGCCGTCGCCTGGTCGACCACCTGGGCGCCGGCATCGCGTGCACGGCTCACCGTCTCGTCGGCCGAACCGCCGTCGATGACCAGCACCTCGTCCACGAGCCCCCGGTGCCGCAACCGTCCGGCGGTGGCGACGACCTCGGCGACCGTCTCGGCCTCGTTGACCGCGGGGATCACGACCGAGACCGTGACCTCCTTGTCCCCGAGCAGATCGTCGACGGTGAAGTCGGTGTGCACCCAGGTCCGGTCGCGGAACCAGCCTTGCGCGGACGCATCGAGTTGCGCGGGGCTCATCTTGCTGGCACCGTAGCGCCAGCACGCTCATCCGGAGAGGTGCCGCGGGTGTGGAACGATCCGCACCCCGCGGCTTAATAGAGGGCTCGGGCCCGATGAAGCCTCGGCAACCCCCCGCAGCGTCGCGGGGAAGGTGCCAAACCCGGTCTCCGCGTCGGACGCGGGGAACGATGGGCCGGCGTGTCTCACGCCCGCACCGGACTCCCCACACGCGAGATCCGGGAGGGCACCGGTCGAGCCACTCTCCGGCGCACCGACCGAGAAGAGGAACGCATGCCGGCCACGCTCACCACCGACACGCTCGTCCCCAACGTCACCGGGCTCCGATGCCGGATCTGCGGGGAGCCCGAGGACCTCGGGCCCACGCACGTCTGCAGCGCCTGCTTCGGGCCGCTCGAGGTCGCCTACGACGAGGACGTCGTCGCGTCGCTCGTGTCCCGCGAGACGATCGCCTCCGGTCCACCCAGCGTCTGGCGGTACGCGGCGATGCTGCCGGTGCTCGAGGAGGGGCCCGTCCCGGGGCCGTCCTCCCTCGAGCGTCCTGACCTCGGTGCGGGCTACACCCCGCTGGTCCGCGCCCCCCGCCTGGCCGAGCGGCTCGGTTTGCGTGAGGTGTGGCTGAAGGACGACACGCGCAACCCGTCCGGCTCCTTCAAGGACCGCGTGGTCGCCGTCGCCCTGGCCGCGGCCCGGGCGCTCGGCATCGAGACGCTCGCCTGTGCCTCGACCGGCAACCTCGCCAACGCCGTGGCCGCGCACGCCGCGAAGGCGGGGATGCCGTCGTACGTGCTGATCCCGCACGACCTCGAGGAAGCGAAGATCGTCACCTCCGCCGTGTACGGCACCAACGTGGTCGCGATCCGTGGCAACTACGACCAGGTGAACCGGTTGTGCGCCGAGATCGCCGACACCCGGGGGTGGGGGTTC
>JAHWKO010000056.1 GCA_019347855.1 Actinomycetota bacterium
AGCGACATCGCGGCCATCAAGAGCGCCGCGGAGAAGGTCGCCGCGAAGTCCCAGGAGCTCGGCGGCGCGCTGTACGCCCAGCAGGCCGCCGACGCCCCGGGTGCCGCGGGCGCTGCCCCGGCGTCCGACGACGACGGCGTGGTCGACGCCGAGGTCGTGGAAGGTGGTGCTCACGTGGTTCCTATCAGGTCGGAGAGCGCGCGTCGGCCGCGAGAGACGTCAGGCAGCCGTGACCGTGGAACGAGATGGTCCGGCGCGCGGAACTCCTGTCAGCGTACCACTCGGCCGTCGGGACCCCTGGGCACTGCGCCCGCGTTGCGTGCGGGCCCCCCGATGCACCAAGCTGTGCGAACCGCAACGAGGAGCCACCCTTGACGTTCAGCCTCGACCTCACCGAGGAGCAGGAGCAGGCTCGCAAGTGGGCGCACGAGTTCGCGCAGAACGAGATCCGTCCCGTGGCCCGCAAGTACGACGAGGAGGAGGAGTTCCCGTGGCCGGTCGTGCAGAAGGCGGCAGAGATCGGGCTCTACGGCCTCGACTACTACCAGATGTCAGGTTCGGACCAGACGGGGCTGACCACCGCGCTGATCTCCGAGGAGATCTTCTGGGGCTGCGCCGGGATCGGACTCGCGATCTTCGGATCTGGCCTGTGCCTGGCCGGCCTCGCGTCGACCGGGACCGGCGAGCAGATCCAGGAGTGGGCGCCCCGCATCTTCGGCACCCCCGATGACGTCAAGGTCGGCGCGTTCGCCGTCACCGAGCCGGACGCCGGGTCGGACGTCTCGCGGATCCGCACCCGCGCCGAGCGCGTCGAGGGGGGCTGGGTGCTGAACGGCGAGAAGATCTACATCACCAACGGGGGCATCGCTGACGTCCACGTCGTCGTGGCCTCGGTCGACCCCGACCTCGGCCACCGCGGACAGGCGTCCTTCATCGTCACGAAGGGCACCGAGGGCTTCTCGATGGCCAAGAAGGACAAGAAGCTCGGCATCCGCGCGTCGCACACCGCTTCGATCGTCCTCGACGACGTCTTCGTCCCCGACGAGCAGCTGCTCGGTGGTGAGGACAAGCTGAACGCCCGCATCGAGCGGGCCAAGGACCCGGACCGCAAGAAGAAGGGTCGATCCGGGGCGCTCGCCACCTTCGAAGCCACCCGCCCGATCGTGGGGATCCAGGCCGTGGGCATCGCCCGGGCCGCGTTCGAGTGGGCTCGGGACTACGCGATCCAGCGCCACACCTTCGGCGTGCCGATCATCCGCCATCAAGGGGTGGCCTTCAAGCTCTCCAACATGGCGATGGAGATCGATTGCGCTCGCCTGCTCTGTTGGCGGGGACTGTGGATGGCGACCACCCAGAAGCGCTTCATCCAGGGGGAGGGCTCGATGGCGAAGCTGAAGGCCGGGCGGGTGGCGGTCGAGGTGACCGACGAGGCGATCCAGATCGGCGGCGGGATGGGCTACATCCGCGAGGCCCCGGTCGAGAAGTGGCACCGGGACGCCAAGATCTACGAGATCTTCGAGGGCACCGCGGAGATCCAGCGGTTGGTCATCTCGCGTGCGATCGCCCGGTCGGTCGGCGCCGAGACGAAGTGACCCCCAGCTCACGGGTGCGGGGCTACGAGCCGCCTACTCGCGGTCGCGGCGCTTCAACGAGTCGCGACCACCGCGGGCGAGCTCGAGAGCCTGCGACGGCGTGAGCTCGACCGGGCGCGCCCGGTCCTCGAGGTGGCCGTCGTGGACGCGCACGTCCGGAGCGGTCCGGGCCCGTCGGGCGGCCTGCTCGATCGCATCGGCGTGCACCGCCGTGTGCAGGCTGTCCTCGTCGTCGGGCTCCGGCTGCGCCGTGGCCGCCGGTTCGGGCTCGGCGACCGGTTCCGGCTCGGGTTCTGGTTCCGCGACCGGTTCCGGCTCGGGTGCGGGTTCGGGAACCGGTGCGGGTGCGGGTTCGGGCTCTGGTTCCGCGACCGGTTCGGGCTCTGGTTCCGCGGCCGGTTCCGGCTCTGGTCCGGGTCCAGGATGAGCCGTGGGTTCCGGCGCGGGCGCAGAGGTCGGCCCCTCCCAGGCATCCTGGGGGAACCTGCGTGACCGACGGTGGCTGAACAGGTCCATCGGGGTTTCGGCGGCTGCCGCAGCCTCGGTCGCCAGGGACGTCGCGTCGGACGTATGCTCCTCGTCGGGCACCGGCGCGTCGGGAGCTCCCCCGCTGACTGCCGGGGGCGGCTGGTGGGCGGTGAAGAGCGACTTGCCCTCGGGCGCCCGTTCCTGAGGTTGACGCCCCAGTAGCCGGTCCAGGAAACCCGCTAGGCCTCCACGGTCGCTGTCCCGGGCCACGTCGCCTCCCCGTAACGGATCGCCCGAGCCTACCCAGCCGGGGTGGCCTCGCCGTAAAGGACACCGCCGGGGACGCCGAGATGTAGGGGGACAGCGGGAGGCGAGCGATGACATCCGAGGAGGGCGCGGCGGGTCCGGCGCGTCCCGCCGGCGTGGGTGACGACGAGGTGTCCCGGGCTGTCGAGGCCGTGATCGGCGTCGCGCGCGCGTCGGTCCGGCTGCCGGCGGCGGACCGTGGCGGCAAGCTGCGCATCGTCTTCGAGGCGGGCGTCGACCGCCCAGAGGTGGCGCGGCGGGTCTCGACCGTGCTCCGCAACCGCTTCGGGCTGCGGGTCGACCCAGCGGCGATCGAACGTCTGGCTGCCGGGACGGGACCGGACGAGGCTCCGGCACCAGAGGCAGGACCCGCGGTCCCCGCAGCGGACGACCGCCCGACGATCCGGGGCCTCGAGTTCGACGGGTCGGGCCTGGAGGTGCGGGCCCGCGTCACACTGGGCCTGCACGACCAGACCGTGACCGGTCACGCGACCGCTGCGGCCACGACCCGGGCGCGGCTGCGTGCGGTGGGGAGCGCGACGCTCGAGGCGGTCGGTCTGCTCGTTGCGGAGATCGCGCGCTTCGAGCTGGACGACCTCGAGGTCGTCGACTCGGGCGATCCGGTCCGTGTGGTCGCGACCGTCTCGCTGCTGACCTACGAGTCGGTCGAACGGCTGGTCGGGGCAGCGCTGGTCCGGGACGGCGACACCGAGCGTGCGGTGGTGCGCGCCACGCTCGACGCGGTCAACCGACGGGTCCAGGTGCTCCTGATCGGGGCCTAGGTCTCCGCGAGGTCATCCGGGTCGAGCGTCTCTCCGCGGGCCAGGGCGGCGTCCGCCGTGCGGTACTCGCCGACCGGTTGCAGCACGTCCAACCCCTCATCCGTGAACCGTCGCGCGACGGCCGCGGCGCTGCCGTCGCCGAGCCGATCCAGGTCGTGCTGGCCTTGCTGCGCGAGCAACGCGGCCTGGAGCGACCGGCCCAGCGTGAACGCGAACCGCCGAGCCCCGTGCTCGGTGACATCCATGCCGGACTCGACGGCCTCGGCGAGCCACGCGGCGGCGTGCTCCGTCGCGTCGATCGCCCGCTGGCCGACCGTGGCCAGTTGGGGGTGCGAGGTCGCGTGGGCCGCCCGGCGGACCTCCTCGACGTACGGCCGCAGTGCGTCCTCGCGCTGGATCGCCCGGAGGGCGTCCAGGGACAGCACGTTCGTGGTCCCCTCCCAGATCGGCAGGACCTGGGCGTCGCGGAGCAGCACCGGCAGGTGCGTGTCCTCGATGTAGCCCGCACCCCCGAACGCCTCGAGCGCCTCGGACGCCACCGCCACGGCCTGCTTGCCGGTGACGAGCTTCGCGATCGGCAGGAGCAGGCGCAGCGTGCGCTGCTCCGACTCGGACGCGAGGCCCGACTCGTCCCGTCCCAGCAGCTGCGCGCCCCGCAGCGCGATCTGCAGAGCCGCCTCGTGCTGGACCCGGAGCCACGCGAGGGTCGTCTGGTGGAGGGGCTGGTCGATCAGGTCGGAACCGAAGGCCGTCCGCCGCCGCGCGTAGTCGGTGGCGAGCGCCACCGATCGGCGCATCCCGGCGGCGGCGGTCACCGCGTTCCACAGCCGGGTGACGTGCAGCATGGGGGCGATGTTGCGCGTGCCGTTCTGGGTCTCGCCGACGAGCCGGGCCTCGGTGCCCTCGAGGGCGAGCTCGGCGGTGGGCATCTGCCGTGTCCCGAGCTTGTCCTTGAGGCGCAGCACCCGGATGCCGTTCATCCCGCCCTCGGGGCGGTGGACCTCGACGTAGAACATCGCCAGTCCGCGTCCGCCGGGCGGGTTGCCCTCGGGGCGGGCGAGGGTCAGCGCCATGTCCGCCGTGATCGCGGACGTGAACCACTTCGTTCCCGACAGCTTCCAGACGTCGTGCCCGTTGGTCCGGTCCTTGGTGGCCACGGTCTCCGAGACGCCGACGTCGGATCCGCCGGTGCGCTCGGTCATCCACTGCCCGGAGGTCCACATAACCTGCGGATCACGGCTGGTCAGGCGAGAGACGGCCCGATCGATCAGCTCGTCGTCGCCGTGCGCCAGCAAGGTCTTCGCCGCCCCGTCGGTCATGGCGAGAGGGCAGCCGTACAGCGCACTGGACGGTGCGAAGAGGTACGCCAGAGCGAACTGGTGCAGCCGGTCGTGCCCGGGGTGGCGGCCCTCGTAGCCGGTGGCCACGACACCGTGCTCCGCGGCGACCGCCGCGATGCGGTCCCACTCCGGGGCGGTCTCGATCCGATCGATCCGTCGACCCCACGGGTCGAACCGGATCAGGCGTGGTTCGTTCTCCGGGCGGTCCATGGCGCGGTGCAGCTCCAGTAGCTCGCCGGCGGCCAGCTCGCCCATCTCCGCGAGCGACGGCGTGACGTCCTCCAGCACCTCGGAAGGCAGGGCGCGGTGGAGGAGGTGGCGCAGCGCACGGTCCTCGGACCACTCGTCGCGCAGCTGCGGACCCTCCTGGAAGAAGCCGGTCTGGTCGACGGTCGTCATGCGGGATCCTCGCCGTGGAACGGATCCCCATGGTAGGTCCCCCCGTGTGAACCGGGAGCGCCACATGTGGCGCTGTGCGTGCACAGGCTGGGGGGCGCGCCTGGTCAGCCGGAGGTGAGGGCCGGGACCTCCTCATCGAGCCTGGCGAGGTCGACGGAGGTCGTGGTCGCCAACGAGACGACGACGGCGACGACCGTCGACGCCCCGAGCGCCCACGCAAACGGCGGCAGCGTCGGGACGGCTCCGGGGAAGGTCGCCAGGTGCACGGCCGTCCCGAGCGACCCGGACGCGATCCAGCTTGGCACGACGGTCCCCAGCAGGCCCGCCACGGTGCCGGCCAAGGCCCCGGCCGTTGTGGCCCTCGACCAGAGGCCGAGCAGCATCGGCACCACCGTCGCGGCACACAGCAGGTCAGCTACCAGGAACAGCCGCAGCACCGAGTAGCCCTGCAGCGCTACGAGCACGGCAGGGACGACGAGGACGATCGTGAGGAGCCGTGCGGTATCCACCCGCATCCCCGGCCGTTCCGAGACGGCCAGCGCCGCGATCGCGTTCTCGAGCGTGTCCAGCGATGACGCGACCAGCGCCACACCCAACCCGAGGACCACGTAGCCGATCCAGGCTGAGGCTCCCGCAGCCAGCGCGAAGAACGGTGCCGGCGGGTCCCCGAGCGGCAGGCCCGCGCTGGCCGCCAGGATGCCGAGGATGCCGACGAACGCGACGACCGGTGCGGTCAGCGCGATCCCGATCCCCGCGCCCCGCACGAGCGAGCGCTGGTCGGACGCGGCCCAGACCCGCTGCCAGTACCCCTGGTGGAAGAGGTTCGCGGCGGTCACCGCGATGATGAGCGTGATCGCCGACTCCACCCCGACCCTGCCGACCGAGAGCAGACCAGACCCGCTGACGTCCGCCCCGGACGTGTCGAGTCGCAGGAGCAGCCCAGCCGCGCCGATCGCGAGCAACGCGACGACCAGCCACGCCTGCAGGCGGTCCGTCGCCAGCGACGCTCGCAGGCCGCCGTAGGCCGTGTAGGCCAGCGTGACCGCGGCGACCGCGACGATCGTGAGCCGCGCGTCCAGACCGGTCGTGATCGCCCCGACCGCGCTGACCGCTGACAGCTCCGCGGTGACGAAGAAGAACATGTACATGATCGAGATCGCGAACACGGCGGCGCGGAACGTCGGTCCGAACCGCAGTCGGACGAACTCCGTCAGGCTGTGGCCCGACGGGATCACCCGCCGGATCCGACGGCCTAGCAGAGCGAACGCCAAGAAGGGTCCCGCGGCGCCGAGGGCGTAACCGAGGACCGACACGATCCCGACGAAGGCGCCGACCTCGGGCGGGGCGAAGAGGATCCACGCTCCCATCCCCGAGGCGAAGAACGACAACCCCAGCGGCACGGCGGTCTGGGTGCCGCGTGCCGTGATGTAATCGTCGAGGTCCTCGTCGCGGTGGCGGACCCGGAAGCCGATCCACGCGAACAGCGCGAGCGTCACGGTGACGATGAGGATGTCCACGGCGCCTCCCTCCGCCGGCGTTACCCGGTTCAGGTTCGTAGGGTCTGCCGGTGGGCCCGTCCGGGTTGGGCGGGGCCCGATGGTGGCACTCTCAGCCCGCGTGTGACCGCGGGGCTCCCCTGGCGTTGTCTGTCCGGGGTGACCCTAGCGGGCGGCCCCGCCGGCCCCGGGGTGCGGGTCGAGGGCGTCGAGGGCACCGGGCCGCGTGTACAGGGCCACGGCCACGGCGGTGGCGAGGTTCAGGCTCGACACGCGCTCCCGCATCGGGATGCGCACCACGAGGTCCGCGGCGTGCCGCAGCGCAGCGGTGATCCCGCGACGCTCCGTACCGAAGGCGAGCACGGCGTCCGCGGGGAGTGCGACCGCGCCCAGCGCGACGCCGCCCTCGTCGAACGCCACGAGCGGCCGCTCCGTGGTCGGCAGCTCCGACCGGCTCGCCACGGGTAGCGCGAACTGCAGCCCCGCGCCGCCCCGCAGCGCTGCGGGACCCCACGGGTCGACGCCACCGATCGTCAGCACGCCGCCCGCGCCAGCCGCCGCCGCGACCCGGACCACCGCCCCGGCGTTGCCGGCGTGGGTCGGCCGCTCGAGCAGCACCACGTGGCCGGGAGCCACGAGGGCCGCCTCGAGCTGGCCAGGTGGGCGACGCGCCAACGCGACCACCGGCACCGGGGGGACGGCCGGCAGCAACCGGTCGAACGTGTCCGCGTCGGCCGTGGTCAGTGGGATCGCGTCGAGCTCCGGCGGCAGCTCCTCGTCCTCGGTGCCCTCGAGGGCCACCACCTCCTCGAGGACGGCGCCGAACCGGACCGCGTGCTTGATGGGGTGGTACCCCTCGAGGACCGCCCGGTCGTCACCCTGACGCGCCGCCACGAACCGCCGGACCAGGTCGTGCTCCGGGCTCGCCACCGTCGTCTCCTCGGTCGGGTCGGACCGCGCCCCGGACGGTAGGCGGCCGTAGGCTCGTGCCGTGCTCCCCTTGCTGCTGCTCGCCTTCATCGCCGTCCCCATCATCGAGCTCGCCGTCATCCTGCAGGTGGGCTCGTACCTCGGGGCCTGGCCGACGATCGTGATCCTGGTCGCCGACAGCGTGGCTGGGGCCGTCCTGGTGCGGCGCGAGGGCCGCCGCGCGTGGGAGGCGTTCCGAACCGCTCTGTCCGAGGCTCGGTGGCCGGGCGACGAGGTGACGCAGGGCGCGCTCGTCCTGATCGGCGGCGCGCTGCTCCTGACGCCGGGGTTCGTCACCGACGTCGTCGGGCTGCTGGCGGTCATCCCGCCGACCCGGACGTTGGCGTCGCGGCTGATCCGCCGCCGGCTGACGCCCGAACCGTTCCGTGGTCGCGGTCCCGCCGAGCGACCCGGGGACACGATCGACGTCGAGGTCGTGTCGATCGACCGTCAGGATCACGACGAGCGCGACCCTCCGGAGGACCAGAGGAGTGGTCCGGAGGGGCTACCCGGAGATGATCCGCTTTAGCCGGACGCCGCGGCCGCCGAAGCCATAGTGTCCACGAGGTGGATCGCGCGACGCCGGATGGCGTCCGCGTGACGTTGCGGGGATACTGATCCCCCGCTCCGCGCTGGGTGGAGAGATGGGAACAACGAGGGGGCGCCCGACGGTGGCCCGGTCCGTGATCGTCGTACTGATGGTCGCGTTGATCGGCGCCGTGCTGCCGCGGCATGCCACCGCCGCGGGTCCCACCTGGTACCGCACGGCGGCGGACGCGGGCGTCGCTTCCTACCGGGCGCTCGCCACCTCGTCCTCGACGTCGTCGTTCTCGACCGTGGTCGAGCACGGCGGTCGCACCGGGACCTTCCGGTTCTCGCCTGGCTCGACCGTCAGCACCACCACGTCGGGGCCCGGCCAATCGCCGTCTGGGGTGGGGTGGGCGACCCCGCGCACGCTCGACGGTTCGATCGCAGGCGGCACCTGGACCTTCGGCGCCACGGTCGACACCAGCGTGGCGACGGGCAGCGCGACGGGGCGCCTGATGGTGGCGGTGTACGCCGTGGGCGGAGCCGGCTCGCAGCTGCTGGCCGTGGTCCAGGACAGCCGCAACGTGCTGGCCTCGAACGGGACACGCACGATCGAGCTCGCCGCGGATCTGCCGCGCATCGACCTGGCCGGCCGCCACCTCGCCACCGAGTGGTACCTGATCATCAGCTCGAACGACGCCGCGTCGACAGCAACGACGAGCCTGCGTCAGGGCACCTCATCGGACCACGTGACGGCGCCCAACGGGATCACGCCCCCGGCGCTGGCCGCCCCCACGAACCTCCAGGTCACCGGGACCGGGGACAACCGCATCTCCGTGGCGTGGTCGGCGTCGACCGACAGCCGCGTGACCGGGTACGTGGTCCGTCGCGCGACGTCCTCGTCAGGTCCGTGGGTCGAGGTCGCGACCGTCGGAGGGACCTCGTTCACCGACACCGGCCTGAACAACGGCACCCGCTACTACCACACCGTGGTGGCCCGGGATGCCGGGGGTGCGAGATCCAGTCCGTCGAACGCGACCAGCGCGGTGCCGGCGGACACCTCGTCGCCGACCTCCCCAGGTGATCCGGTGGTGGTCCCGAACGGCTCCGGGCGCCTGGACGTCACCTGGCCGGCATCCCCAACGGGGGACGTCGTCGCGTACGAGGTCCAGCGCGCTGGATCGTCGACGGGTCCGTTCGCCGCGCTGACGCGGGTCGGCGGCACGTCGTTCTCGAACACCGGACTGCCTGCCGCGTCGACCTGGCACTACCGGATCGTCGCGATCGACGATGACGGCCTGCGCTCGGCTCCGACCTCGTCGAGCGCCGGCACGGTCGCGCCGTCCCCGCCGAGCGGCCTGCGCGTCGCGGGGGTGGCGTCAGGCGCGGTGGCGTTGGCTTGGAACGGGACCGACGAGCCGGTGATCGGCTACGTGATCGAACGCGCGACGTCGTCTGGGGGGCCGTTCTCCCAGGTCGCGGGCCCGGTAGGCGGGACCTCGTTCACCGATGGCGGGCTCGTCAACGGCACCCGGTACTGGTACCGGATCCGCGCGGTCGATTCAGCTGGCGCCCGGTCCTCGCCGAGCGGGACCGTGAGCGCGGTCCCCGTCGACACCGGTCGCCCGGCGCCTCCGACGTTCCTGGTCAAGGAGCCGCTCGGCGACCGCGTTCGGTTCTCCTGGGGCCGGAGCCCCTCGTCGGGCGTGGTTGGCTACCGGGTGCTGCGGTCGACCAGCCCGGGCGGCCCCTACAGCGACCGCTCGGGGCTGACGAACAGCACGAGCTTCGTGGACGGTCCCCTGGCCGTCGCGGTGCCCTACTACTACGTCGTCGTGGCCGAGGACGCCGGCGGCAACCGGTCGATCCCCTCGACCGAGGAGCGCTACACGGTGCCACCCAGCGCCCCGACGAACCTGCGGGCGCGGGACATCACCGAGACGGGGGTCACGCTGACGTGGGACGGCACCTCCCAACCGATCGACGGGTGGGTGGTGTCACGACGTCTGGCCGGCGGTCGGTACTCGGTCGTGGGCCGGACGACGAGCCCGACCTTCCAGGACGGCGGGTTGGAGCTCGGTCGGACCTACACGTTCATCGTCCAGGCCGAGGCGTCGGACGGCACGCTGTCGCCACCCTCGAACGAGGTGGTGGTGGTCCCCCGGGACGGACCACCCACCGCCCCGACGGGGGTGCAGGTCGCTGACACGGGCGCCGGCGGTCAGCTGCGGGTGCTGTGGGCCGCCAACCCCGAACCCGACGTCGTGACCTACCGCGTCGAGCGTGCGTCGGGATCAGGAGGCTGGGCCCTCATCGCGACGTTGGGGACGACCTCGTACCTGGACGGGGGCCTCAGCAACGGCACCACCTACCGCTACCGCGTGGTCGCCGTGGACCGGGTCGGCAACGCCTCTGCGCCGTCCGCCGAGGCCTCGGGCGTACCGTCGGACCGGACGGCACCGCCACCGCCGTCGGGGATCCTGGTGCGGTCGTGGCCGACCTACCTCGACGTCGTGTGGAGCCAGTCCCTGGGCGCGTCGGGGTACCGCGTCTACCGGGCGACCTCTCCGTCGGGTCCCTACACGCCGGTGTCGGGCGTCCTGACGAACCGGACCTTCCGCGACACCGACGTCATCAGCGGGACGACGTACTACTACGTCGTACACGCGTTGGACCCTGCGGGCAACGACTCCGGTCCCTCCCAGGCCGCCGCCGCGACCTTCACGGGCACCACCGGGGTGATCGGCGGGACCCCCGGCGGGCCCGACGGCGGCGGGCAGCCGACCAGCGGGCCGACGCCGGGGGGCGGCACGATCCCGGGCTTCTCGTCGGGGCCGGTGGCCGGGGGGCCGACCGAGGGACCCACCGGTGTCCCCGGGTTCGGGACCGGACTCGACCCGGGCACGGTCGGAGGTGGTGGGGACGGAGCCGGCGACCCCGGCGACGGACCGACCCCGCTCGCGATCGGAGAGATCCCGCCCCAGGCCATCGCCCCGGACCAGCCGGGGCTGCCCCCGGGCAGCTCCGCGGACGACGCCTTGGCGCAGGGTGACCTCGGTGGCACGATCGCCCGGTCTGCGGAGGAGGTCGCAGAGAACGTCGGCCAGGTCGTCCGGGTCTTCCGGATCCCCCTGCTACTGCTCGTTCTCTTGCTGATCTACCTGGTGGCCCAGGGACGGCTGGGCCGCGAGCCTGCCCCGGCAGAGGGCGACGTCGTGGAGACAGGAGGTGACGAGGACGATGTCGAGTACCTCCTCTGACCTCACCCTCCTCGGAGCGCGCCTGCGTGTCATGACGATCGCGCGGATCGTCCTGGTCGGTGCGTTGCTGGCCGCCCTGGCTCCCGTCTACCGGTACGCGCTGGACGGCACCTCGCTACTGGTCGCCGCGAGCCTCGGGTACCTCGTGCTGAACGGCCTGGCGCTGCTGGTCCTCCGCCGGAGCTCGGGTCCCGCGGGGTGGCTGCTGGACCTGTCGCTCGTGGCGGACGCGGCGTGGGCCGGGGCCGTCCTGTACGTCACCGGGGGGACGACCAGCGGGTTCATCTTCCTGCTCTACCTGCAGCTCGTCGCCGCGACCGTGCTGTTCTCGTGGCGGTCCGGGGTGAAGCTCGCGATCCTCCACACGATCGCGATCCTCGCCGTCTTCTACGGGCAGGCGGTGGGGTTCGCGACCGAGGCGGCACAGAACCAGGTCACCTTCGGGTTCTTCAACATCCGCCTCGACCCGGCGCTCGGGGACTCCGGCCGGATCGCCAGCCAGGTGGTGCGCGTGCAGGCCATCCTGGCGGTGGTCACCGTCTGGATCATCACTGGCGCGACGGCGTTCTTCTCGAACGTGAACGAACGCGCGCTGCGCCGCTCGAACCAGGAGCTCGCGCTGCTCCGCGAACTCTCGGTGCAACTGGAGGCCACGCTCGACCTGGGCGAGATCTGCGAGGCGATCGCCAACGGGGTCGTCGAGGAGCTGAAGCACGACCGTGCGGTGGTGTGGATGGCGCAGGGCGGCTCGGAGCTGGTGCCCGCGGGAGCCGCGGGCTTCGACGACGACCAGCTCGACCGGCTCTCCGAGCTACGGCTCGTGGTCGGGCCCGGGCCGCTACACCGAGCGGTCGAGACCCGTCGCCCCGTGCTCGTCGCGCGCGAGCACGCCCGCCCTGCCGCGTTGGCCGACACCTTCGAGATCGACAGCCCGCTGATCATCGTCCCCCTCCAGACCGAGGGTCGGATCCTCGGGCTGCTCACCGTCGAGGTCGCCGCTGCTCTGGGGCGTGCCCCCCGGGTGAAGGGCAGGGACCTGCGCATCCTGTCGACCCTGTCGACCGAGGCGTCGCTGGCGCTCGACAACGCCCGTCTGCACGCCGAGCTGAGGGACCTATCGATCACCGACGCGCTCACCGGCGTCTACAACCACCGCCATTTCCAGCAGCGCCTGCAGGAGGAGCTCGATCGCAGCGCGCGGCTGTCCACGTTGCGGATGCCGCGACCGGTCAGTCTGATCCTGATGGACGTCGACCACTTCAAGAAGATCAACGACCGTTTCGGTCACCCGGCCGGCGACGACCTGTTGCGTGCCTTGACCCGGCTGGTACAGCGGGTGCTGCGGTCCTCGGACGTGGTGTGCCGGTACGGCGGTGAGGAGTTCGCGATCATCCTGCCGGAGACGCCGTCCGACGCCGCGACCCAGGTGGGCGAGCGGCTCCGGGCGGCGATCGAGCTCTCGAGCTTCGCCGCCTCGGACGCGCGTTACCTGGGGCAGGTCACCGCCTCGTTCGGGATCGCCAGCTTCGAGCGGGGCGTGCCCAACCGGGGCGAGCTGATCCGGGAGGCCGACGAGGCGCTGTACGCGGCGAAGGCCGGGGGGCGGAACCTCGCGCTGCACGCCGCCGACGCGCACCGGTCGCAGGGCACGACGTCCGACCGCCTGGGGCCGGAGGTCCCGGACAGCTTCGAGCGTGTGGAGCCCTCGGGGACACGTCCATCAGGTTGAGCTTCGGTTCGGGACGCGTTCCGGCCCACTGCTAGCGTCGGGGCATCCCCCGACCAGGAGGCCCCGACCTTGTCGATCGACGCCATCCGTGACGCCGTGCTGAACGATGCCTCGGGCGACGAGATCGCCGCGCTCGAGCTACCCGAGAGCATGCGTGCTGCCGTGGTCCGCAAGGACGAGCACGACATGTTCGAGGGGGTGGACACCCAGGACAAGGATCCACGCAAGAGCCTCCACGTCGACGAGGTAGCGATCCCCCCGCTCGGCCCGAACGAGGTGTTGATCGCCCCGATGGCGTCGGCTCTCAACTACAACACGGTGTGGACCTCGATCTTCGAGCCGCTCCCGACGTTCAAGTTCCTCGAGCGGTTCGCCCGCGAGGGCGAGCTCGGGGCGCGCCACGACCTCGACTACCACATCGTGGGATCCGACGCGTCCGGGGTCGTGCTGAGGACCGGCCCCGGGGTCACCCGCTGGAAGCCCGGCGACCGGGTCGTCGTCCACTGCAACTACGTCGACCTCGAAGCGCCGCAGGGTCATGAGGACTCGATGCTCGACCCGAGCCAGCGCATCTGGGGCTTCGAGTCGAACTTCGGTGGGATGGCCGAGATCTCGATGGTCAAGGCCAACCAGCTGATCCCGATGCCCACCCACCTCACGTGGGAGGAGGCCGCCTCGCTCGGCCTGGTGATGGCGACCGCCTACCGCATGCTCGTCGGTGAGAACGAGGCCCGCATGAAGCAGGGCGACAAGGTCCTCGTCTGGGGCGCCACTGGTGGGCTCGGCGGGTTCGCGACCCAGTTCGTCCTGAACGGTGGCGGCATCCCCGTCTGCGTCGTGTCCAGCCAGGAGAAGGTCGAGCTCCTCGAGGACGTCGGAGTGGAAGCGATCATCGATCGCAAGGCCGAGGACTACGGGTTCTGGACGGAGGACGGCGAGCAGGACTACAGCGAGTTCCGCCGGTTCGGCGGGAAGATCCGCGACCTGATCGGTGACGATGTCGACATCGTGTTCGAGCACGTGGGACGGGCGACCTTCGCGGCCAGCGTGTTCGTCGTGAAGCGCGGCGGCGTGGTGGTGACCTGTGCCTCCACGACCGGCTACGAGCACGTGTACGACAACCGCTACCTCTGGATGAACCTCAAGCGGATCCTGGGCAGCCACTTCGCCAACTACACCGAGGCATGGGCGGCCACGAAGCTCGTGGACCGGGCGATGATCCACCCGATCCTGTCGAAGACGTTCCCGCTCGACGAGGCTGCCGAGGGTGCCTACGAGATGCACCACAACCTCCACGCCGGGAAGATCGGTGTCCTGGTCAACGCGCCCGAGGAGGGCCTCGGCGTCCAGGACCACGAGAAGCGCGAGGAGCACGCCGAGATGATCGACCTCTACAAGCGCTTCAGCTGACCTCTAGACGGGGATGAGGGGGGTCGGCCAGAGGACGGTCGCGATCAGCACGGGGACCGCGGCCCACGCGTGGCGGCGTGTCTCGATCAGCACCGCGGCGACGATAGCCATTCCCGCGCCGAGCATCGCCCCCCGCAGCGACAGCAGGAAGCTCCCACCGAACAGCTCGACCTTGACGATCAGCGCGACGATGGCGGGGGCCAGGATCGTGGCTCGGGTGGTTCGGCCGGCGGCATCGACGAACCGGTCAGCGACGAGTACGACCACGGCCAAGGTGCCCGCTTCGAGCGCCACCCGGAGGAAGCTGCCTCCACGGACCAGCAGCAGCAGGCCGACCAGGAACCCGCCTGCCGCCGCCGCCATCCCGAAGGTGCGCAGCATCTCGAGCTGGGGGACCTCGTTGCGGGCGAAGCCGTCCCGGGCCTTCGTGGTGAGGAACGTGTAGAGCAGCACGACGGCGGCGGACACGACGACGGCACGCAACAGGGTGAGCAGGGCGTTCACGGGCCCGACCAACACCCCTGCGAGCGTCCCCAGGAGCGCGTCCAGGACGTTCCCGGACAGCGCCAGCTGCAGGACGATGGCGAGCGCCACGATCGGTAGCGCGATCAGGACGCCCGGGCCGATCCCCTCGCGCCC
>JAHWKO010000057.1 GCA_019347855.1 Actinomycetota bacterium
CGTGCGCTTCTACCTCGAGCACCGGCGTTTCCGAGAGCGGCAGATCCTGGCGCTGCTGGAGGAGGGGCCGCAGCACACGACCAGGATCGTCCGGCGGATCTACGCGGACGTGGACGAGCGGGTCCTGCCGGCCGCCGCAGCCTCGACCCGCGCGGCGCTGGAGAAGCTCGCCGCCGAGGGACGGGTCGCGCTCGAGGTGGGCGGCAAAGCCCGCTTGCCGTAGCCGTCGCCGGTACCCGGCGACGGCTACGGCTGCGCTTGCGGTTCGCGTTCGGTGAGGTCATCGTCCGCGAGTTCCGGGCCGAGAACACGAACCGCCCTCGGGATCGCCGCTATCTGTAGACGAACAAGGTGGTGCCGATCGGGGCGAGGCCCGCGGCCCACACGAAGTCGATCGCCGGGTAGCTCAGTCGCGCGCAGCCGTGCGAGGCCGGGTACGCCGGGATCGACGTGGACCCGTGGATCGCGTGGCCGGCCGACGTGAAGTACTTCGGCCGCCACATCTGTCCGAGCGGGGCCTCGCGCATCCCGTCGATCTGGCGGAAGAACTCGAACGTCCCCTCGGGGGTGTGGGCGAGCTTGCGCTGCCCGTCGTGCCAGTAGTAGTCCTCGGTACCGGTGGAGGTGTTCATCAGCCACTCCACGCGCCCGTCGACGGCGAACATCATGACCTGACGGGACTTGTCGATCTCGACGTACCGGCCGCTGCGCAGGTGCTTGGGGCGGGGCCGTTCGGCCGTCGTGAGGCGGTGTCGGGTCGCCTGGTCGACCGACCCCGTCCGCGGCAGGCCCTCGTACTTCTGGAACGCCATGACCGCCTGCGAGGTGAGCGACCCGTACTTCCCGTCCGGGGTGCCGAGCCAGTAGCCGAGCTCGGCCAGACGGTTCTGGAGGTCGCGCACCGTCTCGCCGAAGTCGCCACGTCCGATATCCAGGGTCCGCAGCGCGAAGGTCCACTCGAGGTGGCGCACCGTGTCACCGTCGCGGACCAGCGCCCACACGCGACCGGGGTAGACCTGGTTCGGCTGCGGGTCGAAGGGCAGCGCACCGGCGCGGAACACCAGCTCCGACGCGAAGTCCCCCTGCGCCAGCACGCCGTAGACCTCGCGCCCGTCGACCTCGATGTAGATCGATGATGCGCCGACGTCCACCTCGCGTTCCATCTCGATCACGACGGTGTCGAGGCTGTTGATCTCCCCGCCGTGCGGTGGACTGATCGACCGCTCACGCAGCCCCGTGCCGTCCACGACGGCGCGTTGCACGTCCTGGGCCACGCGGACGTCGAGCACGAGGTCACCGCCGTACAACCACCCGCCGGTGACCCCCCACGCCGCGATCTGGTCGATCTGAGGACGCGCGAGGCCCGCACCGGGGGACAGCAGCAGCGGCACACCCTCGGCGCCGGCGTGGCGTCCGCCCGGCAGCGCATCGGGGAACCGTTCCCCACTGGCGATCGCGACCCGTGAGACGCCGTCCCCGTAGAAGCGGCCCGCGACCCTTGCCGCGGTCGCGTAGCGGTCGTTGCCGGCGACCCGGACGACGGTGCCGGCGATCCGGTCGATCTCCTGCAGGACGCCGTCGCTGATCACGGCGGGCCCGCCGACGACGTACACCGTGTCGAACGGTTCGGCCGCGTCGCCCCAGTGCGCGTTGGCGAGGGCGTTGCGGGTCGTGTCCGGCAACCCGGTCGCATCGGTGAGCAGGATCGGGATCCCGTCCCGGGTCGCGGGTGCAGATGCTGCGAGAGCGTCGGGGAAGCTGCGCCCGGATGCCACGAACGTGGTCGAGGACTCGGGGACGAGCTCGAGGATGTCGGCCGCGGTCCCGTACCGGTCGTCGCCGGACAGCCGCTGGGTCGTGAACCCGAGCGTCTCGACCGCGTCCGCGACCGCGGGGTCCAGCGCCGTGGACCCACCTAGCAGGTAGACGGTGGCGTCGTCCCGGAGCACCCGATCGAGCTCCCCAGCCACCGCGTCGCTCAGTCCGTCGGGGTGCGTGAGCAGCAGTGGGCCGTCGACCGCCCCGGCCATCGGAGCCCCGGACAGCGCATCGGCGAAGTCGTCGGCTCGCGCGAGCACCGCTGCGGGGGCGGACCCTCCGCCGGGGTACAGGTCCTTGCTGATCGCGACGGAGGTCGCGATCCGGTCGTCGCCCGACAGCCGGTTGAACCCGACGGCGCTGGTCCGGAACTCCCACACCCGCTGGGTGCTGGTGCCGTCGTTGTCGGTGAAGCGCACGTCCGCGACGTAGCGCCCCGCCGGCAGGTCGAGCGACGCGCGTAGCCGCGTCGTGTACGTGCTCACCTGGTCGAGCTGGATGTCGCGGGCCTGACCGTTCACCTCGAGGGAGGCGGACCGGACCCCGGCACGAGCGTGGAGCAGCGCCTCGACCGTCACGCCCCCATCGTTGACCACGGCACCGGGCGCGGGGCGCGGTCGGACCACCCCCGGATCGGGGTGCTCGGCGACCTCGTCCGCGGTGGCTGGCACCACCAGCGACAGGATCATGGCGAGCACCGCCACGACCAGGATCCACGGACGACGTTGGGCGGCAGGTGACAAGGTGAGGGCCTCCCCCGACGGATGGCACGCGCGACCCTACAGCGCGTGAGGTCGGTACGCGGGGTGCTGCGCCCTCTCGCTCCGCGGGGCCGCTGGCGCATCCGGGGACGCTGGCTCCCGCCGGGATCAGGCGACGGGCTCGAGCAGGCCCCGCTCCTCGATCACCTGGAGCGCCAGCGTCTTGTACCCGACGTCGTCGAACATCACGACCGCGCGGTCGTCCTCGTAGCGGACCACGACGCCCTCGCCCCACTCCGTGTGCCGGACGCGGGACTCGATCGGGAAGGGCACGTCCTCCGGCATCACCTCGTCCGCGGCCCCCGTCAGGCAGTTGTCGCAGTGCCCGCAGGCGCCGTCCAACTGTTCTCCGTAGTAGTTGAGGATGAACCGCCCCCGGCAGTGGTCGGTCTCGGCGTAGGAGCGCATCATCTCGAGGCGGGACCGCTCGTGCTGGTCGCGGGTCTCGTCCGAGAGCACCGCCGCCGCTGCGGCGTCCTCCGGTGTCGGCGGGTCCTCGACGGGATGGACCATCCCATCGGGTCCGAGGCGCAACGCCCCGGCCTCCTCCAACCGGGACAGCGCGATCGCGAGCCTCGAGTTCGACAGTTCGGCGCGCTCCCCGATCAGCGTGGCTTCGATCGGCTCCCCGACGGCCTGGACCCAGTGCGAGATCCGTTCCAACTGCTCGGCGGAGATGGCGCCAGCGGCGGCGAAGTACTTGCGCAGCCCCAGGTCCTCGTTGCGGAAGAACAGCACGGCGGACGAGAACGCGCCGTCCCGGCCGGCGCGGCCGACCTCCTGGTAGTAGGAGTCCAGGGAGTCGGTGACGTGCGCGTGGTAGACGAACCGCACGTTGGGCTTGTCGATGCCCATCCCGAACGCCGGGGTCGCGACGATGACGTCGAGATCGTCGGCCTGGAACGCCTCGTGGGCGGCGGTCCGGTCGTCCTTGTTCATGGCCCCGTGGTAGTGCGCGGTCCGCAGCCCACGGTCGGCCAGCTCCCCGGCGTACCCCTCGGCCTCCCTGCGGGTGGCCACGTACAGGATCCCAGGGGGGTTGGCGCCCGTGACCCGGGCGAGGATCGCGGCGCGCTTGTCGTCCTCCTCCTGGTGGCGCTCGACCGCCAGGTGGATGTTGGGTCGGTCGAAGCCGCGCACGACGATCGCCGGGTCGCGCATCCGGAGGCGCTGGACGATCTCGGTGCGCACCGGGGGCGCGGCCGTGGCGGTGAGCGCGAGGGTGATCGGATGGCCCAGCGTCTCGAGCACGCCACCGAGGCGCAGGAAGTCCGGGCGGAAGTCGTGCCCCCAGTCCGAGATGCAGTGCGCCTCGTCCACGACGAACAGCGACGGGGCTGCGGCGCGGAGGTCCTCCAGGGTGTCCTCGCGCGTGAGCTGCTCCGGCGCGAGGAACAGGAACTCGATCTCCCCGTCGTGCAGTCGCTGGAACGTCTCGCGGCGCTCGGTGACCGTGAGGTTGGAGTTCACGAACGCGGCGGCGCCGACCTCGAGGTCGCCCATGGACCCGACCTGGTCCTGCTGCAACGCGATCAGGGGGGACACGACCACGGTGGGACCGTCGATGATGGCGCCGCAGATCTGGTAGATCGCCGACTTGCCCGACCCGGTCGGCATGACCGCGAGGGTGTCCGTGCCCTGCAGCACGTGCTGGATCGCGTCCTTCTGGCCGGGGCGCAGGTCGTCGAAGTCCAACAGGTCCAGCGCCGCCCGCTTGATGCGGCCGGTCGCGGCGACGTTCGACATCGAAGACCCCGTTCGTGAGCGGCGCCGCGAGGGGCACCGTGCAGAGACGAGGATGCCCCAGGAGCGCGTACGGACCCCTCGGCCGGACGGACGGTCCCACCTCCTCCCGCACTCGACGGCGCCTCCTCCCGCATCGGGGTCACGGAGGTTGCACATATGCACGGAGATCGACCCCGATGCGGACGAAGACGGCCCGTAGGGTGGAGGCATGCGGTACGAGGACTTCATACAGGCGATCGAGGACGAGGGCGACACCTTCGTCGAGGTGCTGCGCTCCACGGACGGCGACGCCAAGGTGCCTCCGTGCCCGGAGTGGACCGTGCGTGACCTTGGGGTGCACCTGACACGGGCGCACCGCTGGTGGACCCACGTGGTCGAGGCCGGTGGCACGGAGCGACCCGAGGATCGGCCAGAGGTCGATGATGACCCCGCGGACCTCGCGGGGTACGTCGGGGAGGGGATCTCCGCGCTGGCCGGGGCGTTGCGTGACCGCGACGAGTTCGACCCTGCGTGGACGTGGTGGGGCGAGCACCACGTGGGGCGGATCGCGCGCCGGATGGCGCACGAGACCGCGATGCACCGCTGGGACATCCAGGCGGCGGCGGGTGAGACCGATCCGATCGACGGCCGGCTCGCCACGGACGGGGTACGTGAGTTCATCGACGTCTTCCTGGCCTCCGAGGAGGAACCGTGGCCGCACGAACCCGCGACGATCCACCTCCACCGCTCCGACGGCCGCGGCAACTTCTCGGTCACGCTGGACCCGATGCAGGGGCACAGCCGCCGCGCTCGCGACGATGCGGCCGTCGTCAGGGGGACGGCTTCGGACCTGCTGCTCGTGCTGTGGCGACGGCTGGGCTCGGATGCCGTCCGGGTGACGGGTGACCGCCCGACGGTGGAGCGCTTCCTGGCCTGGGCGGACCTGACCTGACACGCTTCGGCCACCCGGTCACGGAAGGCTCCCCTGGATGAGGACGCTCGGACGGGCTCCGCTCGTCGTCTCGCTGGTCGTCGCGCTGGTCGCCGCCTGCGACGGGAGCGGCGAGCCCAGTGCGGCGCCCACGGGCACGCTGACCGCGTTCCCGGTGACCCCCGCCGTCTCGCCCGTCGAGCCGGCGCCCAGCGGGTCCGTGTCGCCCGGCCCGACGGCCAGCCCGCCAGCGTCCGGTCCGAGGGACCCAACGGACGCCGATCGGGCCCGGTTCGTGGCGGACCATCGGCCGAGCGGGACGAGCAACCACCGCAACCTCGCGGTCGACCTCGACGGTGACGACCAGCGCGAGATCGTGTTCGCGTACGTCGTCGATGCCGAGAACCGCAGCCAGGTCGACATCGCCGACTGGACCGGCACCGAGTACCGGGTCACCGAGCAGGCGCCCGGGGGCCCCGCGGACGAGCTCGCGGACCTCGAGATCCGTGATCTGAACGCCGACGGCACGATCGAGGTCGCCGTGTTCCAGAGGTCGGGCGCTTCCGGCAGCTCGGCGACCGTGTGGGCGTCGAGCGGGAACGGCACGATCGTGCCGCTCAACGCGCGGGGTGACTGCTTCGATGGTCGCAACACCTACGGGGACACCGGCGTCGCGATCGAGGACCGTGACGGCGACGGAGCCGCCGAGATCTACGCCACCTGCCAGGACGAGGACCTGCCCGCTCCCCTGTGGCCCGAGGTCGTCTACGTGTGGGAGGACGGCGTGTACCGGTGCGACCACCGCGAGCGCCCCGACGGTCCCGACACGCCCTGCCAGGGGTCCGGGAACGACGCGGGCTGAGAACCTGGCAACGAGCACCGGTAGCAGGCCGGGGGTGGTGGGCACCGGAGCGAGAGTGGGGATGGGGAGACCCGCTCAGGCGCCCACCGGCGCCGGTTCGGCACGAGGGGGAGGCCGCGCCGGCGATGGTGACACGAGGTCAGCAGGGGGTACCCACCTCCCTCACGTCCCGACAGGGAGGCTACCGGGGTGCACATCCACCCCGACCCGCACGAACGAGGCAGATCCCTCCCCTCCGATGGGCTAGGCGTGAGGGCCGGCCGGCGTAGATGCAGGCGGTAGCCGCGCCCGTCTCTCCGACGTGTGCGCTTGGTCCGAAGGGACGGTTCAAGGGCTAGTCATCTCGCGCCGAAACACCATCCAAACCGGCAGAGACACCGCGCGTTCGCCGTGGCAACCTGTTCGTCCGATCCGGGAGGCAGACCCTTGGCAGAGTTCCTCGACGCCTTCGACGCCGAACGTGACTCTCTGCTGAAGGCTGTCGATAAGTTCAGCGAGGTCTGGTACCGCTTCCAGGATCGTCGCGGTCTGGAGGTCGAGGGTCAGGACATCTCCGACAGCCTGATCTCCGGTGAGCTCGCCTTCGTCCGGTACGACCTCGAGCAGACGCGCTTCAACATCGGGGTCTTCGGGCTGATCAAGCGCGGCAAGTCCACCCTCCTGAACTCGCTGCTGGGGCTGGAGGTCTCGTCGATGCACGTGACGCCCGAGACGGCGGTCCCCGTCTACGTCGAGTACGGCACCCCCCAGGCCGACGTCTACTTCGCGGACGGCACCGTCAAGCACGTCGACCCGTCCGAGGTCGAGCGCTACACGTCCCAGAAACAGAACGAGAACAACCAGCTCGGCGTGCTGAACGTCCACCAGCAGGTCGAGGTGCCGTTCCTCCGCAACGGGGTCCGGCTCGTGGACACGCCGGGGCTGGACGACGCCCAGGCCGACGAGCTCTACACCCAGCGGACCCTGCAGGAGCTCGACACGGTCGACGCCGGGGTGGTCGTGTTCCTGTCCCCACCCACGGTCGGGGCGACCGAGTTGTCGTTCCTCGAGCAGGTCGTGTCGCGACAGCTCAGGAAGGTCTTCCTCGTCTGCAACATGTACCCGCAGCACTTCCACGACAGCGAGACCCGCAACCAGGTCCTGTCCTACGTCGGCGGCCGGATCGTCGAGGCGTCCAAGCGGGGGGGGCTACGGGGGGAGGTCCGGCTCTACCCGGTCTGCGCGCTCGAGGCGTGGGAGGCCCGACGGGACCACGACATCGACAAGTTCAAGGTGTCGGGGGCGGCGCGGCTGCTCCGCGACATCGAGACGTTCCTCGAGCAGGAGGCGGGTAGCCAGATCCTGCGCGAGTCCGCGGAGCGTGTCGCACACGCGGCCAACCTCGCCAAGGGGGAGGTGAGCGTCCGCCAGCGGCTGCTCGACGACCCCGAGCTCCTCGCCGCCCACCGGCAGAAGCTCGACGAGAACGTGCGGGATCTGGAGTCCGATTTCAACCGTTCGGTCAAGAGCACGCTCTCTGGCGTGGACCCGTTGCGCATGAAGGTCCGCTCGCAGCTCCTGGCGCCGTTCGCGCGCGCCAAGCAGAAGATCGCGGAGTGCGACACCGCCGAGGAGATCGAGAAGTTCTCGCGGAAGTTCAAGCGTGAGGTGGAGCTCGCCGGCGAGACGGCATCACGCACGTTCCAGCGGGACTTCGAGAAGGTCCTGAACCGTCTCCGTGCCGTGCTCGAGGAGCGCTTCGAGGCGGTCATGGGCGACCTGTCGACGTCGGTCCCGAAGGTGAGCCTGAACGGGCGCGCCTTCCTGCTGACCCCCGACCAGGTCCAGTCCGCGCGTAAGGCGGACGACGGGGGACTCACCCAGGCGATCGGTGGGGCGGCCGCCGGGTCGATCGTCTCGGGAGGGGCGGCCTTCGCCCTGGTCGGTGGCGTTCTCGGTCCGCTGGGGCTGCTGGCTGGGGCGCTGATCGGTTGGAAGATGGGGGAGGTGTTCGGCGGCTCCCGAGGGCTCGACCGTGCCAAGCAGATGCTGATCGAGCGTCTCGACGAGGTGTCCGCCGAGCTCACGAAGGACTTCGACCGGCAGGTCGAACTGCAGGTCAACGCGGTGGAGGAGATCGCCAACCGGCGTCGTCACGCCTTCGCGGCGGACCTGTACAGCCAGTTCGAGCTGGTGGAGGCGCTGGCCAACGACCCCGAGAAGGTCGTGACCTACCGGCGGGACTGCGAGCGCTTCATCGAGGCCTTCGACAACTGCGGGCAGTCCGCCATGAAGATCGCGGGCATCATCAAGACCGAGGACCCCCTCTACCAGATCGGCTGAGCCCGGAGCGTCCGGTTCAGGCGGTCCGGCGGGTCCTGGGCACGCCGGCGTCCCGCAGGACGGACGCCGGGACCCCCGCTTCGCGCCACGCGGTGTAGCTGATGCCCTTGCGCTCGGAGTACTCCTTCACCGCTTCCTTGAAGCGGCCCTCGAGCGCGTCCATATCGGGCTGGTCCTCGACCGCCGCGAGCTGCTTCTCGGCGTCGAGACGCTTCTGGATCAGCTCGACCCGACGGGCGGGATCCTCCTCGTCCCCGGCCTGCTGCTCGTAGCGTTCGATCCGTTCCTTGAGGGCGTCGGGGTCGGTCGACCGCCCCCGCTTGCTCTCCGCCTCCAACGCTTCGAGGTAGTCGCGTACGGCCCGTGCCTGGCGTCGTCCTTTCGCCAACGCGGCCTTGTGCTCGTCGCTCAGTCCACCTTCGGGCATCCGCGCTCCGATCTGCGCTCGTGGGTGTGTGCACCGCGCTCGTCGCTTGCCCCGTCGTTCCCAAGTGCGACAGCGTGAGTGTGGCAACCGTAGCCAAACAGGGCAAGAGGAACGTGCATCCCGCACCGTAAAGGATCCTCATTAGCTGCGTCCCGGGGACCCAATGGCTCGTGCCGGACAGTGACGTGGCCGGCGAAAGGAGCCGTGCGGTCGGCGCAAGGAACCGGGAGGAGCGATCCCGCGGTCGCCGTGGTATGGAGCGTCCGCTGTCGCTGCCTGCCCCGAACGGCCAGACCTGCGGTTGGAGGGGCTACATGCGGGACTGTTAGGCTTCCCGGCATCCACGGCCCGGTCGGGTGGCGACCCCTTCACCCACCCCACCCACCGTCGCGACGTCTCACCTCAACGAGGAGGAACCCCGTGGCCATCGACCTCCCGAAGGCCAAGTCGGTCGCTGAGAACCCCACGCAGGAGCAGATGCAGGAGTGGGCGCTCGAGTACCTCGCCCCCCGCGCCCAGCGCACCGAGTTCGGCAACATCAACTACAAGGCCCAGGTCCTCGCACGCCTGAAGCGATCGACCTTCTTCGTCTCGGACGAGGAGATCCACCAGCAGCGGATGCCCCGCCAGGAGGCCGACGACTGGGCCCGCCAGCAGGACGAGCACATCGCTGACCAGGACATGATCCTGATCGAGGGCTACATCGGCCCCGATCCCGAGTTCCGCACCGGGGCGCGGCTGTTCATGGAGAAGACCCAGGCCAACATCCCGGCGATGCAGAAGCAGCTGTACTTCGACAAGGACGGGGACTGGGAGCCCGAGTTCACCGTCATCTACACGCCGAGCATGAGTGCGCCGGGCAAGCCAGACGACAAGCTCATCATCGTCGACCTCGACAACTACATCACCCGCGTCATCGGCTCCGACTACTTCGGAGAGTCCAAGATGGGCGGACTGCGGATGTGGAACAAGCTCGTCTACGACCGCGGCGGCCTCGCCATGCACGCCGGCGCCAAGGTCTTCCCCGCTGAGAACATCTCCGGGGACAAGGAGAAGCTCGGACTGATCATCGGCCTGTCCGGCACGGGCAAGACCACCACGACCTTCCGTCAGCAGCACGGTTCCCTGCCGGTCCAGGACGACTTCATCGCCCTGATGCCGGGGGGCAAGATCCACGCCTCGGAGGCCGGCTGCTTCGCCAAGACCTACGGGCTCGACCCGGACGACGAACCCACGATCTGGGAGGGCTCCACGCACGAGGACGCCTGGCTCGAGAACGTGGCGGTGGACGATGACGGCACGGTCGACTTCAACGACGACTCGCACACCGCTAACGGCCGGTCCACGTTCCCGCTGGACCTGATCCGTCACCGTGACCCGCGTGGCCTGCCGACCGCGGACTTCCTCCTCATCCTCAACCGCAACGAGAACATCGTCCCCGCGGTGGCCCGACTGAAGCGCGAGCAAGCCGCCGCGTACTTCATGCTCGGCGAGACGAAGGGCACCTCCGCTGGTGGGGCCGCAGAGGCCGGCAAGAACCTCCGCGTGCCGGGGACCAACCCGTTCTTCTTCAACGATGACGCGATGCAGGCCAACCGCCTGCTCGAGCTGCTCGAGACGATGCCGGATCTCGCCGTGTACGTGCTGAACACCGGCAACGTCGGCGGTCCCGAAGGCCGCGAGGGCTCGAAGAAGGTCCGCATCCCCCACAGCTCCGCGATCGTGGCCGCCATCGTCGAGGACGCGATCGAGTGGGAGGAGGATCCCGACTTCGGTTACCACGTCGCGACCTCCGTCCCGGGGATCGACGACGAGGAGCTCCTGCGCCCCCGCGAGCTGTACGAGCGGCAGGGGCGTGCCGACGAGTACAAGGAGCGCGTCGAGCAGCTCAAGGCCGAACGCGTCGAGTACCTCAACGCCTACCCGGCGCTCGAGGGGCAGATCCTCCTGGCCATCAAGTGACCCTGCGGGTGCATCCGCGAGCGCATGCGCGCGGTTCCGCGCCCGCAAGGGGCAGCCGGATCGGGGAAGCGACCTAGGGCGTAGGGTCGGGGCGATGGAGACCTCCGCGCTGACGCACCTCGAAGGCTCGCTGTCCGGCGAGCGGTACGACGCGGACGTGCTCCAGCGGGTCGACCCAACGGACGGCCGCTCGCTCCTCGCCCGGTACGACCTCGACGCGGCGGGCGCGACCCTGACGCCGGAGGCGCTGCGCACCCGCCCCGTGAGCCTGTGGCGTTGGACCGAGCTCCTACCGGTGCGCGACCCATCCTTCCGGCTCACGCTCGGGGAGGGGGCGATCCCCGTGCTCCCGCTACGGCGTCTGGGCGAGCACCTCGGTACCCCGAACCTGCTGGTGAAGGCCGAGGGGCTGAACCCGACCGGCTCGTTCAAGGCTCGGGGGATGGCCGTGGCGGTCGCCCGCAACCGTGAGCTCGGGGCGACGCACTTCGTGGTGCCGTCGGCCGGCAACGCGGGCGGGGCGTTGGCCGCGTACGCGGCGGCGGCCGGGGCCCCGGCGACCGTCGTGATGCCGGTGGACGCGCCGGAGGTCAACCAGGCCGAGGTCGTCACCACCGGGGCGAGGCTGATCCTGGTCGAGGGGCTGATCAGCGACGCGGGGCGCGTCGCCCACGCGATCGCCGAACGGACCGGGGCCTTCGACGTGTCCACCCTCAAGGAGCCGTACCGCGTCGAGGGCAAGAAGACGATGGGCCTCGAGCTCGTCGAGCAGCTGGGGTGGCGCCTGCCCGACGTCATCGTCTACCCCACAGGCGGCGGGACCGGGTTGATCGGGATGTGGAAGGCCTTCGACGAGCTCGAACGGCTGGGGCTCATCGGCGAGGAACGCCCCCGCATGGTCGCCGTCCAGTCCACCGGCTGCGCCCCGATCGTCCGGGCCTTCGAGGCCGGCGACCGCTTCGCGGACCCGTGGGAGGACGCGGCGACCCTCGCCTCGGGCCTGCGGGTGCCGTCGGCCGTGGGTGACCACCTGATCCTCGACGCCCTCCGCGAGTCGGCCGGCACGGCGGTCGCCGTGGACGATGCGACGATCGACGCGATGCGCACGACCGTCGGGCAGCTGTCCGGCACCTACGTCAGTCCGGAGTCGGCGGCGGCCTTCGCCGCGGTCCCCGAGCTGCGGGCACGTGGCGATCTCGCTCCCAGCGAGCGGGTGGTGGTGTTCGACACCGGCACGGGCCTGAAGTACCCGCCCCCCCGCGTCCTGCCCGAGCCTCCGGTGGTGGACCCGGAAGACCTCGAACTCGATGCGCTGCTGGACGATCGGACCGACCGTGGGTGAGATCCGGGTCGGCACGGCCTCGTGGACGGACAGGACCCTGATCGAGGAGGCCGACTGGTACCCGAAGCGGTCGATGTCGGCCGAGGAGCGCCTGCGGTACTACGCCGATCGCTTCCGGATGGTCGAGGTCGATTCCACCTACTACTTCCCGCCGTCGGTAGCGCTCGTGGAGAAGTGGATCGACCGCACGCCGGATGACTTCCGGTTCGACGTCAAGGCCTACTCGCTGCTGACGGGCCACCCGACGCAGGAGCGCTCCGTCTGGGACGACGTCCTCGGAGCGTTGCCCGATGAGCACCGCGGCAAACGCAACGTGTACCTCGATCACCTGCCCGACGATGCCGTGGACCGGGCGTGGGAGCGCTTCCGGGAGGCGCTGCGTCCCCTGGACTCCGCCGGCAAGCTCGGGGCGGTCTTCTTCCAGTACCCCCCGTGGTTCCACCCAGGCCGGCCCGCCCGGCGCACATTGCAGGACCTCGCCGGACGCTTGGAGGGCTTCGACGTCGCGGTGGAGCTACGCAACGCGTCGTGGTTCGGGGAGGACGACAGCGAGCGGACGCTCGCCCTGCTCGACGAGCTGGACCTCGCGTACGTCTGCGTGGACGAACCTCAGGGGTTCGACAACTCCGTGCCGCCGATCACGGCCGTCACCCATCCCCGGCTGGCGGTCCTGCGCATGCACGGGCACAACCGCGAGAACTGGAACCGGAAGGGTATCTCGGCCGCTGAGCGGTTCCGGTACCTGTACGAGGAGGAGGAGCTCGAGGCCTGGGTCCCGCAGGTGCGCGAGCTCGCGGACCAGGCACGCGAGACGCACGTGGTGTTCAACAACTGCTACCGCGACTACGGCGTCCGCAACGCCGCACAGATGTCCGCGCTCCTCGGCGTCGCGGACGGGTGATCGCCGCTACCCGCCTGCCGTGGGAAAGACACCCGTGTAGTCCGGCGTCCACAGGGTTTCCCACAGGATCTCCGCGACTGTCCACACGACTTCTCCACAATCCACTGGCGGGTCCACAGGCAGAGGCACCAAGCTGCACCTGGCCGACAGATGAGGGGCGAGATGCCAGCAGCAGTAGCGACGGTTCCCGGGACGACCGCACCGGCGGATGTCCATGATCCGGGCCCGACGTTGCGGGAGGCGATCGCCTCCGAGCTGCGAGCTCGCCACCTCGACGACGCGGACGAGCTCGCCCGCGCCCTCGGGGTCCTCCCGTTCACCGCGGCCGGGCTGCTGGAACGCGCCGACTGGGCACCCGAGACCGCGCGCTTCGTGATCAACCGCTTGGACCTGCCGATCGCCGCACCCGCCGAGCCCGTCCGGCCGTCGCGGCCATGCCTCGCCGACATCGTCGGCTACCGAGGCTGACGACGTGGCCGTCCGTCACCGACGGAGACGGCGACGTCCGCGGGTACGTGAGGGACGCGGTCTCGCCGACCGGCGCCGACACCCCGCGTGGCCGCCGATGATCGACAGCCGGGCTTGTTCCCCTTCCCGGTGCACCCACCACCGCCTCCACCGCCCGGGGTCGCGACGTAGGTGTCGAACGGTCCGGACAGGCTGAGCGCGGCCAGGTGGTCAGCCGGGGACGATCACGACGGGGCAGGGAGCGTGCTGCGCGACCTCGCGGCTGACCGATCCGATCCCCGACAGTCCACCCGCGCCGGTCGAGCCCAGCACCAGCAGGTCGGCACCGGCGGCTGCGCGCAGCAGCATGCGTCCCGGGTCTCCCTCGATCGCGTGCCGTGTGGAGGCCACGTCGCCGAGGTCGACCTCGCTGATCACGCGGTCCAGCAGCGCGTGGGCGTCGGCCTCGACCTCCTCGTAGGGCGGGCCGGCGAAAGCGAAGGGGACGTCCGGAGCCGCGACCGTCGTCTCGGCGACGTAGCTGAACACGTGGATCACCGCGAGCTCCAACCCCCGCAGCTCGGCCTCCTCGACCGCCCATCGCAGCGCGTTGGTGCTGGCCTGCGAACCATCGACCCCGACGGCGACGCCGCCCAGACGCCCCTCTGGGAGGAGCTCGGTCAGCGCCTCGATGTGCTCGACCGGGATGTCCGCGTCTCGTTCGATCCGGCTCGGTAGATCCATGCCCAGCCAGCGGGAGAACCCCGCTGGCAGCGTCGAGATGATGATCCCGTCGTAGCGGCCTTCCTGGAGGGCCGACCGCACGGCTTCGAGGGGCTGGGAGGATCCGACCTCCCCGGTCGCTTCCGCCCCGATCTCGCGGAACCGCCCCAGCGTCGCGTCCAGTCGCTGGCGCGCCAGCTCCTCGCCCGAGTCCGCCTGAACCCGGTGGACGTGGTCGCGTGGCTCCGTCGCGGGGACGATGATGTGGAACCCGCAGGGGCCCTCGTCGCAGAGCTCGCGGGCGCGTTCGAGCAGCCGTCGGCCCCCCAGCGTCTGGTTGGCGATCACGAGGTATCGGCGCACGGCTGTCCCCTCCCGGTCTGCCGCCACCGTAACCGAGGTCCGATCGATGGGTCGCTGAACCGCTGGTCGCGAGCCGCTGGCCTCCCCGCGTGGTCTCCTCTCGCCAGGTGCGCGTCGACGGGCCGGATATCCGGGGAGCGCAATATCTGATGGTTCAAACATGTTATTGAAGATGCAATGTGCGTGTTTCGCGGTCGCCCAGCCAGGTTCCTGCGACGGGTCGGTCAGCGCACGCGCCAGCGCGACCCCCTCAACGGCATCAGCCCGTCGCCCGGTCCACGCGCAGGATCGTCCCGGTGAAGTCGGCGACGTAC
>JAHWKO010000058.1 GCA_019347855.1 Actinomycetota bacterium
CGCCGTAGACTCCCGCCCATCCGTGTACGGGACAGGGTGTTCGTGGAGGACGCCGAACCAGCCGCTCCCGCCGGGCGGGTCCGTCCGGCGGGGACCCGTGCCGCGCCTACCCTCGTGCTGAACGCCTCGATGGAACCGCTGTCCGTGGTCCCGGCCCGTCGCGCGATCGTCCTGACCCTCACCGGCAAGGCCGAGGTGATCCACGAGGACGGCGTGCGCTTCCGGTCCGAGCACCTCGACCTCCGCGCCCCGACCGTCGTCAAGCTGAACCGGTACGTGAACGTACCGCGGCGGACCCAGGCGGGCCTGTCGCGGCGCGCGGTGTTCCTCCGGGACGGGCACCGCTGCCAGTACTGCGGATCGCCCGCCGAGGACGTCGACCACGTCCTGCCCCGCAGCCGCGGTGGGGAGCACCGCTGGGAGAACGTCGTGGCGGCCTGCCGAGACTGCAACGCCTCGAAGCAGGACCGCACGCCCAAGGAGGCCGGCTACACGCTGTCGCGCGCGCCGTCCGCCCCGCCCCCGGCGTTCTGGCTCGTGGTCCGGGCCGGCCGGGTGGGGGAGGACTGGCGGCCCTACCTCCTGCCGTACCTCGGCCGCCGCTGGGGGGAGCTCCTCCCCGCCTAGGCGTTCTAGGCGTTCGCCCACGCTGCGCTAGCCCGTCCCCACCTCGGGTCGCGGCCCGCGGTACCCCGGCGGCCCACCACTGCGCTCCACGCACGCGTGACTGATGGGGTCCATGGGGCGCAGATCGGGAACTGTTCGTGATGGGGTGAGCACGTTGCGTGCGTCTCCGATCGCAGCGTCCGACCGCCCTCCACCCCACGAACCGCCCATAGAGCCCTTCATCCGGGCGAGAAGCGCGGTTCCGCCGTTGACGTGACGCCCGGGGTGGCATAGGGTGGTGCGAAGTGGAGTGCGTTGGTGCCCGCGGGTGCGGAGGCGGGACCGGCAGATGGGGCTCCCCTGCGGGAGGGGCGAGGCGTTGTTCCTGGGAGAGCACGAGCACACGCTCGATGCCAAGGGGCGCGTGATCCTGCCTGCCCGCTTCCGCGACCGGTTGATGAGCGGGCTCGTCTTCGCGCCCGGCCAGGACCGCTGCATCGACGTCTACCCGGTAGCCACGTTCGAGCGCCGGGTCGAGGAGCTGCGTTCGCTCCCCCGCGAGGACCAACGCGCCCGCGCGTACCTGCGGGTGTTCCTCGCCGGTGCGCATCAGGACAGCCCCGACAGCCAGGGCCGGGTCACCGTGCCCCAGCGGCTGCGCGAGTACGCGGATCTGGACCGGGACCTGACCGTGGTCGGGTCCGACGAGAAGGTCGAGATCTGGGACCGCGAGACGTGGGAGGCCTACCGCGACCGCGCGGAGGGCCAGTTCGCTGACCTCGACACCCCGTTCGCTTGATCGATGGAGGCCACCCGTGCACGCCTCGATGCTCCTGCTGACCGTCCTGGGCACACGTGTTCCGTGGCTACGTCTGCTGCGGCGCTCCGTGCCCTGGTCACCGCGCGACGGCCGCTGACGGTGCCCGCCATGCCCGAGCCCCACGTCCCGGTCCTCCGCGACCGGGTCGTCGAGCTCCTGGCCTCGGCGCCGGCGGGTCCCGTCGTCGACTGCACGGTCGGCGCAGGCGGGCACGCTCGCGCGCTGCTCGAGGCGAGAGCACAGACGGGGGAGCGTCCGACGCTGATCGGCATCGACCGCGACCCCGACGCCCTGGAGCTCGCCGCCGCCCGCCTCGAGGACGACCGGTGGGACGCGCACCTCGTCCACGCGAGGTTCGACGAGCTGGACGCCGCGCTGGAAGACCTCCGCCTCACGACCGTGGCGGGCGTCCTCTACGACCTGGGGATCTCGTCGATGCACGTCGATCGCGCCGACAGGGGTTTCAGCTACACGCAGGACGCGCCACTCGACATGCGGATGGACCCGACGCGTGGCCCGACGGCTGCCGATCTCGTGAACCACCTGGACCAGGGCGAGCTCACCGACACGATCCGCCGCTACGGCGACGAGCGGTTCGCGGGACGGATCGCGGCCGCGATCGTGCGCGCACGCCCGATCCACCGGACCCAGGAGCTCGCCGACATCGTCCGGGACGCGATCCCCGCCGCGACCCGACGGAGCGGACCCCACCCGGCGACCAGGACGTTCCAGGCGCTACGGATCGCCGTCAACGACGAGCTCGACGCGTTCCGCGACTCCCTGCCGCGCGCCCTCGACCGGCTCGTGCCGGACGGCGTGTGCGTGACGATCGCCTACCACTCTCTGGAGGACCGCATCGCCAAGCGGACGTTCGCCGAGGCCGCCCGGGACTGCGTGTGCCCCCCGGACATGCCCGTCTGCGGGTGCGACGCGCGGGCGGAGGTCCGGATCCTCACCGCTCGCCCCGACCGACCGTCCGACGACGAGATCGCCCGCAACCCGCGAGCCCGATCCGCCCGGCTCCGAGCCGTTCGGAAGCTCGCAACGACCGAGGAGCACGACGGATGAGCGCGAGCCCCCTTCCCCTCCGGACCCGAAGCGGCGGGCGACCGCGCCTCCGGGTCGTGCCCGACCCCACGCCCCGCCACACGCTGGCCTACACGGTCGTGATCCTCGCGCTCACCGGCGTGGTGGTGTTCACGACCGTCGCGATCAACGCGCTGGCTGCCGGGGACGCGGTCCGCGCGCGTGCGCTCGAGAACGAGGTGGTGGACGCCGAGCAGCGCTACGGCGAGCTGATCGCCGAGGTCGCCCAACTCGAGGACCCGGCTCGGATCTCGGCCGTCGCGCGCGAGGACCTGGGGATGGTGCCTCCGGCGGGCGCGGAGTACCTCGTGCTCGATCGCTCCTTGCCCCAGGACACCCAGGGATCCCAGGAGGTCCAAGCCGGCGGGTCCGCGGATCCCCTGAAGCCGGTCCTGTCGGTGGAGCGCTAGGTGTTGCTGGTCGGGGGGAGCCGGCAGGGAGACGGGCGGAGCCGGTTGCGGTTGCCCCAGACCGGGGTCGCACGTCGGACCGTCGGGCTCCTCGCCGTCTACCTCCTCCTGATCGGCGGGGTCGGCTACCGCCTGGTGTCCGTCCAGGCGGTCAACGCCGACCGGTACGCGGCCCTGGGGGAGCAGCAGCGGGCTCGCACGATCGACCTCCCAGCGCGTCGGGGCAGGATGTACGACCGCAACGGGGATGTGCTGGCGACCTCCGTGGATGCCGCCACGGTGTACGCCGATCCGCGTGCGTTCCGTGGCCGGACCGGCCCGGAAGGACGTTGGATCCCCCCTGCGGGTGACCCCGCTCAGGTCGCGGCAGCCCTCTCGCCGCTCGTCGGCGTCGACGCCGCTGAGCTCGAGGCGCGCCTGACCAAGGACGCGCACTTCGTGTACGTCGCCCGGCAGCTCCCCCGCGAGACCGGTGACCGGATCGCGGACCTCGGCCTCCCGGGGATCGGCATCCTCACCGAGCCGTCACGGGTGTACCCCAACGGGGTCCTCTCCAGCCAGGTACTGGGCTTCACCGGGATCGACGGGGACGGCCTGTCCGGCCTCGAGATCCAGTACGAGTCGTTGCTGTCCGGGCAACCCGGGTCGCTGGTCCTCGAGCGGGCTCCCGGAGGGTTGTCGATCCCGTCCGCGGGCCGGCAACTCACGCCACCCGACCCCGGTACCGATCTGGTCCTCACGGTCGACCGGGAGATCCAGCACGTGGCAGAACGGGCTGCGGCAGCGGCCGTCGAGCGTCACCAGGCGGCCGGTGCCAGCGTCCTCGTGATGGACGTGGACTCGGGTGAGGTCCTGGCGATGGCCAACGCTCCCACTACCGATGCCAACGATCCCGCGGCGGGGGAACCGGCGTCCCGGCGCAACCGGGCCGTCACCGACATGTTCGAGCCGGGCTCGGTGCAGAAGGCGCTGACGGCGGCAGCGGCGCTCGAGGAGGGCATCGCCACCCCCGACACCGTGTACACGGTCGCGGACACGCTGCAGGTGGGGCACAAGACCTTCTCCGACGACCACCGCCATCCGACGGAGCCCATGACCGTTGCGGAGATCATCGAGCAATCGTCGAACGTGGGGACGATCCAGCTCGCCCAGGACGTCGGTGCCGACCGGCTCGCCAGCTACCTCGAGGCGTTCGGCTACGGCGAACCGCTCGGCGTGGGGTTCCCCGGCGAGGCGGCAGGGTCGGTGCTGCCCAGGGACCAGTGGTCCAACACGAGCCTCCCGACGATCGCGATCGGGTACGGCGTCGCGGTGACCCTCCTCCAGGCGGCGTCGGTGTACGGGACGATCGCCAACGACGGCGTGGCGGTGCAGCCGCGGCTCGTCCGTGGGACCGTCGGCGAAGATGGCCGGCTCACCCCCGCACCGCCGGCGGCGACCCGGAGGGTCGTCAGCGAACGCACCGCACAGCAGCTCCGGGACATGCTCGCGTTGGTCGTGGATGGCGAGCGCGGAACGGGTGGCCGAGCCGCGGTGCCCGGGTACGACGTGGCCGGCAAGACCGGGACGGCCCGCAAGCCCCTCGAGAACGCGCGCGGCTACTCGAGCGACTACATGGGGTCCTTCGTCGGGTTCGCGCCCGTCGAGGAGCCGGAGCTCGTCGTTGCGGTGACCGTCGATGATCCGACCCCGATCTACGGTGGGCTCACGGCCGCTCCGGTGTTCCAGGAGGTCATGTCGTTCGCGCTGGGCCACCGCCGCGTGCCTCCGACCCGTCCGCACGAGGCGCAGGCCGTCCCGGCGCCGGCCCCCGAACCGACCGCTGCGCCGACGGACGCAGCCGCGGCCCAAGCGGACGAGTGACCGACGTCGGCTACCCGGGAACCGAAGGGGTCCCGAGTATCCTCGGGCGCACCCCCCGCTCCGTCCCAGAGGCGACCTCCCGAGGCGAACCCGTGCCCATCACCCTGGCCGAGGCGGAGCATGCCGCCGCCGGCGTCGGCACGACCCGCCGGACGGGTGACGCCCGGGTCGTGGACGCGACGCACGACAGCCGCCAGGTCGAACCGGGGTCCCTGTACTGCACGATCCCAGGCGAGACCGTCGACGGGCACCGGTTCGCGGGCGAGGCGCTCGAGCGGGGTGCTTCCGCGCTCCTCGTCGAACGTCCGCTGGATGTGGACGGACCCCAGCTCGAGGTCGCGTCGGTCCGCCGCGCCTTGGGGCCCGTCGCGGCCGCGGTCCACGGTCGACCCTCGGAGCGCCTCATCGTGGTCGGCGTCACCGGGACCAACGGCAAGACCACCACCGCGTACCTGTTGGAAGCGGCGCTCGGTGCCGGCGGCATCGGGACCGGTGTGATCGGGACGATCGAGACCCGGATCCACGGGATCGCCCAGCCGGGGGTCCGGACCACGCCGGAAGCGACGGACCTCCAGCGGCTCCTGGCCCGGATGGAGGTTCGAGGGGTCGGAGCGGTCGCGATGGAGGTCTCGTCCCACGGTCTCGACCAGCACCGCGTCGACGGGACCGCGTTCGATGTCGCGGTGTTCACGAACCTGTCCCAGGACCACCTCGACTACCACGGGACCCTGGAACGCTACTTCGCAGCCAAGGCGCGGTTCTTCGACGGAGAGCTCGCCGCCCGGGGTGTCGTGTGCACCGACGACGAGTGGGGTCGCCGCATCGCCGAGGAGTCGGCCGTCCCCGTGACCACGTACGGCCGTCGCGTCGACGCGGACGCACGCGTCGTCGACATCACCACGACCCTCGAAGGGACGCGGTGCCGGATCGTGATGGTGGATCAGGAGATCGATCTGCGGACCCGCCTGGTCGGCAGCCACAACGCCTTGAACGCCGCTGCCGCGTGGCTGGCGGCGACCCGAGCGGGTGTCGATCCCGCCGCGGCTCGCACGGGGATCGATGCGTGCCGTGGCGTGCCCGGACGTCTCGAGCCGGTCGACCTCGGCCAGCCCTTCGCGGTCCTCGTGGACTACGCCCACACCCCCGACGCGCTGGACAACGCGATCCGCGTGTGCCGTGACCTCGCGTCGGATGGCGGCCGGATCCACGTCGTCGTGGGGTGCGGGGGCGACCGTGACCGCGTCAAGCGCCCCGCGATGGGGCGCATCGCCGCCGGGGCGGACCACGCGGTGCTGACGTCCGACAACCCACGTTCCGAGGATCCCGAGGACATCCTGCAAGAGGTGGTCGCCGGCGCTCATCAGGTCAGCGGCGGACAGGTCGACGCGGTGGTAGACCGTCGCGAGGCCATCCGGCGTGCGGTCTCGGCGGCCGTGGCGGGGGATGTCGTGCTGATCGCCGGGAAGGGGCACGAGACCGGGCAGGAGTTCGCCGACCACACGATCCCGTTCGACGATCGGGAGGTCGCGGCCGAGGCGCTCACCGACGCGGGCTGGGACGCACCGACCGATCGCCGGGTCGCGTCATGATCCCGCTGCGACTCGACGACGTCGCCGCCGCGACCGGTGGCGAACGCCGCGGGGACGACGTGCGCATCCTGGAGGTGACGACCGACTCGCGGTCGGTGCCGGACCGGTCGCTGTTCGTCGCGCTGCGTGGGGACACCCACGACGGTCACGACCACATCGCAGGGGCCATCACCGCGGGCGCCGTCGCGTACGTCGCCGAACGCTCCGCGGACGTCGACGCCCCGGCCGTCATCGTCGACGACACCTGGCAGGCCCTCCGCGACATCGCGGGCACGGTGCGCGACCAGGTGGACCCGACGGTCGTCGCGGTCACCGGCTCCGTGGGCAAGACCACCACCAAGGACCTGATCTCGGCGGCCTGCGGTGCGGGCCGACGGACCGTTGCGGCCCCAGGCTCGTTCAACAACGAGGTCGGCGTCCCCCTGACGTGCCTACTGTGCCAGGACGACACTTCGGTGCTCGTCATCGAGGTCGGATCCCGCGGCCTGGGGCACATCGCCGACCTGATGCCCCTCGTGCGGCCCGACATCACGGTGGTCACCGCCGTCTCGGGGGCGCACCTCGAGATGTTCGGCGACCTCGACACCGTCACCCGGGCGAAGGGCGAGCTCGTCGAGGCGACCGCGTCCGGCGGGGCGGCGGTCCTCAACGTCGACGACGAGCGAGTGGCCACGATGGTCGACCGCACCGACGAGGACGTGCTGTGGTTCGGACGGTCGTCCCAAGCGGACGTGACGGCAGAGGATGTCGAGCTCGACGCGCTGGCACGGCCGAGCTTCCGGGCTCGGACGCCGTGGGGGGACAGCGACGTACGCCTGCCACTGGCGGGGGAGCATCAGGTCGGCAACGCGCTGGCTGCGCTCGCGGTGGCGGGTCGGCTCGGCGTCGACGTCACCGCGGCCGCCGGGGCGCTGGCGGACGCCCAGGTGTCCGCCTGGCGCGGTGCGATCTCCAACGCCGGCGGCGTCACCGTCCTCAACGACGCCTACAACGCCAACCCCGCCTCGATGCGTGCGGCGCTGCGGGCGCTGACCGCGATCCAGAGGCCCGATGCGGGACGGACCTGGGCGGTGCTCGGCGTGATGGCCGAGCTCGGACCCACCGCGGACGACGCCCACCGGGAGATCGGGGGAGCGGTCGCCGAGCTCGGCATCGACCGGTTGATCGTTGTGGGTGACGAGGCGTCGGCGATCGCGGACGGCGCACGGTCCGCGGGGATGCCCGCGGACCACGTCCGACGTGTCGCCGACGCCGACGCAGCGGCCGAGGTCGTCGCTCCTGACCTGGCGTCTGGTGACGTCGTCCTCGTGAAGGCGAGCCGGGTCGGGGGGCTCGAGGCGGTCGCCGACCGCATCGTCGAGGAGCGCGCGACGTGAGAGCGATCCTCGCCGCCGCCGCGGTCGCGTTCCTGGCATCGCTGGTCGTGACCCCGCTGATCATCCGCTACTTCCGGGACCGCGGGTTCGGGCAGTTGATCCGCGAGGACACCACCCACCACGCGTCGAAGGCCGGGACCCCCACGATGGGTGGCACCGCGATCGTGCTCGCCGCGGTCGTCGGGTACGTGAGCGCGCGGATCTTCGGGGTGCGGTTCACCCCTACGGGTCTGCTGGTGCTGGGCACGTTCGTGGGGATGGGGTTCGTCGGGTTCCTCGATGACTTCATCAAGATCCGCATGAACCGCAACCTCGGGCTCAACAAGACCGCCAAGTTCGGCGGTCAGGCGCTGATCGCGTTCGCGTTCGCCTACCTCGGACCCAACTTCGGTGGGGTCGAGCGGACGTTCTCGTTCGTGGGGTCGTTCGGGCCCGACGAGCTGCCCCTCTGGATCTTCTACGCCTGGGTGTTCGTGATGCTCGCCGGGACATCGAACGCGGTGAACCTCACCGACGGCCTGGACGGTCTGGCGGCCGGGTCGAGCATCCAGGTCCTCGCGGCCTACGTGGTGATCGCCTTCTGGCAGGCCCGGAACCCGGGCTTCTACGCGGTGCCCGAGGCCGAGGCGTTCGACATCGCCGTGATCGCCGCCGCCACGATGGCCGCGTGCGCGGGCTTCCTCTGGTGGAACGCCCCCCCGGCACAGGTGTTCATGGGGGACACCGGCTCGCTCGCGCTCGGAGGGCTGCTGGCCGCCCTCGCGATCAGCACGAACACGCAGTTCCTGCTCGTCACCCTCGGCGGGATCTTCGTGATCGAGACGATCAGCGTGATGGCCCAGGTGTTCTTCTTCCGGGTGTTCGACCAGCGCGTGCTGCGCATGGCGCCCCTGCACCACCACTTCGAGATCCTGGGGTGGCAGGAGACGACCGTCATCGTGCGGTTCTGGATCCTCGCCGGGATGGGGGTCGCGGTCGGCCTCGGGATCTTCTACACGGAGTTCCTCGCCGCAGGCGGAGCCGCCAATGGGTGAGCACCCGTTGCCAGAGGTCTCGCGTGCCCTCGTCATCGGTCTCGGTCGGTCCGGCCGGCCCGCGGCCGAGGCGCTCGCGGCCGCTGACGTCGAGGTCATCGGGGTGGATGTGCGCGAGGACATCGACCGGACCGAGGACCTCCGGGGCCTCGGCGTCGACGTCCGGGCTGGCGTCGACGACGAGGCCACCGCGCGGATCGTCGCCCAGGTCGATCTGGTGGTCCCGTCGCCCGGCGTGCCGGAGAACTCAGAGGCGTTGCGACGGGCCGCAGAGCTGGGCGTGCCTGTCTGGTCGGAGCCGGAGCTGGGGTGGCGGCTCGCCCGCCGGGGCTCCGGTCGCGATCCCGACGTGATCGGCATCACCGGCACCAACGGCAAGACCACCACGACCGAGCTCACCGCGGACATGCTCACGACCGCCGGGCTCGAGGCGGTCGGGTGCGGGAACCTCGGGCACCCCTTCACGGCCGCCGCGCTGGAGGCTGGGTCGGACACCGTGCTCGTGGCGGAGCTGTCGTCGTTCCAACTCCGGTTCGCTCACAGCCTGCGCCCCCGGATCGGGATGCTGCTGAACCTCGCCCCCGATCATCTGGACTGGCACCCCGACGTCGAGGCGTACGCCGCCGCCAAAGCGCGACTCTGGCAGGCACAGGAAGCCGGCGACTGGGCGGTCGCGAACGCGGACGACGAACGGGTCGAAGCCGTCGTCACGGCACACGCCCCGGGACGCACGGCGTGGTTCAGTACCCGGCACATCCCCGAGGTCGGTGTCGGGTTCCGGGACGACCGCTTGGTCGCTGCGCTCCCTGACGTCCACGGTCCTCTGCTGGAGACCGGATCGCTGCCGCTGCGCGCCCCGCACCACCTCGCGAACGTCGCTGGGGCGGCCTGTTGCGCGCTACTGGCCGGCGCCACCGCCGAGGCCGTGGCGCGGTCGGCCCGTTCGTTCCGGCCGGGACGCCACCGGATGGAGGTCGTGGCGGACGGGGACATCACGTGGATCGATGACTCGAAGGCAACCAACCCCCACGCGGCGGCCGCGGCCCTCCGGGCGCACCGTGACCGACCGACCGTGTGGATCGCCGGCGGGCTCGCCAAGGGGGTCGACCTGGAGCCCCTCGCCGAGGAGCTCACCGGCGTCCACCACGCCGTCCTGATCGGCGAAGCCGCCGAGACGCTCGCCGGCATCGCATCGGCCGCCGGGGTCGACGTGACCCTGGCTGGTTCGATCGAGGAGGCCGTCACGGTCGCCCGACGCGTCGCCCGATCCGGCGATGTCGTGCTGCTGGCGCCGGCGTGCGCGTCGTTCGACCAGTTCCGTGACTACGTCGAACGCGGGCAACGCTTCGCCGCGGCGGTCCGAGCGGAGACGACCTGATGGCCACCGAACACGTCAGCGCGGACAACCCCGTGGCACGGATCGGGCGCCGTGCGGTCATCGCCGTGCGGACGCGCCGCTCGGGTCCGTGGACGTCGGAGGCCGGTGTCCTGGCCACCGTCATCGCTGCGCTCGTCGTCCTGGGTCTGGTCATGAGCTTCTCCGCGTCGTTCGTGGACGCGGCCGAGACCGGCGACCCGTTCGGGATCTTCCGCCGTCAGCTCGTGTGGGCGGCGGTCGGCGTGCCGCTCTTCCTCCTGGCGGCGGCCCTCGACCCCCAGGTGTGGCGCCCCCTCTCGTGGCCGCTGATGCTCGCCGCCCTCGCCGGACTGGTCATCGTCCTGCTGCCGGGTGTCGGGCTCGAGGAGGCTGGCTCCCGCCGGTGGATCCCGCTCGGCCCCATCGTGGTGCAGCCCTCCGAGGTCGCGAAGGTCGCGACGTTGCTCTGGCTCGCTGACGTCCACACGCGCAAGCGCGATCGGGGACTGCCCCTGGAGGATGAGCTCAGCCACCTCCTCGTCCCGGCGCTGCCTCTACTGGCGCTGGAAGCCGGGCTCGTGATGCTGGAGCCCGACCTCGGGACCAGCCTCCTCCTGTCGCTGATCGTCGTGCTCGTCCTGTGGCTCGAGGGCATCCCCCTGCGGGTGCTCGGCGCGATCGGGGCGGTCGGCGGGGTGCTGACCGCGGCGGCAGCGATCCTGGAGCCGTACCGGTTCGCGCGGATAACGGGCTGGTGGAACCCCGACGCGGACCCGCTGGGCAACGGCTACCAGCTGCTCCAGTCCCTCTACGCGCTCGGATCCGGCGGGTGGTTCGGTCTCGGGCTGGGATCCTCCCGCGGCAAGTGGAACTTCATCCCGAACCCGGAGACCGACTTCATCTTCGCGATCATCGGCGAGGAGCTCGGCCTCGTCGGCGCGTTCGTGGTCCTCGTGCTGTTCACCGCGCTGCTCGTGCTCGGTCTGCGTATCGCGCGACGAGCGTCGGACACGTTCGGCCGGCTCGTCGCGTTCGGGGTCACAGGCTGGATCGTGGGACAGGCGCTCGTCAACATCGGTGCCGTCACCGGGTTGCTCCCGATCACCGGGGTGACGCTCCCGCTGGTCTCGGTGGGGGGGTCGTCGCTCGTGTCGACCCTCCTCGCGCTCGGCATCCTCGTCGCGATCGCGAGGAGGGAAGCCGCATGACCGACACGAAGAGGACCGTGCTGTTCGCGGCAGGAGGAACGGCCGGCCACGTCTTCCCCGCGGTGGCGGTGGCCCGCGCCGTCCAGCGGGTCGATCCGGGCATCGAGCCCGTGTTCGTCGGGACGAGCGACCGGCTCGAGGGCCGCCTGGTGCCCGCGTCCGGGTTCGACCTCTACCACATCGATGCCGTCCCCGTCCCCCGCCGCGTCACCCTCGGACTGTTCAAGGTGCCGATGGCGATCCGGTCGGCCGTCCGCCGGTGCGAGGCGATCATCGCCGAGACCGCGGCCGTGGGCGCGGTCACGTTCGGCGGGTACGTGAGCTTCCCGCTGGCCCGCGCCGCACACCGGGAGCACCTTCCCCTGGTCATCCACGAGCAGAACTCCGTACCCGGTCTGGCCAACCGGGTCGCAGCGCGCTGGGCTGATCGCGTCGCGGTCACCTTCCCCGGCTCCGCGGACCGGTTCCCGCGCCCCGAGAAGGTCGCCGTGACCGGCAACCCGGTACGTGAGGAGATCCTCGACCTCGACCCCGCGACCGCTCGCCCCGCCGCGCTGGAGCACTTCCGGTTGAAGGAGGACCGGCGAACGCTGCTGGTCTTCGGGGGGAGCCAGGGGGCTCGTGCCCTGAACCAGGCGATCGTGGGCACCTACGGCCGGTGGTCGGCCCCCGACCGCTTGCAGGTACTCCACGCGGCTGGCCGATCGCTGCACGGCGAGGCCGCGGCCGGTTGGGAGAACGCCCGGGCCGCGGGTGACGGCCCGCTCGTGCGCTGCGTCGACTTCATCGATGACATGTCGCTCGCGTACGCCGCGGCCGACGTCGTCATGTGCCGTGCCGGCGCCACGAGCTTCGCGGAGCTGACCGCCATCGGGAGAGCATCCGTCCTCGTCCCCCTTCCACACGCGACCGCCGACCACCAGCTGCACAACGCTCGGGCGCTCGAACGCGCCGGAGGTGCACGGGTCATCACCCACGATGATCTGTCGCCCCGGGAGCTGGTGCGGACGATCGAACCCCTCTTGGAGGACGACGACGTCCGGTCGACCGTCGCGGCGGCTGCGCGGGCGTTCGGGCGGCGGGACGCGGCCGACAACGTCGCGCGCATCGTGCTCGGGGAGATCGGGACGATCACGAGGAGCGCGACGTGACCATCGATCTGGCTTCGGGATCGCGTCACATCCACCTCGTCGGGATCGGCGGTGCCGGGATGAGCGGCATCGCCAGGATGCTGCTCCAACGTGGCCACGAGGTATCGGGATCGGACCGTCAGGAGGGTCGGGCGATCGAGGGCCTCCGTGCGATGGGGGCCGAGGTCAGGATCGGCCACCACGAGGATGCGGTCGGCGGCGCAGAGGTCGTGGTGACCTCGAGCGCGATCGACGAGGACAACGTCGAGCTACGGGTCGCCCGTGACAACGACATCCCGGTGCTGCACCGCTCGGAGATGCTGGCGGCGCTCATGCGCGGCCGTCGGGAGGTGCTGATCGCCGGCACCCACGGCAAGACGACGACGACCTCGATGGCGGTCGTGGCGCTCCAGGCCGCGGGGGAGGATCCGAGCTTCGCGATCGGTGGCGCCCTCAACGAGGCCGGCTCCAACGCGCACTCGGGCTCGGGGGACATCTTCGTGGCGGAGGCCGACGAGTCCGATCGCTCCTTCCTGGCGTACACACCGGACATCGCCGTCGTCACGAACGTCGAGCTCGATCACCCGGACGTGTTCGAGGATCTGGCGGATACCCGCGACGCGTTCCTCGAGTTCCTCGCGCGGCGCTCGGATGACGGCGTCGCCGTGATCTGCCTCGACGATCCCGGGAGCGCCGACCTGCTCGGGTCGATCGACGGTCGCGTGGTGACCTACGGCGAGGACCCCGCGGCGGACGTCCGTCTGATCGTGGAACGCAGCGACGGGTCCGCGGCCGCCCAGCGGGGGAGGTTGCGATCCTCGGGCGAGGATCTCGTCGCGTTCGAGCTCGCGCTCCCGGGGGCGCACAACCTCCTCAACGCCACCGCAGCGCTCACCACCTGCTGGCGCGAGGGCGTGGACCTCGAGGCCGCCGCGGGTGGACTCGCGTCCTTCACCGGCGCGCAGCGGCGCTTCCAACGGCTCGGCGAGGTCGACGGCGTCGAGGTCATCGACGACTACGCCCACCATCCCACCGAGCTGCGAGCCACGTTGGGCGCCGCTCGGTCCGTCGCCCAGGAGCGGGTCGTGCTGGTCGTCCAGCCGCACCGGTTCTCACGAACCGCCGCGCTCGGGAGGGAGCTCGGGCGCGCTGCGGTCGGCGCGGACGTCGTGCTCGTGACCGACGTCTACGGGGCCGACGAGGATCCCGTCCCCGGGGTCACCGGCGAGATCGTCGCCGAGGCCGCTCGCGAAGCCGGCGCCACGGTGCTGTGGGAGCCCCACCTGACGGGGGTGGTCGAGCGCCTGGTCGAGACCGTCCGAGCGGGCGATCTCGTGCTCGTGACGGGAGCCGGTGACGTCAACGAGGTGGGTCCCCGGCTGCTGGCCGCGCTGCGTGGGGAGGACAGGTCATGACGGGGATGGACTCCCGCATCGCCAAGCGTCGCGCCCAGGTCCGCCGGGCGCGGATGCGTCGACGCCGGCGTCGCACGGTCATCGGGGTGTTGATCGCCGTGTTGGTCGCCGCGGGTGTTGCGATCGAACGCAGCCCACTGGTCGAGCTCGCCGAGATCGAGGTCTCGGGAGCCGACCGCGTCACCGCCGACGAGGTGCGCGTGGCCGCCGCGCTCCCGCTGGGGACCTCGACCCTCCGGCTCGACCTCGCCGCCGCGGATCGTCGCGTCGAGGAGCTGCCATGGGTCCGGTCCGCTGACATCCGGCGCCGTGATCCGCTGACCGTCCGCATCACGATCCACGAGCGCCGACCGGTGATGACCGTGACGGCAGGGGGACGCAGCGCCCTGGTGGACGCCAGCGGCACGGTGCCGGGCCGCGGGGACGATGATCGCCTGCCGGTCCTGGCGTTGCCCGACGGCCGCCTCCCGCAACCGGGGGAGAGCTTGCGCGACCGGCCGGCCGCGTGGAACGCGCTGGCCGTCTACACCGGGCTCCCGGGACCGTTGCGACCGCAGGTCGTGCGGGTCGAGGCGACCGGTGCCGACGAGGCCGAGCTGATCCTGCGGTCGGGCACGCGGGTCCGGTTCGGCCGAGCCGACCGCATGGACGAGAAGGCTCGCACGCTCGGGGCGCTGCTGGGGGAGCTCGACACGCCGGCGCAGACGATCGACGTCCGTGCGCCGAGCAACCCCGTGGTCGTGCCGGGGTGAACCGTCGGGGCTTCCGCGCGGTCCCCGGGCGGCCCGGTCGTTCGTCGGCCGTCCGGCTTGACGCTCCTCGGCCCCGCGTCTACCTTCCACCCAGACCTGAGGTTTACATAAGGATAAAGCTGAACAAGAGGTCAAGGGTTGCCCGAGGGGGAGCCCCGAGGTACGGGGACCCGAC
>JAHWKO010000059.1 GCA_019347855.1 Actinomycetota bacterium
GGTGCTGAGCGAGACCGGCTACCTCGAGGCGCTGGAGGCCGAGCGCACCATCGAGGCGCGGGGGCGCATCGAGAACCTCCAGGAGCTCGTGGAGGTCGCGCGCGAATACGACGCGACCAGCGGGGGTCAGGATGGCGGCCTGGAGGACTTCCTCTCCCAGATCAGCCTGGTCGCCGACGCCGACACCCGCCGCGACGACGAGGGAATGGTGACCCTGATGACCCTCCACAACGCCAAGGGCCTCGAGTACCCCGTGGTCGCAGCCCCGTTCCTGTGGTCCGCCGGCCGCACGTGGGAGGGCGTCCCCGTCTTCCACGACCCCCAGCACGGCGACGAGCGGACCGTCGACGCCGGCGGCAAGGGCAACTGGGAGGAGTTCGACGACCACCACGACCGTGCGATCGAGGAGAAGCAGGGCGAGGACCTGCGGCTGCTGTACGTCGCGCTGACCCGTGCCCGCCACCAGGCGCTGCTGTGGTTCGCGCCCGCGAGCAACAGCGACCGGTCGCCGCTGGCGAAGGTGCTGTTCGGGTTGCGCGACCGGGACGGGCGCGTGGACACCACCGGCATCGGGCGCGTGACGAGCGACGACCGCCTCAACGGCAAGCTGCGAGCGCTCGCCGGGTCCGCCGGTGGACGCATCGCGATCGAGGCGGTGCCACGGATGCCGTCCGACGAACGGTGGACGGGGCGCGAGGACGACGCGGCCGAGCTGGTCACCGCGACCTTCGACCGGGAGCTCGACCGGGCGTGGCGGCGGACCTCCTACAGCCGTCTCACCGCACGGCACGACGGCGCGCCACGGGTCGGCAGCGAGCCCGAGGAGCCGGTGAAGGACGACGAGGGCCTGGCCGAGGGGGTCGCGGCGCTCCACGGTCCGAGACCCGCCGAGACGCCCACGCTCGACGAAGCGGCGCTGCGCGACGTCCGGCTGCCGCTGGCAGGCATGCCCGGCGGCACCGAGATCGGGACGTTCATCCACTCGGTGCTCGAACACACCGACTTCGCCGCGCGGCCCCTGTCCGACGAGATCGTGCGGACGCTCGAGGAGCAGGGACGGCGGCGGCGGGTCGACGTGGGCGACCGGGCCGCGGTGGTCGAGGGCCTGGAGCTCGCACTGACGACGGACCTCGGCGACCTGACCGACGGCTGCGCGCTCGCGGACCTCGGGCAGACGCAGCGCCTCGACGAGCTCGGGTTCGAGTTCCCCGTCGACGTGCACGGTGCCGGTGGGCTGCACGTCGCGGACATCGGACGGCTGCTGGACGCGCACCTGGATCGCGCCGACCCGCTCGCCGGGTACGCGCAACGGCTCCAGGACCCGCTGTTCGAGGTCGACGTGCGCGGGTACCTGAACGGGTCGATCGACCTCGTGCTGCGCGTGGACGGTCCCGACGGACAGCCGCGGTTCGTCGTCGCGGACCACAAGACCAACCGGCTCGCCCCGTTCGGCGAGGACCTCACCGCCTGGCACTACCGCCCCGAAGCGATGGCCGAAGCGATGATCCGCGGGCACTACCCCCTCCAGGCGCTGCTCTACACCGTCGCCGTCCACCGCTACCTGCGGTGGCGCCTGCGTGGACCGAAGGGGCGGCCGATCTACGACCCCCGCCGGCACCTCGGCGGGGTCGCCTACCTGTTCCTCCGCGGGATGGTCGGCGTCACGCACCGCGGGCAGCCCTGCGGGGTGTTCGCCTGGAGACCGCCCGCGGCGCTGATCGTCGAGCTGTCGGACCTGCTGGACCACGGGAGGATCGCCGCGTGACCGCCACCGATGTGCGCGCCCCGACCGAGGATCCGCACGACGTCCACGCCGTGCACCGCGTACCCGGGCCGCTCGCCCCGTTCGTGGCCGCCGGCGTGCTCGCCCCCGCCGACGTGCACACGGCCACGACCCTCTGCCGGCTCGGCGGCGATGACCGACCCGAGGTGCTCCTCGCGGTCGCGCTGGCCGTCCGCGGCCCCCGCCTGGGGCACGTCTGCATCGACCTCACCACCGTGCGCGACACCGTCCTGCCCGACGAGGACGCGCCCGTGGACCCGGACACGCTGTCGTGGCCGGACCCGGAGCTATGGCAGGCAGCCGTCGAGGACAGCCCGCTCACGGGCGACGCCGACGACCGGCCGCTGAGGGTCCACGGGGGGCGCCTGTACCTCGACCGCTACTGGCGCTACGAGCGACGGGTCGTCGACGCGCTCCGGCGCCACGCCGCAGCCACGGTCGCCGATGTGGACGACGACGGCCTCGGGGAGGCCCTGGACCGCCTGTTCGGAGCCCCCCGTGGCGACGCTGCCGATCGCCAGCGTGCGGCGGCGACGTTGGCGGTCCGCCGTCGGCTCGCCGTGATCGCCGGGGGACCCGGTACCGGCAAGACCTACACGATCGCCCGCGTGCTCACGCTCCTGCACGAGCAGCACCGCGGGGCGCGGGACCTACGCGTGGCGCTCGTCGCCCCGACCGGGAAGGCCGCCGCCCGCATGGAGGAGGAGATCCACGCCGCGGCCGGCTCGATCGACACCGACGAGGACACCCGCGCCGCGCTGGTGGACGCCGAGGCCTCGACGATCCACCGTCTGCTTCGGGTCGACCCCGGCAACCGCAGCCGCTTCCGGCACGACCGGGACAACCCGCTGCCGCACGATGTGGTGGTGTGCGACGAGACCTCGATGGTGTCCCTCGCGCTGATGGCGAAGCTGCTCGAGGCGCTGCGTCCCGAGACGCGGCTGATCCTCGTCGGCGATCCCGAGCAGCTGGCATCGGTCGAGGCCGGAGCCGTGCTCGGCGACATCGTGGGACCGGCGACCGGTGGGGCGGCGACCGGCATCGGCTCCAGCATCGCGGTGCTGACCCGGGTTCACCGTTTCAGCGAGGACTCCGGCATCGCCGCGCTCGCGCGAGCGATCCAGTCCGGCCACGCGGATGCGGCCGTGGACGTCCTGTCCTCGGGCCGGCCCGACCTGCGCTGGCTGGACGTCGACGCGGACGCCTCGGCCGACGACCGGGTCCTGCGACCTCTGCGCGACCTGGTGGTCGACAACGGCCGCCGCTGTCACGCCGCAGCGCGCAGTGGCGACGCCGCCGGCGCCCTGCTCGCGCTCACGGAGCTGCGGGTGCTCTGCGCGCACCGCCGGGGCCCGCACGGGGTCGCGAGCTGGGTGCCGCTGATCGAGCGCTGGCTCGCACGCGGCGTCGACGGGTACGACCCGTCGGGCCTGTGGTACCTCGCACAGCCGGTACTCGTGACGCGCAACGACCACCGGCTCGGCATCTTCAACGGGGACATCGGGGTCGTCGTCGCCGGAGAGGACGGGCTCACGATCGCCTTCGAAGGGGCCGAGGGACCCCGCCGCTTCGGACCGACCCGGCTCGAGGCCACCGAGACCGTCCACGCCATGACGATCCACAAGAGCCAGGGCTCGCAGTTCCTCGACGTCGTCGTCGTGCTGCCGGACGCGACGTCGCCGATCCTCACCCGAGAGCTGCTCTACACAGGTGTGACCCGGGGACAGCGCTCGGCGACGGTCGTCGGCACCGCGGACGCCGTCCGCGCCGCGGTGGAGCGTCGCGTGCAGCGTGCCTCGGGCCTGGGCCCGGCCCTGTGGGAGACGGCTGACGGTTCAGCAGCCCCCGCCGGGTGACGGACGATCCGGGATCGACGGATCGACGACCTCGATGTGGACGTGGGGCCAGCTGGGCTCGGCGGTCTCGTCGTCCACCTGCGACCGGAACGGGAGCGGGGTCGGTCCCGAGGCGAGGACGGTGATGCCGGCCTCGACACGATCGCCGGCCCGGACCCGGACGCCGTCGATGTGCAGGAGCTTGACCTCCCAGGCCGGGTTCGCGTCCGGGGCGATCACCGCGTAGTCGTCGGAGTGCTCGCAGTAGAGGACGTAGGTGCCCGCCCGCTTCACGGTGCCGGTGACGGGAGCACGGATCTCGACGTCCGGATCGACCACCAGATCCGCCGCCGTGTGCGCACCCGTGTCACGCTCGCGCGACTCCAGCGTCAGAGCACGGATCGCGGTGTCCAGGACCGCCATCTCCCGAGCCCCGTCGTGGTTGGACTCGTGGAAGCCGACGCGCTCGACGCGGGCGGACGGGTGGTGCAGCACGATGCCCCCGACGGTCGCGAAGGGTGTCCAGTCGTTGGCGGTGACCGACCGCGCCATCCGCGCGGTCACCGCGGGAGAGGCGACCGGCGCTGGGGCGACCTCGACCTCGGCGGCGGGCTCCGCCTGGACCTCGGAGACGGGGGTGGGCGAACCAGCGGGCTCGGACCGGTCCGCGGTCGTCCCGAGCGGCGTCTGGCTACCGCACGCGGACAGCACGGTCAGCGTCGCGGCGAACGCCGCGATCGTTCGGAGTCGGTGCACGTGCGGGTCCCCCGTTCGGTCACGTGGACCCCCGAGGGTACGGCGGGTCCTCCCGGATGGCCGGGGCATCTCTCGGCACGTGCCCCGGGGCCGCGTAACCCTTGCAGCAGCAACCATCGGCCAGCGGAACCTCGGAGGACCTGCCATGGAGATCGGACCGCTGCTGCTGCGCGTCGTGATCGGACTGCTGTTCATCGGGCACGGCACCCAGAAGCTGTTCGGGTGGTTCGGCGGCCACGGGATCGAGGGCACCGTCGGCTTCTACGAGCAGCTGGACTACCCCAAGCCCCGGTTCATGGCGATCGTCGCGGGCGCGACGGAGGCCGGGTCGGGGCTCCTGCTGACGCTGGGGCTGTTCACCCCGCTGGCCGCGGCGGGCATCATCGGGGTGATGATCAACGCCGCCGTCACCGCGCACGCGGACAACGGCCTCTGGAGCACCAACGGCGGGTACGAGTACAACCTCGTCCTGGCCACGGCCGCCGCCACGCTCGCGTTCACGGGCCCCGGGTCCCTGGCGCTGAGCCAGACCGGTGGTCCCGTCTGGGGGCTGGCCGCGATCGCCTTGGCCGTACTGGCCGCGCTGTCCGTCCTCGCGTTGCGTTCGGCTCGTTCGACCTCCGTCGACCAGACGACGAGCGACACCGAGGGAACAGCCGACGAGCGGCAGGCCGCGTGACCGAACGCACGAACACCTACGTCGAGGACCTCTACCAGCGGGACACGGACTACATCGACGACCGCATCACGGCCGACGGCGAGGGCGACTGGCCCGTGGAGCCCGGCCGGTACCGCCTGGTCGTCGCGCGCGCCTGCCCCTGGGCGAACCGGTCGATCATCGTCCGGCGCCTGGTGGGGCTCGAGGACGCGCTCTCGATGGGCGTCACCGGGCCGACCCACGACTGGCGCAGCTGGACCTTCGACCTGGACCCGGGCGGCGTCGACCCCGTCCTCGGCATCGAGCGGCTCCGCGAGGCGTACCTCGAACGCTTCCCGGGCTACGACGAGGGCGACCGCGGCATCACCGTGCCCGCGATCGTCGACATCCCGTCGGGTCAGGTCGTCACCAACGACTTCCCGCAGATCACCCTGGATCTGTCCACCGAGTGGGCCGCGCACCACCGGGACGGAGCGCCGGACCTGTACCCCGAGGAGCACCGCGACGAGATCGACGAGGTGATCGAGGTCGTCTACCACGACGTGAACAACGGCGTGTACGAGGCCGGGTTCGCGGGCCAGCAGGACGCCTACGAGGAGGCCTACGAGCGGCTGTTCGCCAGGCTCGACTGGCTCGAGGACCGGCTGAGCGATCAGCGCTACCTCGTCGGTGACACGATCACCGAGGCCGACGTCCGTCTGTTCACGACCCTGGCCCGGTTCGACGCCGTCTACCACAACCACTTCCGGTGCAACCGCAACAAGCTCGTGGAGATGCCGGTGCTGTGGGCGTACGCCCGGGACCTGTTCCAGACCCCCGGGTTCGGCGACACGATCGACTTCGTCCACATCAAGCGGCACTACTACCTGGTGCACGAGGAGCTGAACCCGACCGGCATCGTCCCGGCCGGACCCGACCTCACGGCGTGGGCCGACCCGCACGACCGGGAGGTGCTCGACGGGTCCCCGTTCGGCGACGGCACCCCGCCGCCTCCCCCGTCCCCCGACGAGCGCGTCCCCCCGGAGCACAACCCAGCACTGGCCCTGCTCTAGCCTCCACGCCCGTGAGCGACGTGCACGTCACCGACGCGACCTCCGGGGAGTGGCAGCGGGTCAGGGACCTGCGGCTCACCGCGCTCGCGGACGCGCCCGACGCCTTCTGGTCCACGCTCGAGGAGGAACGTGACCGTCCCGAGCAGGAGTGGCGAGCGTGGATCGAGCGCGAACGGTCCAGCCTCCTCATCGCGCGCACGGTCGACGACGGATCGACGAGGGACGCCGCGCTCGCGGTGGTCGGCGCGCACCACGAGGACGAGGGGGTCGCGGGCCTCTACGCCGTCTGGGTGGCGCCCTGGGCTCGGGGTCGCGGCGTCGGTGGTGCGCTGATGCGTGCGGTCGTCGCGCGAGCCGAGCAGATGGGCTTCCCGCGCATCCTGCTGGACGTCGGAGACCACAACGCCCCGGCGATCGCGCTCTACGAGCGGTTCGGGTTCGAACCCACCGGCCGGACCTCGGTCTTCCCGGAGCCCAGGCAGCACATCACCGAGCACGAACGGGCGCGTGAGCTCGCGCTGGCTAGCGACGGCGGGTCGTCCTGACGCCGCGCCCCGGCCGCCAGGTCGTGAACGCCAGCTCGTCCCCGTCGACCTGGACGAGACTGACGAGTCCGAGGTCGACCCGGAAGTAGCTGCCGGGCACGCCGTCCTCCGGCGCGGGGAGCTCGACGAGCGCGCCCGCGAGCTTCGCGTCTCCGCTGGCGAGGTCCTCCTCGAGCGGAGCACTGTGGATCTCCACCCTGGGGTCGCGCTGGACGTCGGCGAGCTTCCGGGAGCCCGGCATCATCCCCACGGTCACGTCGCCGTCCCCGATGCGGACCTCGGTCCCGCTCAGCCGCGGCGACCCGTCGGCGCGGACCGTGCCGATGATGTGGTGCAGGTTCGCGGCGAACCGCTCCCGGACGCGCTCGGCGAGGTCCGGGGCGTCCGCCTCGAACGCCGCCCATCCTGTCTCTGCCACGCGACGCCTCCCTGGTCGGTCGGACACAGAGTGTGCCGTTCGGCCCGGGCGCGACGCGTAGCCTCTCGGACCCCGAACGGAGGAGACCAGATGGTCGGCACGGAGATCACCGCATCGTGGTCAGCGATCGCGTTGGCGGCGCTATCGACCGCCGCGGTGCTCGCGGCGGTCATCACCTACACGCGGTTGGCCGGCCTGCGGAGCTTCTCCAAGATGTCGTCCTTCGACTTCGCCGTCACGATCGCGGTGGGGACGGTGATGGGCAGCGTCGCCCTGTCCGGCTCGTCGCTGATCGTGGGGCTCGTGGTCCTGGCCGCGTTCTACCTCCTCCAGGTCGCGATCGCGCTGCTACGACGCAACACCCGGATGGACGAGGTCGTCGACAACGACCCGCTGGTGCTGATGGTCGGCAGGGACCTGATCGAGGAGAACCTCGCCCGGACGCGTGTAACCGCGGCGGACGTGCGCTCCAAGCTCCGCGAAGCGAACGTCTACAACTACGACCAGCTCAAGGCGGTCATCCTGGAGTCCACGGGCGACATCAGCGTCCTCCACGGTGACGGTCCCCTCGAGCTGGAGATCTTCGACGGCGTCATCGAGAGCCACCGGCTGGAACCGCTCACCGGGTAGCCACCGACCCCTCCCGGCGGCGACGCAGCACGGCGGCCGTGAGGACGAGGAACACCGCGAGCGCGCCCGTCCCACCGCCCGTGGTGGGCAGCGGTGCCGGACGCGGGTCCGGCTCCGGCGGGCCCGGGGTGGCCATGACCGCTGGGAGCAGCACGATCTCCTGCTCGCCCTCGACGACCGGGATGCTCGCGCCCCGCGATCCGACGTCGGCCTCGATCTGCTGTCCGTCTCGGAGGACCTGCGTGTCCGGCAGGAAGTCCCCCTCGACCTGGATCTGCCCGGCGCTGTCCGCGGTGACCTGCAGGGTCAGCTCCTCCCGCGGGTGGAGCTGGGCGCGGGCGAGGTCGAAGCGGACGGACCCGACGTTCGTGAGGGTGACCTCCATGAGGTTCTGCGCCTCGATCTGGGGCGGCTCGGCCCACTCGCGACGGATCTCCACGAACTCGATCGGGTCCACGCCGCCGGTCTGGCTCTGGGTGGACTCGGGATCCCCCAGCCCGTGACCGCGGCTGACCGCATCCACGGTGGCCTCGGCGAGGTCCTCGGAGGTGTCGGCGAGCCGCACGTCCGAGACCCAGTAGGCGTGGTCGTGCACCAGCCCCAGCTCCTCGTCGTCGGTTGCGGGCAGGTACGAGAGCGTCACGTGGTGTGGCGCACGGTCCACCGCGGCGTCGCCCAGGAAGTCGACCGCCCCCTGGACGTCGTAGTCGAGCGCCGCGATCGTGAAGTGCTCTGCGGTCGGGTACAGGCGGAACCGGTACCGGTAGCCGAGCTGTTCGAACCCGTCGATCCCGAACTCAGGGGCGCCGAGGTTCTGCGCGCGCGGCCCGACCACCGGGACGAGCTCGTCCTCGGCGGCGGCGAGGTTCAGGTACGGCAGGTTGCGGACGTTCTCGAGCCAGAGGTTCGACAGGGTCTCGGCACCGCCCGTCGGTGCGTCGGGCGGGATCCAGATCCCGTCGCCCGGAGGCCCCACGGTCGTGAACGCGGCCCCGAACAGATCCGGGTACAGCCCACCGAGCCGGTACGTGCCGTACCCGCCCATCGAGTACCCGGCGATCGCGGCGCGATCCGGATCCAGGGAGAAGTGCCGGGCGACGTCGTTCCAGACCTCGAAGGTGTCGTACTCGGCCTCGTGCTGGTACCAGCCGTCCGGACCACGGGCGAGTGGGGTCGCCACGACGCTGTCGCGCTCCTCGCCCAGCTGCTGGATCCCGGTCGTGCCGTTGTACTGCCAGTGCTCCTGGCCGAGCGAGTGCAGGTCGAACGTGACCCCGACCGGGGTGGCCGGGTCGTAGGTCGTCGGCACGTACAGGGAGTAGGGCTGCAGCTGGCTCAGGTACGCGGGGAACGTGTCGAGGTTGCGCCCCTCACCCAGGTCGAGCCGGGAGGGGAACAGCCGGACCATCGTGCCGGTCTCGGGCACGGTGCTCCGGTCCTCACCGGCCGCCAGCGCGTCGAAGTCGATGTCGTGGGCGAAGTCCGTCGGGGTCTTCGACCGCAGGGCGGGAGCCTGCAGCGCGTCCGGAGGGACGTTGTCATCCACGTACGGCGTGTCGAACCGGAACGCCACGTTGAAGATGCCGGTGGGCGACGGGTCGAGCAGGTTCGCGCCACCCGGCTGGTCCTCGGTGGCCGACCGACCCGGCAGGAGCCACCCGCCCGACCCGTCGTGCAGACCCAGCGCGACCGTGGTCCGCCAGGTCCCGGACGGATCGCTGACCGACCGCGGGACCGTGACCGTGATCTGGTTGGCCTCCAGGTCGGTGGACACGGCCACGTCGGTGGCGACGGGTGCGGTCCCGCTGAGGTCGTGGTGCTGCGCGCCGGTCCCCCACGTGACGATCGCCTCGTCGGTCCCCGGGAAGCTCGCGTTCGGGTCGCCCGGCAGTTCGGCGGTGCCGGTCGCGGCGTCACCGTCCGTGTCGAACGCGACCGCGACGATCGTGGTGTCGGCGGCGAGCAGCGTGTTGAGGGTGAACCGGTACAGGACGTCGTCCGGGCCGGTCGATAGGCGGAACTCGACCAGGTCCGCCGCGTTGCCCCCGTAGCGCTCGACGTCCGTCGGGTAGGTGATGTCCCCCACGTTCGAGGACAGCGCGCTGTTGCCCTGTCCGTTGGTGTCGGAGCCGTAGTCGTCGTACAGGTGGCCCTGGTAGAGGTACTCGCCGTCGACGTACGCCTCGGTCCCCGAGACGAGGAGGGGCGAGGCCCGGAAGCGCGGGTGGCGGTTCTCGAGCGGGGGCGCATCCGGGGTCGGGGCGTAGAGGACGGGCGGGCCGGGGCGGGCACCCGAGGTGACGGACGGCAGCGAGGCGGCGGTCGAGCGCCCCTGCTGCGCCGTCGCCGGGAGCACCGCGACCACCATCGCCAGCGCGGCGGCGACCATCATCAGCGAGGTGCGAACGGTGGCGTGCATGGGTCGACGCTCCAGGGATCGGGGACGGCCCAGACCTTCGACACGACACCCCCAGAGTCCTGTCGGTCAGCGGGACAACCGTCGCTGGACCGGATCCGCCGGCTTCGACCCGGGCGCGATCACCACCCGGTCGAGCAGCTCACGGGTGGCATCGGCCACATGCGCGACCGCTTCCTCGAACACCGCCTCGTTCGCGGCGGACGGTCGGCGGTAACCGCTGACCTTGCGCACGTACTGCAATGCAGCGTCGCGGATCTCGTCGTCGGTGGCGGGCGGGTCGGCCCCTCGCAGCTGTTGGATGCTCCGGCACATGTGGGTGACGCTACGGCCCCGACGCGCGCCGGTCCACGTCACGCCGCGACCGCGGTCGCCCTCGCCTACGGTCGTCCTGACCACCGGACGGAGCATCGATGCGGTTCAGCGTTTGGCCCTCACCGACCCAGACCTGGGACACGACCCTGTCGCTCGCGACACACGCCGAGGAGTCCGGCTGGGACGGCGTCTGGGTCGCCGACCACTTCATGCCGAACGGCGAGGACCCGAGCGGGGTCACCCTGGAGTGCTGGGCCACCGTGGCGGCGCTCGTGGTGGCGGTCCCGCGCATCCGGATCGGAACCTTGGTGTGCGGGAACACCTACCGGCACCCGGCGGTGCTCGCGAACCAGGCGGCGACCGTCGATGTCATCTCCGGTGGGCGGCTCACGCTCGGCGTCGGCGCGGGCTGGCAACGCAACGAGCACGAGCGCTACGGCATAGATCTCCACACGACGCGCGGTCGGCTGGAGCGTCTCGATGAGGCCTGCCAGGTGATCAAGTCGCTGACGACCCAGGAGCGGACCAGCTTCACCGGCGACCATTACCGGCTCGAGGACGCCCCGCTCGAGCCGAAGCCCGTCCAGGATCCGCTGCCGCTGCTGGTCGGTGGGGGCGGGGAGAAGGTGACCCTGCGGATCGCCGCCGAGCACGCCGACGCCTGGAACACGTGGGGCGACCCTTCGGTCCTCGCTCACAAGATCGAGGTGCTGGAGCAGCACTGCGACGACGTGGGGCGTGACCCGGCGACGATCCAGAAGAGCGCGCAGGCGCTGGTCTTCCTCAGCGACGACCGGTCGGAGATCGACCACCTGCGGGACAACGTGCCCGGCAACCGTTCGATCATCGGGACACCCGAGGAGCTCACCGAGACGCTGGGTGCGTACCGCGACGCAGGGGTCGAGGAGTTCGTCGTCCCCGACTTCAACCTCGGGACCGGGCCAGAACGAACCGAGGTCTACGACCGGTTCCTCGAGGAGGTCGCCGCCCCGCTGCGGTAGGAGGCGTCCGTACGTCCCCACCGCCGAGGCCTCCCCGGCAGGTCCGATGCCGGGGGTTGACCCGCCGCACCAGTACCCTGGCCGGGCACCGCTCGCTGCCACGGGGGCGCGAGGGCGAGGGATGGACATCGATGCAGTCTGCCACGCACGACCGACCCACCGACGAGTCCGGACGCCTCGGCGCCGTCCAGCGGTACGACATCCTCGACACCCCGCCCGACGGCGCGTTCGACCGCGTCACCGCGCTCGCCGCGCGGATCTGCGACGTCCCGATCAGCACGATCACGATCGTCGACGAGGACCGCATCTGGTTCAAATCCGCACACGGGATCGACCTCGACGAGATCGACCGGGAGCCTGGTCTGTGCGCCTCGGCCATCATGCACCCGAGCGCGTACATCGTGGCTGACGCGGTCGACGACCCACGCACGCTCAACAACCCACTCGTTCGGGGCGAGCTCGGACTGCGGTTCTACGTCGCTATCCCCCTCACCACGGCCGACGGGCACCGCCTCGGCACCCTCAACGTCATCGACGTCGAACCTCGGGAGATCACGGAGGACGAGGTGCACGCCCTCGAGGATCTCGCGGCGATCGTGATAGACGAGCTGGAGCTGCGCTTGGCGGCACGCCGGACGATCCAGCTCGAGGCCGCCAAGGAAGCGGCCGAGTTCCGCGCGTCCGTCCTCGCGGGCGTCTCCCACGAGATGCGCACACGCATCTCCGTCCTCAGCGGTATGGCCGGTCTGGAACCACTCGACCCCGCCGAGGACCGGACGATGCGCGACACGATGAGACGCAACGTCCAACAACTGGACTGGCTGATCCACCAGTACCTCGACTTCACCGCGATCGAGGCGGGCCGGAGCCCGTCGATCGCTCCCGAGCGCCACGATCCCGCCGAGCTCGTCCGGGATGCCGTGACGGTGTTCGCGGACGACGCCACGATCTCGGTGGACCTCGAGGAACCCCTGCCGGACGTGTTCGCGGACGCGGACGTCACCCGGCGGATCGTGGTCGAGCTGATCAACAACGCCATCCGGTTCGCACCGTCCGACTCCCCCGTGGAGGTACAGGTCACGGCGGCCTCCGATGGGACCGTGGGGATCGCGGTGGTCGACCACGGACCCGGTATCGCTGCGGCAGAGACCGGACGTATCTTCGACAAGCTCTACCGCTCGAGCGAGAGCTCCGGCAGCGGGATCGGCCTGTACGTCGCACGCACCCTGGCGGAAGCGCAGGGCGGCCGGATCGACGTGCGCTCGGTCCCGGGAGCCGGCTCCCGCTTCACGTTGACGGTGCCGACGCTGGGGACGTGAGCCGGCCGGACTCGTCCCGACGGCCCGGATCCCGCCCGATCCGACGAAGCACGGTTGCTATCGTTCCAGTGGTCGGGTGGAGACATCGGTGGGGCACGGATCCGAGCAACGGCCGCGGTTCTCCGAGGAGTGGCTCGTCGCGGTCCTCGACTCCCTGAGTGAGGGGGTCATCGCCCTGGATGCGGACGGCCTGATCCTCGCCGCGAACCCGGCGGCGGAGGACCTGCTCGGGTTCCACCTCGCGGAGTCCCGCTACGACCGGTGGGACGCCCTGTCCTGGAACGAACTCGTCGATGAGGACGACGGCGTGCTGTCACCGCAGGAGCATCCGGTGCGCGCGACGCTCGCCGATCGTGAACCGCGTGCATCGAGGGTCGTCGGACTGCGTGGCCCGTGGGGCATGCGGTGGCTCGGCCTCGCCACCCACGTCCTGCCCGCGTCCCAGGACGACCCGCCCGGTGGCGTGGTGGTGTCGTTCCACGACCGCACGCAACGGGTGCAGGCGGAGCACGAGCGGCAGCGCCTCATCGACCTCATGCGCGAGTTCATGACCTCGGTGGCCCACGACCTGCGCAGTCCCCTGACGACGATCGCGGGCTGGGCGAAGATGCTCGGTTCCGACTGGGAGACCATGGACGCCGACGAGCGTCGAACGGCGCTCGGGTCGATGATCCGGCAGTCCGACCACCTCCGACGCCTGGTCGACGACCTGTCGGTGGTCAGTCGCCTGGAAGCCGGGGGCGTCGCGGTCGATCAGGAGCCGATCCTGGTCACCGAGCTCGTGGAGCTCGCGATCGACGGGCTCGCCGACGGTCCGATGTTCGAGGTGGATGTCCCGGACGGGCTGCGGGTCCTGGTCGACCCGGACCACGGTCGGCGGATGCTGGTCAACCTCGTGGAGAACGCCGCGAAGTACGGACAGGCCCCCTTCACGATCTCGGCAGCCGGGAGCGAGGGCACCGTCCAGCTCGCCGTGTCCGACCGAGGTCCTGGGGTCCCCCCGGACTTCGTCCCGCTCCTGTTCGAGCGGTTCACCCGTTCGTCGTCACGACGCTCCGCGGGCGGGACGGGCCTCGGACTGGCGATCGTCGCCGGGCTCGCCGAGCTCAACGGCGGCTCGGTCCACTACGAGTCCTCGGACACGTCGGGAGCCCGGTTCGTCGTCACGTTGCCTTCGGCCACGTAGCCGTATCACCACGTGCCTCGGTGCACGACGTCGTCCAACGGGCGACGGTCCGGCTCCGCGATCGGCTCGAGCGGCCGTCCCGCCGGGTAGCCGAGCGCGATGAGCATCGCGAGCTCGCGATCGTCGGGGAGCCCGAGGAGGTCCCGAGCGAGGACCTGGTTGCGGACGGCGGCGTGGCCGCTGCCGATCCCGAGGTCGGCGGCGGCGAGCATGATGCTCATCGTGAGCTGTCCCAGGTCGTACCGGACCGACGCCCGGTCGTCGGTGGCCGGGGCGACGAGCCCGATGGTCGCCGCTGACCGTGCGACGTGCGATGCGCTGCTCCACACCTGGGCCAGCTGCTCGAGCTCGTCGCGTCCGGTGACCACGACGAGGTCCCACCGCTGCCGGTTCATGGACGAGGGGGTCCGGCGGGCAGCCTCGAGGATGCGATCCATGTGCTCGGACGGGACCGGCCGGTCCTCGAAGTCGCGGACGTTGCGTCGCGATCGGATCGCGTCCCAGGTCTCCACGGTGCGGCCTCCCGGTCAGGTCGAGCGGGCATCGGCGGGCTGACTACCCCGTGATCACCGGGGAGCGCCGGCCGTTGGTGTTCCCGTACGGATCGAACAGGACGCCGGAGGGGCGGCCGCGGCGTCGGTCAGGACCGCGCCGATCCCCGCGGGGAGGATCAGGGCGATCGCGATCAGCAGGATCGGTGGCGCGTGGGAACGCGCACGATGGAGGGGCATCGTCGCTCCGGGAACGAGAGAGGACGTCTCCCACAGGTTCGACGCCGG
>JAHWKO010000005.1 GCA_019347855.1 Actinomycetota bacterium
ACAGCTTCGGCCACGACCTCACCGGCCAGACCTGGGACCTGGACCTGACCCGCCGCTGAACGCCTCGCCCGAACCGCTGGTCGGGAAACCGCGGTTACGCGCGTCTCCAGGCGAGTCCACCGATGCGCATAATGCACCTGCCGGGATATTGGGTACTACCGAGATGGGAAGCTCAAGGACGCCCCTGGGATCGAACACCAGGGCTCACTCATCGGAGTTATTGACGCCCGTCGGTACTCTTAACCGCGCGGTATCGAGATCCCGGTTTCAGCGGAGGCGCCGGGCGGAGCGTGCCACCCGGCGGCGATCCCGGGGGGTAGCGTGTGGAGATGGTGGACACGGGGCCGCACCGAGGCCAGGGACACCAGACAGTGGGACTGGGTATGCCCGACGCGCCGGACCCGCCACCGTTCGTCGGTCGTGGGGCGGAACTCGACATGCTGTCGGGTGCGCTCGATCCCACCTCGGAAGACACGGTGCTCCTCCTCCGCGGCGAGGCGGGTCTGGGGAAGTCGACGTTGCTGTGCGCGGTCGTCGAGTCGCCGGGGAGCCGATTCAGGCTCTACACCGCGGCGGGGCAGCCTCTGCAGCAGGCCATCCCGTACGCACTCATCGTCGATCTCATCGAGCTGCGGCGGCCAGCGACGGACGAGCTGCATGCCGCGGTGACCCGCACGGTCATGGGGACCGACACGACAACGCCCACCCCGGACCCCTACTCGCTCGTGTTGGCCGTGACAGAGAGGATCGTCGATCTCATCACCAGTGCGACAGGCCCCGTTGCCTTCGTCATCGACGACCTCCACTGGCTCGATGCCCCTTCCCTCTCCGTGCTCGATCGCCTGCTGCGCCGTGCCCCCTCACTCGGGTTGCGGATGCTCCTCGCGACGCGTCCGACAGCGCGTCCGGAGGTGCAGGCGGTGACCGCCCGCATCGAGGCGATGGGCGGCCGTGTGGTGGACCTGCCGCCGCTGTCCTCAGACGACTCGCTGCGCCTGCTCTCAGAGCTGCTCGGGGGACCGCCAGGGCCCAAGCTGACGGCACTCGCGCGTGGCGCCGCCGGCAACCCGCTGTACATCGCGGAGCTCGCGGAGGCCATGCAGGTGGCTGGCCAGCTCTCGACCCGGGATGGCCGGACGGACGTCGACACCTCGGAGCTGCCCTCGTCGTTCCGGGCTGCGGTGCTCGAGAGGATCGGCGGCTTGCCACGTGGGGCGGTGATGGCGTTGCGGGGCGCCGCCGCCCTCGGAACCAGCGTCGACGTGGCGGCGGTCGCCGCTGTCTTGGGGACGACGCCTCTGGCCGTGCTCGCGGACGTGGATCCAGCCATCACCGCAGGTCTGCTCGTCGAGCGTGGAGGGACCCTCGCCTTCCGCCACGACCTGATACGCGCCGCCCTGTACGACGACATGCCGGTTGACGCACGACAGGTCCTGCACCGGTCGGCGGCCGCCGCGGTGCGCGATCCGGGGGCCGTGGCCGCGCACCTTGAGGCCGCGGGTCCGCCGTTCTCCGAAGCTGACCTCGACCGGTTACAGCGCGCCGCCTTCGAGCTCGAGGCGGTAGACCCCCGACGTGCTGCCGCGCTCCTGGAGCTCCTGCTCGAGCACATCGACGGTGAGGGGTCCCGCGGGGAGGAGCTGCGGCTCCGGCGAGCTCGTTGTCTCGTTCGGGGCGGCGACCTGGAGGGCGCAGCCGCGCTCCTCACTGACCTGAACGACCATGCCGGGACCGATGTCGACGTGGGTATCGCCGTGCTGGAGGCACAGGCTGCACGAGATGAACCCGAAGCCGACCTCGTCGCGCGTCTCGCCACCGCGGCGACGAAGATCGATGACGACGCGCACCGCTTGGAGGTGCTGGGTGTCGCCGCCTACCACGCGGCTCGCTCTGACCCTGCCCGGTTCCGCGAGCTGCTCTCCGCTCTGCCGGTGGACGATCCAGCGGCATCGATCGATGCCCGCCTCCACCTCCTGCTGGCCCGCGCTACCCGCCAGGCCTTGGACGGCGACCTGTCGAGTGCGATCGCGGACGCGCAGCGGGCGTACGCGTTCGCCCGGGACGGACGAGCGGGACCGCAGGCGTCGGTCCGCGCCGGCCTCACCCTGGGGGTGTTCGGCGGTGACCTCTCACCGTTCCGTCCGGCCGCCGTCGATGCTCTCGAGCACGCCACTCGCTGGGCCGAGGACTCGGGGCAGACGGGCCTGGTCCCCGCCAGCCATGCCCTCCTCGCCAACGCCTACTGGGCCGACGGCGACTGGGAGGCCGCGGATGCCGCCTATCGTTCCGCCCTCGCTGCCGCCGAAGAGGTGGAGAACCACCGGTGGTACGCCGAGGCACGCTGTGGACTGACACACATGTCCGCAGATCGCGGGCTCATCGCGGAAGCGCAGGAGCACCTCGCGGCATGCATCGCGACCGGTCGGATGATCGGCGCGGGTCAGGGAAGTGGCGCGGTCGCCGGCACCGGACGGAACTGGGTGACGGTCGCCGGGCTGGAAGGTCGCATCGCCTACGGCGCCGGCCGAGACGCGGACGCCATCGCCCGATGGAGCACCGACCTGCGCAATCCGCGCGCCGTCGCCTTCACCAAAGCGATCAGCGCGATGGACCTCGCCGTCGTGGCCCTGTCCGCAGGGGACCGAGCTGCGCTCGAGCTCGCCGCCGACGCGCTCGAGCCGCACGCGACCGAAGGTCCGCCGGTAGGGATGGTCCGTCCGCTCGTGGCCGCGGCGCTGTGCGGCGACGTGACGGCCGCCGCGAACGCGGCGGAAGGGGCGCGGACCGCGCCGGTGTACGGGTTCGGCAAGATGGCCGAGGTCGCCGGTCTCGTGGCGCGCGACGCCGGTCAGGTGGAGGTGGCCGTGACATGGCTGCATGAAGCGCTCGCCGCCTGGGGACGGTGTGGGGCCGACGCGCTGAGTCGGCGCACCGCAGGCTGGCTCGAGCAGCTGGGCATCTCCAGCCGAGGAGTGGTACGCGTTCGTCCCACGACCGGCTGGGACAGCCTCACCGACGCGGAGTGGCGCGTCGTCCCGTTGGTTGCCGATGGCCTCCTCTACCGCGAGGTGGCGGCGCGGTTGCACCTCTCGCGGCGAACGGTCGAGACCCACGTCGCAAGCGTGCTCCGGAAGCTCGGACTCCGCAGCCGCGCGGAGCTCGGCGCCGCCTACTGGCGACAGGATCGGATCGGGAACGAGAACCGGTAGTTCTACGGATGCGCTGCCATATCGGGTCTGCCACGGTGACCTCGCCCGGCGATCACCGCCGGGAGAGATGCGAACCGAGGGGAGCAGGCCATGTGGACACGCAGACGGATCCTTGCGATGACGGCTGGCGCGGCCGGCGGCCTCATGCTGGCTTCGACGGCTGTGGCAGGCAACCACGGGCAGGAACCATTCGAGGTCAACGGAGGCGGTACTCACTTCTTCAGCGATCGGATCGTGCACTCAGAGGAGGAGACCGCCGCCGGGGCGATCCATCGGAGCACCGACACGATCGAGCTCACCGGTGACCTGCGTGGATACGTGCTGTACCACGTGACCTCCGAGTTCGACTACACCCAGGGGCGGCTCGTGAACACGGGAAAGCAGTTCTTCTCGGGCACCGTCGCCGGATCGGCGCCCGTCGTGCTGTACGACGACGAGTTCCGGTTCGACATCGATCTCGGGACGGGAGAGACCACGGGCGAGGTCCACTTGGGGCGTAGCAAGGACGCGGCGGATAGGCACTGGTACGAGTGCGACCTCGACGTCGTCGGCACCGGGGTTACCGAGAGCGGCGACGGCACGTTCGCGTACACCGGTACCTGTCTCCGCAGGGGCGAGACCTGAGCCACGCACTGGGAAGACGGGAGCCGCCGGTACGAGACCGAGGGGCAGACCGATCCACGACGAGCGATACTCCGCCTCGACGTCGGGTTCGGCGTTCGCCCCCACTGCGAGCCAGGTCTCTACGAACTCTCATGCTGCCGCCAGTGGCCCGCGACTAGACTTCCACGACCGGCTGCGACGGAGGTTTGCGATGAGACCGTCCGAGATCATCCTGCACGGTTTCCGTGGCCACCCGCTGCATCCACCACTCACGGACGCGTCGATCGGGGCATACACGGTCGCGACGTTCGCTGTGGTAGCCGGCTGGCTGGGATGGTCCGAGTCTCTCATGGTCGGCACCGGGTTCGTGGCCACGGTGGTCGGACTGGTCCTCGCGCTCCCGACGGCGTTCACCGGTCTGGTCGACCTCTTGCACATCCCACGCGACGTCGGAGCACGACGAACGGCTTGGCTCCACCTCGGCATCATGGGGTCGGCGACCGTGCTGTTCTTCGTCGCTGCGCTGTTCTTGTATCCCGGGTACGTGGACGGCGACGTCCCCACGAGCGCGGCGGTGATGACGGTCGTTGCTTTCGCCGTTCTGACAGCCGGTGGCTGGGTGGGCGGCGCGCTTGCCTACGTCCACGGCATCCGCGTGCTGAACGAACCCAACGCCTCCTTGGACGAGGCGCTCCGTCCCAGGGCTCCTGAACAGGGCTCCGAACCGTCCTCGTAGCTGGCCACCTCCGTGCCGTTCGCGGCCGGGGCATACGGCGTTCAGGCACACTCGGGGTACCGATCGTTCCAATGGAAGGTCGTTCGTGCTGGGACCGCGGATACGCGCCGCCGTGAAGGGCTTCCTGTACAGCGGCATGTCTCGCGACCGTTGGCAGCTCCCCGACCGAGTGCTGGGAGTGGTGGACGTGGACGAAGGCGAGAAGATCGCTGATCTTGGCGCCGGAGCCGGGTACTTCACGTACCGACTCGCCAGAGCCGTCGGTCGGGAAGGAACGGTCTACGCCGTGGACACCGATCCTGACATGGTCGAGCACATCCGTGACCGAGCGGACCGGAAGGGCTACCGACAGATCCAGGTCGTTCACGCCGACGGCGACGCACCGCAGCTGCCGGAGAAGGTCGACGTCGTTCTCACCGTCAACGCCTTCCACCACCTGCCCGACGACCGCGTCGGGTTCTTCACCAAGCTCATCGAGTCGATCAGCCCGGGCGGCCGGCTGGCGGTGATCGAAGCACGGCCGAGGTGGTTCCTGTTCGGCCATGCGACCGAGCCGGAGGAGATCCGGCGTGTGCTCCAGCGGGCCGGCTACGTGGAGCTGGAAACCCACGGCTTCCTCCCTCGGCAGAGTTTCACAACGGCGCGACGCCCCAGCCGGTCCTGACACGACCTCTGGCTCCACCACAGCCATCAGCACCGCCGAGTCAGGCAGCATGGGCATCAGCTGCTCCGCGGCATGATCCCGAAGGGCGGCACCGCGTGAAGGAGTTCGGGGCCAGGACGATGGGTGTCTGGGATCTCGACATACGTATCCGCTACTTCCGCGTTGCGCGTCCGAAGATGCGAGGTCGAGATGCTCGTCGAGGTCGTGGCCGGCGGTGGCGGTCGCCTCACGGTTGGCTGCGCTCGAGAATGCGGCAGATGACCTCGGTCTTCGCGTCGGCGTAGTGCTGCACGGTCGGCCAGTTCTGCTCTGCCAGCTGCCGCTTTACGTCGGCGTACTCGTCCCGGTCTTCTGGATGGGCTCGCAGACGATCACGGAACCGCAGCATGCGGCCGACCTCGGGGCACGCGGGCCCAAACACGTGTAGATGCACCTCGGCAGGAGGGCGACGCAGGAGTCGATGCTCGTACCAGTCCGGCTCGCGGATCCGCAGCTGGTACCCGATCGACTCGAGCGCTGGTACGTAGGCCGGTTCGTCCGTAGGGTCGGCGACCACCAGGGCGATGTCCAAGGTCGGCTTGGCGGGCAGACCGGGAACGGCGGTCGAACCCACGTGATGGATCTCTGCCGCCGCCGCGCCGAGCGTCGCGCGGATCCGCCGGTGCTCCGAGTCGAACTGCTCGCGCCATCGCGGGTCCGGTTCCGCCAGGACCACGGGCCGATGCTCGATCTCACCAACCGTGATCTGGCGAAGGCGTGCCATCGTCGGATCGTCAGCCATCGCCTGCCCTATCGGCTCCCTATATCGTCGGCACGCTAGACGTGGTTCTGCGCGGCTGGCTCTGAACGGTCATCCGGGAGGGCCATGATCTAGCCATAGAGTTCACCCGCACAGCGGGGACCCAGCCCCAAGGCAGTGCTCACCTTCCGGCCGGGACGTCTCCCCGTGGCTACACGGAAACCGGTGGACCTTGCGAACCCATCAGGTCGCCGAGATCACACCGACCGTGTCGGCCGTCGAGGCTCGTGTCACCGACGCCGTCTCCGCAGCGCGGTGGCCCCGGCGAGGAGCGCGCCTCCCAGCGCCGCCCAGAGCAGGCCGCCGCCGGTGGCGGGCAGTCCCGGTGCGGAGTCGCCGGCGGCTCCGTCTCCGTCGTCACCGGATGCCGGCTCGGCGTCGCCCTGCGGATCCCGGATCGTGCCCGTGGCCTCGCCATCACCGAGCAGCCCCTTCTCGGGATCGGAGAGCGTGACGGTGAAGGTCTCGGTGTCTTCCTCGACGGTGTCACCGAGCACCTGCACAGTGATCTCCGCCGCCGTGTCACCGGGCTCGATGGTGACGGTCCCCGACGCCGCCTCGTAGTCCTCGCCCCCGGTCGCCGTCCCGTCGGAGGTCTGGTAGGAGACCGTCACCGGATCGTCGGTGGCCTCCTCCAGCACCACCTCGAAGGTCATCGCCGTCGTGCCCTCGTCGGCTTCGGTGACCGCGGCGTTGTTGATGGAGACCTTCGTGAGGTTCGGGTCGAGCACGAACAGGCCGGACGTCTGGTTGAAGATGGCGCTGACGACCACGGTGTCGCTGTCGAAGAACGCGTAGTTGCTCCACGTCCCGACGAACTCGGTGGGGTCCCCGGCAGGGAAGACGTCGAAGTACGCGACCTCGGCGAACTCGGCGTCCACCGGCGACGACTCGGCGAGGTCGAAGATGCGCAGCCCCGCGGCGTAGTTCGACTGGTACATGAACCCGTCGGTGAGGTAGAGGTTGTGGTCGATGACCTGGGTCTCGTGCGCGAACGCCTTCGGGGTCGGCGGGTCGTCGAGGTCGGACACGTCCATGGTGTAGGTGGTGGTGTTGTCGACCGTGCCGCCGGTCTCGTCGCCCTCGTCGCCGAAGACGAAGACCGAGTGGTCGGCGTCCAGCCAGCCCTGGTGGGTGTAGCCGGCGGTGTCGTAGGTGGTGATGGACAGGATCTCGGGAGCCGCCGGGTCGGTGACGTCGTAGATCACCACAGCGTCCTCGTTGGAGCCGAGGCAGATCTCGCTGCCCTGATGGTCGGCATCGGGCCCGTGGTAGATCACGCAGTACACGTCGTGAACGTAGTTGTTGTTCGGGGCCTCAGGGTCGGTGGGCGGCGGGACGAGCGCGCAGCCGAGGAACGTCGGGTTCAGCGGATCGCTGATGTCCACCATGTGCAGGCCGCCGTTCTCCGGGTCGTCGCCTCCGTTGACGCAGGTGTTGGAGCCCACGGGGTAGGCGATGTCGGTCTCCTCGTTCACGAAGACGTTGTGTGCGTGCCCGAGCCCGCCCTCGCCCTCGGGGCCGCCCGTGTACACGGCGTCGGCATCGAAGGTGGTCGGCGGGGAACCGGTGGCCTCGCGGAGCTTGGTGAGGTCGAACACCTGCATCCCGTGCCCACCGATCTCGGACACGATGTAGGCGAAGTTGTCGGCCACCTTGATGTCTCGCCATAGCAGGAACGCGCCGGGGACCTCGCTCGGGAGTTGCCCGAGGAACACGGGGTCGGCAGGGTCGGTCACGTCCACGAAGCCCGTGGCCAGGCTGGATCCGAGGATCGCGTACTCCTTGCCGGTCTCGGGGTCGGTCCAACCCCAGATGTCGTTGCCGTTGCCCTGGCCGAGCACCGGCAGCGGCAGGAACGCGTCCATGTCGACGTGGTCGCACGGGTACTGCGCCGCCATCCCGTCCTCGCAGTCGGCGCCCGGGTCAGCCTGAGCCGTCGCCGGCGCCGGTGCCCCGAGCGACACGGCCACGACCATGACCGCGGCGACCGCCGCCGCGGTCAGGCCAGCGCGCACGAGACGGATCTGGTCCATGGTGTCCCCAACTGTCTGTACGCGGGTTGACTCCCCGACGATCCCCGCCGAGTCGTGCATGCGGACCACGGTAGGGCTGGGGAGTGGCGTTTGTCAGATGCGTCGCAGGCAGTGGTGACGCGGCTGTGCTCCCGGGGGAGGGTAGGGCTGATCGTCCGGCGACGACCGTGGTTCTGGGCGGGCGCCCGAGCATTCACTCCGCCCGTAACGCGCATCCCCGGTTGCTCCTGCACCACGGACGGCTGAAGACGGTTCCACGGCGGTCGAGTTGGCTCGTCTGCTGCGACCCGATGTCATCCTCATGGACATCCGCATGAAGCACACGACGGGTCTGGAGGCCGCGCGCCGGATCCTCGAACTCGACCGCAACGTCAAGGTCATCATCCTGACCACGTTCGACCACGACGAGCACGTCTACGAAGCGCTGCGGATGGGCGTGAGCGGCTTCCTGCTCAAGGACGCGCCTGCCCATCAGCTGGTGGAGGCCATCCGAGTCGCTGCCAGCGGCGACGCCATGCTCGAACCGTCCGTGGCACGGCGGCTCATCAACGACTACGCCAACCGCGTCAGAACCGTGCGCCAGCCGACGCAGACATTGGCTGCGTTGACCGACCGAGAACGGGAGGTCATGCAGCAGGTCGCGCGCGGCCTATCGAACACCGAGATCTCGGCGACCCTGTTCATCAGCGAGACCACCGTCAAGAGCCATGTCAGCAGGATCCTCACGAAGCTCCAACTCCGCGACCGCACACAGATCGCCGTCACCGCCCACGAGAGCGGCCTGATGCAGCAGTAGCGACCTGGCATCGATCAACAACTGCACCGCATGCCCGTCGCGCCAGCGGCTCTTGAGCCGCTGCCCTAGACGGACCGCGCTCGGCCCACCGATCCTCCTCACGGAGGAGGAAACGGAGAAGCATCTCCTTCTCGGGCGTGATGACCGGTGAGTAGCCAGTTCCCATCATGGCGCCTTGCAACTACAGGAGGCACCGATGAAGAACCCGCTGCACGCCGCCACCGTGATGCTGGCGATCCTGCTTCTAGTGGCGCCCATGGACGCCGCCGCACACGCTGCTCGCAAGACCCCCAAGCCACCGTCCGACGGCGGCGGCAGTGGACCGATCACGACGTTCCTCGACGCCCATGACGCGCGGCACAACGTCAGATACACCATCGATCCGACCTGGTGGCCCATCACCTCCGGGCCGTTCATCTACCTGTGGTTGCCCGGCTACTACAGCTACTACGATCGCTCGGTCTCGGCCCGGTTGACCGACGGTGAGAGCGGCGTAGCGGACAAACCCATCGCGTTCACCGCCGACGACGGCAGGACCTGCTCCGCTACGACCGGCGCTGACGGCCACGCCACATGCCAGCTCGCGCCCGCGTCGGGGCTGCGCATCCACGACAGCGCCTACACGGCGACGTTCAACGGCGACTCAACCCACACCGGTAGTAGCGACCGGGCAGCCATCCGCCACTCCACGGAGCTCTGCATCGACGAGACGCCGCAGGCGGTGTCGTGCTGGTCCCCGTCGGCTGCATCGTCTCCGATCGAAACGGCGTCCCCCTAGCCGGTCAACATGGTCGGAGTGCCTCTGGGTCACTCGCCCATCGCGCGTAGGCGACCGTTCGGCTACGACTGTGGACGTTCCGCGACGAGGGTGTACATGAGCGGCACGCGGTCGGCGACCGAGCCGGGCAAGGCGTAGCGCTTGCCGGCGGCTGTCGCCTCGAACAACTCCCAGGGACGCCATTCGATCTCGCGGTGTTCCTCGTACACGCGGATTTCCAGGCCCTCGTCGAGGACAGCGCTGAGGATCTCACCGATGCCATGGTTCCATTCGTGGGTCACGTTGTGCTGGAAGGAGGTCGGCGGCCCCACGTAGGTGCCGTCGTCCTGGTCGAAGACGAGCGGCTGCATGGTCTCGAAGTAGGGATAGCGCACCACGAGCACGTCGTCGTCGCGCTCGTCATCGAGCGCCCACAGGATCGGATGGGCCTCACGGATGTACAGGCGTCCGCCGGGTGCCAGCAGCTCCCGCACGGTCCGGGCCCAACCGGCGATATCAGGCAGCCAGCACAGTGCGCCCACCCCGGTGTAGACGATGTCGAATCGGCCGTCCCCCAAGCGTTGCACCGCGTCGTAGAACTCCCCGTGGACGAACTCCGCCTCGACATGGGCGCGCCGCGCGAGCCCGCGGGCAGCCTCGATAGCCGGCTCGGAGAAGTCGTACCCGGTGACGTTCGCTCCTAGTCGGGCCCACGAGACCGTGTCGGTCCCGATGTGGCACTGCAAGTGGACCAGCCGTTTCCCCGCAACGTCCGGCAGGTAGCGGCGGTCGAACGAGACCACGTCGGACACGTACGAGGGGTCGTCGTAGTGGTGCAGTTCGTATCCCACCTCCGCGTGGAAGGCGACACGGTCGTTCCAGAACGCGAGGTTGAGCTCGCGATGCTCGTCCATCGGCACGGTCTCTCCCAGGTCGACCCACCGAAGGTAGCGCTACGACTTCCTCAGCCCGCCCCGGTGACGCCCGGATCGAGCTCCGCGAAGACGACGATGTTGTCCGTGTAGCTGTGGGCCTGACGATCGAACGGTCCACCGCAGGTGACGAGCCGGAGCCCGGCGTGGTCGATGTCGCCGTACACCGCCGCGGTCGGGAAGGCGTCCTTGCGGTGCTGTTCCACGCGGGTGACGCGGAACACGGCGGTGCTGCCGTCCTGACGGGCCACCTCCACGGTGTCGCCCGGCTCGAGTTCACGCAGCCGGTAGAAGACGCCGGCGGTGCCGCCGTGGTCGACGTGGCCCGCGAGGATCGCCGGTCCGAGTTCGCCTGGTGTCGGCGCACCCGTGTACCAGCCGGCGGGGAAGGCTCCGGGTGGCACCTCCATGCGCCCGTCGTCCTGCAACCCGAGACCGACGAGTTCGGAATCGACCCCGATCGCGGGGATGCGCACACGCGTGGGTTGGGACCGGGTGAGGATCTGCGGGTCCGGAACGAGGGTGTCGCGGACAGGATCGGCGTGGAACGAGGAAGCGCGGTCACTCCCCGGTGGTACGAGGTCGACCCTCGCCGGCCTGGCGGTGGTCACGTCCGTCGGGACGGCGATCGGAGCTGCGACGGATATCTCGGCCGGTCCGAAGGGAGAGCCCGCCGCGACGGATATCTCCGCCGGTCCCTCGGCAGTGGCTGCGGCGACGGATATCTCGGCCGGTCCGGCGGCAGGGGCCGCCACGAGGGACCCGACCGCCAGCAGCACGCCCACGGTTGCGCCGAGCGCCGACCAACGGAACCGGACCGTGCCGGTGGGACGGGTCGTCCCCCGGGCGCAGAAGGTGGAGAAGGTCATGCCTTGCGGCGACGTGAGGTGGCGTACAGGGCCAGCGCGGCGAACAGGGGCAGGAGGACGAGTCCGGCGGTGTCACGGTCGGATCTGTCGTCGATCGCCATACTGCCGTCACCGGCAGAGACCGATCCGGTCGGGACCGCGGGGACCTGGGGGGTCCCGCTGATCGGAGGTGCCGCAGCCACGGGCGCGTCCGGTGTCCCAGCCGCGTCCGGCGTACCGGTGGACGCGTCCGGCGTTCCCGTCGTGGAGTCCACAGGGGCCGCGACCTCGGACGGGGAAGGCGACGCGGTCGTCGTCGGGGTCGTCGTCGGGGTCGGGGTCGTCGTCGGGGTCGGACTCGGTGTCGGGCTCGGGGTCGGCGAAGGGGTGACCGCGGTCGCGCAGCTGCCTTGTGTGATGGTGTTGGTGTCCATGGTGACGGCGCCGTTGCGGGCGAGCGCACGGCCATCGATGGTCGCGCCGGTGTTGAGGGTGATCGAAGCCAGTGCCAGGATGTTGCCGGCGAAGGTGGTGCGGGTGTTCAACGTCGCGGAGCTGCCGACCTGCCAGAAGACGTTGCAGGCGTCTGCGCCGTTGATCAGGCGCACGCTGCTGTCGACCGCGGTCCCCAGGGTGCTGCCGGTCTGGAAGACCCACACCGTGTCGGGGTCGTTCTGGGCATCGAGGGTGAGGGTTCCGGTGATGAAGAACGTGCCATCTAGAGAGTTGTAGACCCCGCCGAACAGGGTCTCTCCGCCGAGTTCGGTACCCACGGTGGTGCGTGGTTGCTGAGCGGCGGCGTTGTCGTATGCGGTCACCAGATCGTTCTTGGCCTGCAGGGCGACGTCGTCGGCGACGTGAAGGTCACCGATCAGTGTCACGCTCTCGAACCCCGTGACCGCTTTGCCCGGGTGCAGTCCGACGTCGCCCGTGATCGTCGTGGGCCCCGTGTTGGTGATCGTCTCCCCGGCCAGGACCGCGAAGCTCCCCGCGGTGCCAAGGTTGACCTGGGTTGCGGCGCGGGCGGTGCCGGACGGGCCGGCGAGCACGACCGCCGCAACCATCGCGAGCACCGCGGCGATGGAGATGGCGCGGATGCCGGTGTCCCGGGTCCTCGCGGTCCCTGAACCACTGTCGTTGGTGCGGACCATGAGCCGATCCTTCCGGATCGCCTCTTGGGGCGGTCCAACTGTGCGCTCCCCAGAGCGGGCAGGCATCAAGTGATGCATCGACACATGAAACGTGTTTCTTGAGATATTGTGCTACCGTTTCGGTGTGTCTGACTGGAGCTTCCTCACCAACCACGCCCGGGTCCTGCTCGCCATCGCGGCCGACCCGGAGCTCCGGCTGCGCGAGATCGCGGACGCGGTGGGGATCAGCGAGCGACGGGTCCACGGGATCGTCACCGACCTCACTGACAGCGGCTACCTCACGAAGGAACGGGAGGGGCGGCGCAACCGCTACGCCATCCACACCCAGCGGCCGCTCAGCCAGGATCTCGGCGACCGCGGCACGGTGGGGGACCTCGTGGCGCTGCTGGCGGCCCCGGACGACGAGCCGGACGACGCCGCGTAACGCCTTCACCGCTGCGTCGGAGCCCGGTCCGAACGGACGGCAGGAGTCGGGGTCGTCGGTAGCGAAGTCTGACCCGACCGCTACGTGGAGGATCCTGTGGGCCGTGCACGACCCGTCCGAGCTGCCCGTCTTCTGGCTGCTGCGGTGGCCGCCGTGGGGCTGGTGCTCACGGTGACCCCGGTGCTCGGATCCGCGCCGGCATCGGCTCAGGAGGCCTGCACGGCCCCGAGCGAGGCCGCCGAGTTCGAGATGGCATACATCGATGAGACCCGCGCGGGTGGCGAACCGATCATCGTCACGCACCCGGACGGGACCCTCCTGTGAGGTAGCCACGCCGGCACCACGCACTTCTACGGTCCGGCTGCTCCCGATCCGCAGACCGCGGCCTTCCTCGAGAACTACGAGGGTCAGACCTACCAGTACTGGAGCGATGACGACGGCGAGACGTGGAACTTCAGCCCCCGCACGCCGATCAACGCCGACCTGTCGTCGGGACTGCCCAACTCGGGCTTCTCGGACCCGGAGTTCGCGATCGACAGCGCCGGCAACGTCTTCATCAGCGAGATCAACCTCGCCAACATCGCCTTCAGCAAGTCCACGGACTCCGGCCGGACCTGGACGCTGCAGAACGTCATCGGGATCTCCATGACGGACCGGCAGTGGATGGAGGCTGACCAGGAGGACGTGCTGTGGTTCGTCGGCAACACGTTCGGCGGTGGGTCCCCGTCCGCGGGCGAGCCCCTGACCGGTTCGATCGACAACCGCCTGTACAAGTCCACCGACGGCGGTCAGACCTTCTCGCAGGGGCAGAGCATGGGCGGCCAGCAGTCGTCGGAGATCGTGATCGACAAGACCACGGGAGCGCTGTACCAGATCCACGAGTACAACGAGGACCTCGGGGACCAGACCATCGGCATGCGCGTGTTCGCCAAGGCCCGCAACGAGACCCCACCGGACGTCACCTTCACCGATCACCTCATCGCGGACCAGCACTTCGATGTCTCGTCGATCGGGCCCACCCCGGCCATCGACGCCGACGGCAACCTCTACGTGGTGTGGGACGAGAACGGCGAGGGTCGCCAGCAGGGCATCTGGTACAGCGCCAGCCAGGACGGCGGCGTGACCTGGTCGACCCCGGTCCGGGTGAACCAGGGTCCGGAGTTCGCGTTCTGGCCCTGGGTCGCGGTAGGCGACGCCGGCAACGTGTCGGTCACCTGGCTCGAGCACGAGACGCCGATCGAGTCCAACGACCCAGAGGAGGCCGACGCGGGCTGGAACGTCATGGTGGCCCTGACGCAGACCGGGCTGGGGTGCGAGGGCTCCGACGTGCCCGGGTTCCAGGTGACGCAGGCGAGCAACGAACCCGTCCACACCGGCACGGTCTGCAACGGAGGCACGATCTGCCAGGCCCAGGCGATCGACCGTCGGCTGGGCGACTACTTCGCCAACACGGTGGCGGCCGACGGCATGACGGTCGTGTCGGTCTCCGACACGCGTCAGGGCGGCGCGGTGGCGCTGCCACTCGCGGTGCGCCAGGTCAGTGGGCCAAGTCTCCGCGCACCGGGCGCTCCGACCGGCGATGCCCCGGCCCCGACCGGGGACACCCCGGGGTCCGCTCCCAGCAGCGAGGAAGAGTCAGGCCTGCCGGCCACGGGCGGAGGCCTCGCGATGCTCGGGTTCGGGCTTGCCGGCCTCGCGGCGACAGCGCGGCGACGGCGGGCTGACGCCGACTAGCTTCCCCAAGCGGCATCGAGCAGCGGAGGTTCGTTCGGACCTCCGCGTGAACCCTGCAGATCTCCTCGCGATCGACCGTCAGTCGGGCGTGGCCTGAAGCCAACGCGTTCTGGACCCAGTCGGAACCGGAGCCGTGACCAAGATGAACACGTAGCCCCCTCGATGTCGTCCCAGCCTCTTGACTCCTCAGACGTACAACCATATGGTTGTACATATGGGAACGACCATCACCGAGGAGCGGGCCGACGCGGTCTTCGGCGCCTTGGCCGACGCCACGCGACGGGACATCCTGTCGCGCGCGATGCTCGGGGACCTCGGCATCTCGGAGCTCGCGGATCGCTACCCGATGAGCTTCGCCGCCGTGCAGAAGCACGTGGCCGTTCTGGAGCGGGCCGGACTGGTGCGCAAGCGCCCCGACGGCCGCCGCCGCGTGGTGACCACCGACATGGACGGGCTACGCGAGGCCCGCGCCGTGCTCGATCACTACGAGGAGCTCTGGCGCGGCCGCGTCGGTCGGATGCGCGACCTGCTCGGCGAGGATGACCTCGGATCCCGACCCGTTGGCACCCCAGATCAGGAGAACCACCCATGAGCGCCGTCGACATCACCAAGGACCTCGAGAACGCGACACTGGTTGTGACCAGCCTGTTCGCCGCCTCACCCGACCGCGTGTGGCGGCTGTGGGCCGACCCACGTCAGCTCGAGCGGTGGTGGGGCCCGGATCCCTACCCGGCAACCGTCGTCGATCACGACCTGCGTCCCGGCGGCCACGTCAGCTACTACATGACCGGACCCGAAGGTGACGAGCACAAGGGCTACTGGCGCGTGATGGAGGTCGACCCGCCCGCGCGCCTCGTCTTCGAGGACGGCTTCGCCGACGATGCCGGCGAGCCCAACGACGACCTGCCCGTCAGCCGTGCCGAGGTCACGATCGAGATGGTCGACGACGTCCACACGCGCATGACGATCCGGTCGGTCTACGACGTCACCGCGGACCTCGAGCAGGTCCTGGCTATGGGCATGGAGGAAGGCATCCGCACCGCGGTCGAACAGATCCACGCGTTGCTGGACGAGGGCTGACCTCCGAGTCTCCCGGATCCTGTAGCTCTCGCGAACCACCGATGCGGACCGTCGATCACGTGCTTTGACGTCGATCGGAGGTGCCTACGCGATGCTCCGTGAAGGCCGCACGACGGTCGTCCGCGGTCAAGGATCGCTCGGTGTACGTGGACGTGCCCGTGCTCAACAGCTCTCGAGCCGCCGAGGCAAGCGTGCCGTACGCCGCGAAGGCCAGCGCGCCACCGGTCGACACCCGACGCACCCCGACCTCGGAGAGCTGGGGCACGGCGGGCCCGTTGGGGCGGGCCAGCACGTTCACGGGAGCGTCGATCCCGGTCACGATCCGAACGACCTCGTCGAGCTCGGTCAGCCCTGGCGCGTAGACGCAGTCGGCACCGGCGTCCCGGTAGGCGGTGAGCCGGCGGATCGTGTCGTCGAGGTCATCGATCCCGTACAGATGGTTCTCCGCCCGTGCGGTCAGGATCATCCCATGGGCGTGCGCGGCTTCCGCCGCGGCGGTCACTCGCTGCACGGCGACGCCGAGACGCTCGATGCCCGAGCTGGGGTCGTAGTCCTCGATCGACAGGCCGGCGGCGCCCGTCTCGGCGAGCCGATGGACGACGTCGGTGACCTCGTCCGGGGTCTCGGCGAAGCAACGCTCGGCGTCGATGCTGACCGGCACGTCCACCGCTGCTACCAGTGCGGCCACGTGATCGACGAGCTCATCCAGCGTGACGTGCTGATCGGGGCGGCCGAGCGAGGCGGCATGTCCGGAGCTGGTGGTGGCGATCGCGGGGAACCCCAGCGCGACCAGGATGCGCGCCGAACCGACGTCCCAGGCGTTGGGCATCACGAACGTGTCCGCGGCGTGCAGCTGCGCGAACGTGTCCCGCATCCCCGGTACGTCGGTCAACGTGCGGCCTCCTCCACCACCGACCCCGTCACGCTACTGGGTCCCGCTGCCCGGACGAGCGCTGCTGTGGTGTCGGACTCTTGCCTGGGTGATGATCGTGGGCTTGTCTGAGGCGCACGCGGGGGCCCTACGGTCCGGGAGGTGCTCGTGACGTCCGAGGTGCCCGCACCCTGACGGCGCACGAGTCCTGTTGGCCGGCCAGGCGGGGAGCCGGTGCTGCGCTGTTCGGGTCTACGTAAGCGCTACGGCGGTCTCGAGGCGGTGGCGGGCGTCTCGTTCTCGATCGCCGTCGGAGAGACGTACGGTCTGCTCGGCCCGAACGTTGGCGGTCCAACCCGACCTCACCGGGCGCGGGGCTGATCCAGGAACGCAACCGCGGACTGGTCACCCGCATGTTGTCCACGCCCACCCATACCCCGGCAGATCGTCCTCGGCATCGCGCTCGGCCGTTTCGGCGTCGCCCTGTTCCAGGGCGCCTACATCATGTTCGGGGCGCTGATGCTCTTCGCGTGCGTTCGCCGACCTGGTCCGCCGCGACCTCGGCCCGTCCGCGATCGTCCCCGAACTCGCCGTGCTCACGGCCATGGCAGCCGTGCTGCTGACCGCCGCCGTCTGGCGCCTCCGACAGGTCACCCTCGCCGGACGCTGACCTCTGACCCGCGGCGGATCTGTCGGTTCGGCTACCGCGCAACTACGCGGCGATGAGGACGGCTGCGTACCCAGCGGCGGCAGCGAGGAACGGGAGAAGCCGGCTCTCGCGCTCTTCGGGCAACTCCTCCTTCAGCACGTTGAGGACGACGCCGCCGGCGACGAAGGCGAGCGGTAGCCCGAGTGCCGCCTCGCTCAACTCGACCGCCTGTCCCAGGGCCCAGCCCCCGAGGACCGCCGCCGACACGAACCAACGGCCCCACCGGTGGTACAGCGCCCCGTGGTGATTGCGCAGACCCTGGTCGTTGACGACGAAGTGGACCCCGATGGCCAACGTGAACAGCCACAACGACGCGTCGGGAGCGTGGTGGCGTTGCACGAGCACGTACCCGATTATCGCGTTGTACACCGCGTACGACGCGAGGTGTACCCATCCGATCCTGCGCTCCGCGGACGCAGGACGGGTGCGGGGGGCATCAGCATGTGTCGCCACGCCGGCGCCTCGGGAACGGCGCGCGAACTGCTCGAGGACGTAGAACGTCGCCACCCCGAGCAGGGCGACGAGGTAGGCGTGTCGCTCGAGTCCCGCGACGACCCCGGACTCGTCCACGGCGGCCTGGATCTCCGCGAGTTCGGGGAGCAGGTGCACGAACACGTACGCCAGGGCGATCCCACCTGCCGCCGACAGCCAGCGACTACGCGGAACACGGTCCAGGAACCCGAGAACGGCGCCGCCCACGTGGAGGAGCACCAGGACCACCGCAGCCGCGAGCGTCTCCATCGTCGGCGAGCCTACGAGGCGCGCGTCCGGCGTCGGACCGACCAACGTCGATGCCAGGGGATCGCCGGGCGGAGCGAAGGTACCTTGTGCTGCTATACACCTTGCCGTTCTATGCACCTTGTGCTTCTATGCATCCCTGCTCGATCTTCCGAGAGGGGCGAACCGTGCACATCGACAAGGACCTCGTGGCCGCGTCGGCGACGCCGCTGGTGCTCGCGATCCTGGATGAGGGCGAGAGCTACGGGTACGGCATCCTCAAGCGCGTCCGGGAGCTCTCGGATGGTGACCTCGAGTGGACCGATGGGATGCTCTACCCGCTGCTCCACCGTCTGCACCGCCTGGGGTACGTGACCAGGGAGTGGCGAACCCCGCCTGAGGGACGCCGCCGCAGGTACTACGCGATCACCGACGCGGGGCGCGACGCGCTCGCGGAGCACAAGCGCCAGTGGGTGACCGTCGCGCGGGCGTTGGGCGACGTCTGGGGTGGCGACGACGTGCTGCCCTTCGTGCTCGGACAGGCCTGATGGAGCCGTTGGAGTCGCAGATCGCGGAGTGGCGGGCCTTCGTGGCGAAGGATCCCGCGGTCGATGGCCGTGACGTGGAGGAGCTTGAGTCCCACCTGCGGGACCAGATCGCCGACCTGGATGCTGCCGGCCTCGCTGCCGACGAGGCCTTCCTGGTCGCGGTGAAGAGGATGGGGAGCCTCGACGAGCTGTCCCGGGAGTTCGCGCGCGAGCACAGCGGCAGGCTCTGGCGGCAGCTGTTCCTCTCCGACGGAGACGAGCGAGGACGGACCGGCACCCGGTGGATCGAGGCGGTGCTCTTCGCCATCGCAGCGGCCATGACCGTGCAGATCGCGCGCCTGGCGGCCGGGTTCCCGGGCGAGGAGTCCTGGTGGCTGTTCCGGAACGCCAGCCTGTTCGTGTTGCCGTTCCTCGCCGGCTACTTCGCGCGTCGGCGTGATCTCGGCGCCCGGAGCTGGTTGGTCACGGCAGCCCCGTTCTTGGTCGTCGCCCTCGTGATCAACCTCTACCCGTTCTCCGGCGACTCGGTGACCGAGCCGCTCGTCGCCCTCCACGTGCCCATCGTGCTGTGGTTCGTCGTCGCCTACCCGTACATGGGGGGCGCTATCGGATCGCACGAGCGGCGCATGGATTTCGTGCGTTTCACCGGCGAGTGGCTCATCTACTACGTCTTGATAGCCCTCGGCGGCGGGGTCCTGATGGGTCTGACCGCAGGCATCCTCGAACCGACGGGTGTCGATCCCGAGCGGATCTTCGAGTGGGTCGTCCCCTCTGGCGCGGCGGGCGCCGTGATCGTGGCCGCGTGGCTCGTCGAGGCGAAGCAGCAGGTCGTGGAGAACATGGCGCCGGTGCTCACGATGATCTTCACACCGCTGTTCGCGGTGATGCTGGCCGTCGCGGCGATCGTCTACGCCGCCACCGGTCTGGGGGGTGCGTTCGACCGTGAGCTCCTCTCCATCTTCGATGCGTTGATGGTCGTCGTGCTCGGTCTCGTCCTCTACGGGATGTCCGCCCGCGACCCGTCCCGCCCGTCGGGATGGATGGACCGCATCCAACTGGTCGCCGTCGCCAGTGCTCTCGTGCTCGACGTCATGGTCCTCGGGGCGATGGTGGGCAGGATCGGGGAGCTCGGCTTCACCCCGAACCGGACCGCCGCGCTCGGGCTCAACCTCGTCCTCCTCGTGAACCTCGCTGGGGCCGCCTGGCTGTCCGTCCGGTTCCTCAGGGGGCGGAGCACTTTCCATCGGCTCGAGCGGTGGCAGACGGCCTACCTCCCGGTGATCGCGGTGTGGGCCCTGACCGTCGTCCTGGTACTCCCGCCGCTCTTCTCCTTCAGCTGATGTAGCAGGGGCGTGCCCGTCCATGGACGAGCGTGCTACACGCATCGCGGCGCTGCGGCGTCATCACTCTGACCTTGAACGAGGCTCTGGCGGCGGACCCGCAGTAACACCAGTGTGCCCCAGGGTCAGCCGTGTACCGCACGCGGCCCTCATCGAGGTGACCGTCGCCTAGTGACCCTGGTTCCCTGTGGTTGACACCCCCTCGGAAGGACGTGCGATGAGTGCAGGCGGGTTCGAGATCATCTGCGAGATCGAACCACCGACGACCGGGGACATGGGGATCGTCCGCGAACAGATCGTGGTGCTGGGGCGGACCTGCGATGCGTTCCTCGTCCCGGACAGCCACCTGGGCCGCGCGACCGTCTCGAGCATCGCGGTCGCGCACGAGGTCGCCTACCTGCACGGCCGCGCGGTGGCGTGCCTCAACGCGCGCGACCGGAACCTGCTCGGGTTCGAGCGGGACCTGCTCACGGCGGCCGCGTACGGCGTCGACGAGCTCCTGTTGGTCTACGGCGACCGACCGGAACGGGGACGACGGAGCGCGCTCACGGTGCGCGAGATGCTGGCCGAGATCCGGTCGGTGGGGCGAGAGCTGGGGTTCCGGGTTGGTGTCACGGCCGACGTGACCCGAGACCTACCCGACTGGAAACGGCAGGCGGACTTCGTCTTCACGCAGATCTCGTTCGACGAGGAGGCGGTGACGGGTTGGCGCGCACGGACGGGGTTCCCCGGGGAGGTGTACGCCGGGGTCGTGGTCCTCGCGAGCGAGAAGATGGCGCGACGGCTGTCCGAGCTGATCCCGGGCCTGCAGGTCCCGGACGCGGTGCTCCGCGACCTCGCGAGGGATGGGTCGGTCGGCGTCGACCTCGCGATCGAGCAGGTGCTGCGCCTCCGTGACTCCGGTGCGGTCGACGGGGTGCACCTCATCCCCGCACGAGGCTTCCGCCGGACCGCAGACGCCCTCGAACGGGCCGGGATCTGACGGCAGACGCGAGCACGGCGCGTCACCCGTCGTGGGCGAAGTCGTCGCTGACCGGGCGGCTCAGCAGCCCGAGCACGATCGCGACCTCGATGCACGCGATCAGGACACCCCACGGGGCGTTGGGCGCGTGCTCGAGGTGCCACAGGCCAGCGACCGAACCCGGTAGCAGCACCATGGCGTAGGCGGACATCATCAGCATGGCACCTTCTCGCGCCCACCCCCGGTGAGCCAGCATCCCGATGGCACACGCCCCGGTCAGCCCGCACAGGACCAGGACCACGGAGCCCGCCAGGACGCTCCCGGCTGCGACCTCGTGCACGCCGAACCCCCACATCATCCCGGCCGCGACCATGTCGAGCGTCGTCTCGCCTCGGAGTCCGTCCCGGACCATGTCCGCCCCGGCCGCCCCGGAGAGCGTGGTCACCGCCAGGATCGCTCCAGCGACGAACCTCGTCGCGGCGCTCAGGGATAGGCGCCTCCTGCGGACCGGTGCCACGCTCGCAGCAGGCTCATCGATCCGGGGCCGCGCGTTCGACATCCCGTCTCCGTCGCCGTCCCTACCCACCGTTTCCACGTCGCTGCTCCCGAGTCCTGTCTGCGACGGGAGACCACCGCGAACGGGCCGGGCGGCGGCTACGGCTGCTGCTCGAGGGCGCGGCGGAGCCCGTCAGGATCGGCGACGCTCACCCACAGCGCGGGGTGACGGGTGAGTCCGGGTGGCCGGACCGTCACGGGTTGTCGGAAGCGGATCTCGAGCATGGGTCCGGTGTCCGATCCGAACGTGACGCTCCCGTCCTCGAACGAGTAGCGGACACCGATCGCCTTCAGGGCGTTGAACGGCCCGTTCCGCACGGTCGCCTCTGCCACGTTCGCTGTCGGCGTATCGACCCGGAAGAACCCGAAGCGCGCACGCAGGCGTCGCTCGTCGACCTCGACCGTCGCGCGGCTGGTGGTCACGCCCCACGCCAGGAGGACGGGTGCGTACGTGGGGGATACCTGGAACCGGAACGTCTGAGCGATCGTCGTCTCCGCCGTCGGTGACGCGTCGATGATGCCCTCACAGGCGCACGGGGGGATGTCCGCCTGGCCGGTCGGACGCACGGTGCCCGGCATCCACCGGTACCAACGAGGCGTGGATCACGAACTCGACACGGACGAGCTCACCGTCACACGGGTCCTGCCCGTCGTGTCGAACATGCCTGCTGACTCGACCCCGGATGACCACGCCACCGCGGTCGGGTTGGTCTACGTCAGCGATGACGAGCCTGGCATCGCGAGGCTGCCGTGGGGATCGGGTTTCACCTACCGGTTCCCTGACGGGACGACCGTCCCGAAGGACCACCCCGATCGCGCGCGTGCGGAGCGTCTCGCGATCCCGCCGGCGTGGACCGACGTCTGGATCTGCCTCGAGCCGAAGGGTCACGTGCAGGCCACCGGTCGCGACGACGCTGGCCGCAAGCAGTACCTGTACCACCCGCACTGGCGGGAGGTCCGCGACGCGACGAAGTTCCACCGGATGGAGGCGTTCTCCGAGGCGTTGCCCACGATCCGGGACGCGGTCGACGAGCGTCTGCGCGTCCGGCGGTTCACCCGCGCCAAGATGCACGCCCTGGTCGTCGCGTTGCTCGACGAGACCCTGATCCGTATCGGCAGCGACCGGTACGTACGTACCAGCGGGGCACACGGGCTCACCACCCTGGAGCGAGGACACCTCGAGGTCGACGGCAACCGGATCCGCTTCTCGTACCCCGGGAAGTCCGGACAGGAACGCGAGGTCGAGCTGCGCCACCGCCGGCTCGCCCGACAGCTCCTCCGGTGCGAGGAGATCCCCGGCCAGCGGCTGTTCTCCTTCGACGACGGCAGCGGCTGGCGACACGTCGACTCGGGACAGATCAACGACTTCCTGCGCGAGGTCACCGGGGACCATCTGACCGCGAAGGACTTCCGGACGTGGGGCGGGACCGTCGTCGCCGCCGGCACGTTGCGGGAACTGGGTCCTCCCGGCGACGGGTCCGGTACCGACGTCAACGTGCTGGCTGCGATCGATGCGGTCGCGGAACGGTTGGGCAACACCCGGGCGGTCGCGCGTTCGAGCTACGTGGATCCGCGGGTACCGAAGGCGTACCGCTTCGGTCGGTTCGACGATGCTTGGGACGGCGAGGACGGCACGATCGATCGGCTGTCCCCGGCGGAACGCGCCGTGCAACGGATCCTCGGGTACGACATGCCACCGTCCTCGGAACTGGCGTCCTCCGAGGGCTGAGTCAGGTGGCGGTCGACCACTCGAAGATCCGGTAGACCGCGTCGATCACCGGCCGGGCCACGTTGCGGACCGGGACGCCGCCAGGTGTGGTCCCTTCCGGACTGCCGTGGTGGGCGTGGCCGTGGATCGCCAGGTCCACCGGCGCGCTGTCGATCACCTCGGCCAGGTGGTAGCTGCCGAGGAAGGGGTAGATCTCGAGCGGCTCGCCCACCAGCGTCTCACGGATCGGCGCGTAGTGGGTCAACACGACCGTCCGGTCCACGTCCCCGAGCCCGTCCAGCGCGTCCCGCAGGGAACCCGCCAGCCGCCTGCTCCTGGCGACGAACGCCTTCATCTCGGGCTCCCCGAAGTCCGCGCAGGTGGCGCCCGGGAAACCACCGCCGAACCCGACCGTGCCGGCGACCCCCACGCGACCGGACGAGGTCTCGATCACCGTCGAGTCGCCCTCCAGCACGGTGACGCCGGCGTCCTCGAGGATCGCACGGAACTCCTCCTGGCGGCCACTCTCGACATCGTGGTTGCCCAGGACGGCCACGGTGGGGACGTCGGCGCCCTCGAGCTCGCCCACGAGCGTCCGCGCTTCCTCTGGGAGACCCCGTCGGGAGAGGTCGCCCGCCAGCAGGAACGCGTCGCACCGCTCGCTGAGCCGATCGAGTGACGGGGCCAACGTGCCAGCCGCGTCTCGACCGATGTGGATGTCTCCGACCGCCGCGAGACGCATCAGAGCTGCTCGACGTCGGGGTCGCCCTCGGCGTCCTGCACACGCAGTCGGTTGTCGATCGACCGACCGGGGAACAGCTCCCGCGCTGCGTCCTGGATCTGCTGTCGCCGCTCGGCGGTCGTCACCTCGCCCTCGATGACCAGCAACGACCCACGGATCGACAGCTCGAGATCGAGCTCACCGACCGCCGGATGCTCGCGCAGCCGCTCGCGCATCGATTCGGCCTCGAGGTCCGCCTCGCCGCGGGACGACCGGTCCGACCCGAGCGGCGTCTGCGCCGTGCCGTGCTCGTAGCGCGTGAGCGCATCGATGACCGCCGGCGGCACCGCGGTGTCTATCGACTCCGCGTACACCAGCAGGCTCAGCACCCGCCGGACCGCCCGGCGCGACCGTTCCAGCAGGTAGTCCCAGTCCATGCGCTGCCTCGCGAGGAGGGCCAAGGCGTCGAACCAGTGGTACGGCGCGTCCTCCTGATGGGCGGCCGCCTTGATGACGAGCAGGTCCTCCGGAGGCAGCACCCGGAAGCTCGCCCCCTTGAAGTCGACGGTCTGTGCGCGCTGCAGGATGCTCTCGTCGAGGTAGTAGCCGCCCTCGCTGCGGAAGATGAGGTCGACGAGCACGTCGTCCTTCCAGCCCTTGAACAGCCACGTCGGGTTGGTCTTCTCGGTCTCGTACCCGGCCTCGTGGAGGATCTGCAGAGCACGGGATGCATCGTCCGGCCGCACGAACAGGTCGACGTCGTGCGTCCAACGGGGACGCGCCAGCGCGGCCACGGCCACCCCACCCATGACGACGTGATCGATGCCCTCCTCGGTCAGGAGCGCCGTCGACTCCGACAGCACCGACACGAAGGCGCGTTCCTCGGACCGGTCGGCGTGGACGGAATCGCGCCGGTCCGGCGGCCGGACCTGACGGAACGGTGCCGCGTCGCTCACCGCGCTGCCTCTCGTCAACGTCACCGGTGACGTAACCAGCACGTGCAGCGGACGTGGGGCGAGACCCCCCGTCGTTCGACGGGGCCGAACGTACGGACGGGGGGCGGGGCGACGCGTGCTCCGCGACCCTGCCATCATCAGGCGACGATCCGGGGCACAGGGGGGTCGATGAGGGACCGTGCGTGGCGTCCGATCACGTTGGGGGTGCTCGCGCTACTGGCGGTAGCGGCGGTGCTCGCGACGACGCTGGACCCCGAGCGGCCCTCAGCGTTGACCGAGGGCTGGTCGACCGCGACGGTGAACGGGGCCGAGGGCGCGGTGATGGCCGACGTCACGAGCGTCACGGACGGCTTCCTCGCGATCGGTCACGTCGAGGAAGGCGGGGGGCACCTGCCGGCGATGTGGCGTTCCACCTCCGGTCACGACTGGCATCGGGTCCAGCACGAGGCGCTCGGGGACCTCGCCGCGGGCGGCGACCACGCGGTGATGACCGCGGTCTCGACGGACCAGAAGCTGATCGTCGTGGCAGGACACGAAGGTGGGCCGTCCGAGGACGGCCCGGTCGCCTTCTGGGTCAGCGACGATCAGGGCACGAACTGGGAACGGGTGCCCCACGACGATGAGGTGTTCCTCGCTGGACGCGTCAACGACGTGACCGTGTCCGAGGACGGCTCGTGGATAGCCGTCGGGGCCCGCTCGATCGACGACGGCAACCGGGCCTCGGTCTGGCGGTCGCCGGACGGACGTGTGTGGGAGATCGTCGCCCCGACGACCACCGACGCGACGGACGACCAGTCGATGTACGTCGTGGCCCCGGGTGGCGACGGCCTGGTCGCGATGGGCCGTGACGGCTCCGGTCAGCAGCGCGTGGACCCGGTCTGGACCTCATCCGACGGCGTGACCTGGCGCCGGGCGCCGCTGCCAGACGAGGTCCCCGATGCCACCGCGATGGTGCGTGACGTCATGCCGTGGCGCCAGGAAGGCATGGTGGTCGTGCTCGACGGGGGATCCGACGGCTCGCCGGTCCGGGTCATCAGCCGTCTCGATGCGGAACTCGATGACGTCACGTCGTGGAGAACGGCCACGGTGGGCGAGGACGGTACCGAGGCGGCGGGCCTGGTCGACAGCGGTGACGGGCACATCTTCCTGGTCGGGACGAGCACCGAGTCCGGCAGCCCCACGCTCGCGGCGTGGACCAGCAAGGACGCGCAGAGCTGGGAACCCGTCGAGGCCTCCGGCCTGGACGCACCCGGCGCCACGCCGTCGGCGATCGTGACGAACGGGAAGAACACCGTCATCGTGGGGTCGCGAGACGGGTCGGCGGCCGTCTACGTCCACGGTCAGCGGTCGTGATCGTCCCGGGTCGGCGCGCCGTCGTACGTACCGTTCGGGCACCGGACGTCGGACGACCGGGGTGGGGGACCCACGGACCGGCCCTGTGAGGCATGGTCGTGTACCAGGAACGTGAGGGGTAGGGTGAAGATGGCTGACGGGAACGCGGCGAACGCTGGCGAGCTGGGGTACCGGATCCGCAGGACGCGGGAGTCCCAGGACATGTCGTTGTCGGATCTCGCACGTCGCTCGGACGTCGCGAAGTCGACCCTGTCCGATCTCGAAGCAGGTCGAGGCAACCCCACCCTGGCGACCCTGAACGGCATCGCTCGAGCGATGCGCGTGGCCACCGCGGAGCTGATAGCCGGGCCCCAAGGACCGTTGATCCTGGGGATCGAACGGCGCAACGACACCGGGAGGCCCGCAGCCAACCGCGAGCCCTTGGACGGCTTCCGAGCCGAGGGTCACGTGGAGATCTACGAGCTGGACTACGCACGCGGACAGGACGACGCGTTCGATGCGCACGCTCCAGGAGCCGTGGAACACGTGATGGTCCACAGCGGCAGGATGCGCGTCGGTCCGGTGACGGAGGTCGTCGAGCTCGAGCCTGGCGATGCCGTCACCTACCGAGCGCACGTCGATCACGTCATGGAGCCGATCGGCGGTCGAGCTTCCGGACAGCTGCTCGTCTCCTACCCCGCGCCGCGGGACGGGCAGGTGGGCAGCCACGGGCGTGCCAGCCAAGTGGACCGCGGGTCGTGAGGGGATCCGCGGTCACGGCCGATCCTGAGTCACGCCTCGGCACGGTCCCGTTCGCAGCGGTGTGCGGCCTCGCTCAACAGATCGACCGCAGCCTGATGCGTCGCAGCGTCACCGACGGGTAGCCCCACGACCCGACCGCAGGCCGCGCGGAGCACGCTCGGATCCCCCTCCGCGGTGCGTACGAGCTCGTCGACCGACCGATCCCGGTCGCCGTTCGAGAAGGCCAGCCCGACCGCGAGGGACGTCAGTCGGTCGACGTGCTCATCGTGCCCCGCCGTCATCGCTCGGTCCCTCCCGCTCGCGTTCTGTGAAGCGAACGGTAGTGGGCTGCGAGCGTCTACCCCTGTACCAGCGGTCGTGACGGCGTCCCTACGACCCGGCCTGTGGTGCCCCGCGCCCTCCCCGCGGACGCGGTTCACACCGGCGTCGCGGACGGGAACGCGGGGGTGTCGGCGGGGTCCGGCTCGTCGTCCGTGAGCGCGAGGACGGTCACCTCGTCGCCTGCTTCGAGCGCGTCGACGAGCGGGAACGGGACGGTGTCGCCATCGCGGCGGACCGTCAGTGGCAGCCCGCTGCGCCCGCCACGGAGTCGGGTCTCGAGCTCGCTGTTGTCATCGCCGCTGACGAGGATCTCCACCGGCCGTGCCCGTCCCGTCGCGACCCACTGGTCCCAGAGGTCCATGTCGAGGGCACCGTCGAGCATGGGCTGTGCGCCGACGCGCTCGAGCTTGCGTGCGAGCGAGCCGGTGGGCTCGTGGTGGATCGCGACGTGGATGTTCGGCACGAGGAACTCCTCTCGTGCCTCCTGGGCGGCCAGCACGTTCATCTCGGAGTTCGAGGTGAGCGCGAGGAAGAGCTCAGCGCGCCCGGCGCCGGCCCGTTCGAGGGTGTCCTCATCCATGGCGTCACCGAGGATCGCGTGCAGACCGGCCCGCCGAGCCCTCGCGCACCGGTTGGGGTTGCGGTCGATCAGGCGCACGTCGCGGAGATCGCCGAGCTGGCGTGCGTATGCGCGCGCAACCGGACCGGCGCCCATGATGATGATGTCGCGCCGCTGGGCCTCTTTCCGAGCCAGCTCGCCGTGCCGGCGGAGCCATTCCACGCCCCACTTCAGCAGGATCGGGACCATCGCGGTCGTGGCGATCGCCATGAACACCAGGATCGTGAAGATCTCGCGCGAGATGAGACCGAGTTCCAGGCCGATCCCGGCGACGATGATCTCCACGGCGCCCCGGCCGTTCATCGCGGCGCCGACCGTCACGCCCTCGCGCCAGCCGTGCCCGGTCGGTAGGTAGAACAGGGCCGTGCCGACGATCTTGCCGACCACGGCCACGACCAGGATCGACAGCAGCAGGGCGAGGTCGGTCCGGAACACCGCGAACGAGATCTCGAACCCGGCAGTGACGAAGAACACCGGGGCGAGGAACCCGATCGAGATGTCCTCGATGAGGTGGTTCACCGCGCGTCCGTCGCGACCCTGCAGCAGAGGCTCACGGAGGAACATGCCGGCCACGAACGAGCCGAGGATCGCGTGGAGGCCCGCCAGCTCAGCGAGCTCGGCGAAGAGCAACGCGATACCGACCACCACCCCGAAGCGGAGCATCTTGTCGTCGTTCCCACGCTCCCGCAGCCAGCGGCCGAGGCGGGGTAGGACCAGGACCCCGATCGCGGTCGTGACGCCGAAGAACGCCAGCGCCTCGCCCGCCACGGTGGCGGTACCCGCCAGATCGAACCCGCCCAGCTCGACGAACCCGATGATGGCCGCGAACACGACCAAGGTCGCCGTGTCCGAGAGCAGTGCGGCGGCCATCAGTACGTAGGCGATGCGTGTGTCCAGCAGGCGGAGGTCGACGAGGATCCGCGACTTCGTGGCGAGTGAGGTCACGCCCACGGCGATGCCCACGAACAGGCCCGCGAGCAGCGTCCCGCCGAACATCAGCACCACGGCGAGCCCGAGCCCGAACGGCACGAGGAAGCCCCCCGCCGCGGCGAGCAGCCCGGGCCAGGACGCGCGCTTGAGGTCGACGGGATCGATCTCCGTCCCGATGTACAGCATCATCAGGACGACCCCGAGGTTCCCGAGCACCGCCAGTCCCTCGCCGGAGCTCAGCACGCCGAGGAGGGGTGGCCCGAGGAGGATCCCCGCGATGAGCTCGCCGAGCACGGCCGGGTAGCCGATGCGCACGGCGAGCCGCCCCGCCGTCCATGCGGCGACGAGGACCAGCAGCAGGTTCACCAGGTCGAACCCCAGCGTCCCGGCGGCGGCGATCACCGGTGGTGCGAACGAGGCCGTCAAGCGTCGCTCCCGGTCAACTACTGCGGGACATCGGACGCCGTTCGGTGTCCGATCGGGGGCCCGTCAACGCGATGCCCAGCAGCACGTACCCGACGACGAAGATCACGACCCGGGGGGCATCCACCTGGGATCCCAGCCACAGGTAGAGCCACGCCGGTACCGCCAGCAGGGCGATGACCGACGCGACCTGGTGCCCGATGCCCTGGGACGGCGACCGGGGACGGGGCGCGGGACCACCCGCCGTGGGGGACGGTCGCGCGGTGGGGACCCGGGTCGGGGACGTGTGGCAGCGGTGCCACGAAGGATGTCGGGCGGGATGTGATCGACCGTTCGTCCGGAGGGCCCCGCACCGAGCGACGGTGTGCCAGCCAGGTTCGGCCGGCGTGCGGGGCGGGGAGGTCGCCCCCGGCGTCCGCGGCGGTCGCCGCTCCAACAACCGTGCGACCAGTTCCAGGACCGAACGTGCGGTCGCGTTCACGACCTCGCTTCCATGGGCGGGGCACCTCATTACATCGCGTGAACCTGAAGAGCGGCTTGGAGTCAGCTGAAGGTCAGCTGAAGACGCCGCGGGACGGGGGGCCACCGGGTTCGTAGGATGGGGCGACCATGCTGGCCGAACCCCCGCGCGTGCTCGTGGTCGAGGACGACCGATCGGTACGGGACGCCGTCACGGTCGCGCTGCGTGACGAGGATTGGACGGTCCGTGCGCTCCCAGACGGCCGCGGTCTCGGGGAGACGTTGCGTTCCTTCCGACCGGACGTCGCGGTCCTGGACATCCGGCTCCCGCACGGGCCGGACGGCTTGGCGCTGGCCCGTCGGATCCGCGCGTCGTCCCAGATGCCCATCCTGTTCCTCACCGCCCTCGACGAGGTGCACCAGCGCCTCGAGGGGTTCGAGGCGGGTGCCGACGACTACCTCGCGAAGCCCTTCTCGATGGCCGAGCTCGTCGCTCGGATCCGTGTCCTGCTCCGACGGGTGGGGCGGCTCCGGTCGGAGACCTGGCAGGCGGCGGACCTCGTCGTGGACGAAGCGGCCCGGACCGTGATCCGTGGGGAGGACGAGGTCGAGCTGACGCGTACGGAGTTCGACCTCCTGGTCGAGCTCGGTCATCGCCGAGGTCAGGTGCTGTCCAAGGAGCGTCTCCTGTCCCTCGTCTGGGAGTTCGACGCCTACGACCCGAACCTCGTCGAGGTCCACATCAGCTCGTTGCGGCGCAAGCTCGAGGCGCACGGCGACCGGCTGATCCACACCGTGCGCGGGGTGGGCTACGTGCTGCGCGACGAGTGAAGACCCCATCGCTCCGGAGCCGGATGACGATCCTCGCGGTCGCCATCGTCGCCGTGCTGGTCGTGGCGCTCGACGCCTTCGTGTACCTGTCGCTGCGCGATCGCCTCGAGGACAACCTGCACGACGTGCTCGTCGCCCGGGCAGACCTGTCTGTCGAGCTCGCCCGGCAGCTGCCACCCCGTGATCTCGTGCAGCGCCTCACGAGCATCGGCATTCCGGCGGTGCTCCGCATGCCGAGCGGCGAGGAGCTGGTCGCGGACCCCGCCACGCGACGGTTCGTCGAGCTGCCTCCGGGGCAACAGGCGACCATCGACCCCGACTCGTCGGGGACGCTCCAACGTGCGCTGCCGGACGGCGGGACCATCACGGTCCTGGCATCCCGATCGGGCGTCGACGGCACCCTCCGTCGGGTGCTGCTGCTCGAGCTCGTCGGCTCGCTCGTCGCGGTCGCCCTGTCCGTCGTGGTGCTCGCGCGGATGTCCCGTGTGGTGCTGCGACCCCTGGACCGGATCGTCGAGATCGCGCGACGGATCGGGTCGGGGCGGGACGGTGGACGCTTGAACCCCGACCGGACCGACACCGAGCTGGGGCGCATGGCCGCGGCGTTCGACGAGATGCTCGACGAGCTCGAACGCGCGCTCGAGGAGTCACGTCGTGCCGAGACCCGCAGCCGCCGGTTCCTCGCGGACGCTGCGCACCAGCTGCGGACCCCGATCGCGGGTATCCGTGCGTCGGTGGAGACGCTGCTCCGTGATCCCGATCACCGTGACCGTGACCGCCTGCTGTCGAACCTGGCGAGCGAGTCCGCCAGGGTGGGACGGCTCGTGAGGTCGCTCCTGCGGATGGCGCAGCTCGACCGTGGCTCCGAGGTCGTCCGCGAGCACGTCGACGTCGCGTCGCTCGTGCGGGTCGAGGCGGACCGCGCCCGCGAGATCGCTCCGGGTCTCGATGTCCGCGTCGACATCACGTCGTCGGACGGCACGTCGGCCGACCTGGAGACGGCCAGCGTCCGTGAGGCAGTGGCGAACCTCCTCGACAACGCCCGCCGGTACGCAGCCGCCCGGATCGAGGTGGACCTGACGGTCACGGACTCACACCTCGAGCTCCGTGTCGCGGACGACGGTCCGGGGGTCGCCGAGGCCGATCGCGAACGGGTCTTCGAGCGGTTCGTCACCCTCGATGATCGGGGCGGCTCCGGGCTGGGGCTGCCAATCGCCCGCGGGGTCGCACGGGCGCACGGCGGCGATCTCACCTACGGACAGGGGGGCTTCGTGCTGCGGCTGCCTCGTTCCGCTCCAGTACCGTCGCCGGCGATCCGGCCTAGAACCCCGTGGAGTCCCCCGCCATGACGCACCTGCTCGCCGCCGCGCCCTCCGCCGGCGGCTTCGTCGACATCGCGGTGCCCGGATGGGTGTGGGCCGCGCTCGCGGGCGGGGTGGTCGCGCTGCTGCTCCTCGACCTGCTCCTCGTGCACCGAACGCCCCACGAGGTGTCCTTCCGGGAGGCCCTCATCGAGTCCGCCGTCTGGATCGGTCTCGGACTGGCGTTCGGGCTGGTCATGTGGTGGTGGCAGGGCACCCAGGCTGCAGGTGAGTACTACGCGGGCTACCTGATCGAGAAGAGCCTGTCCGTCGACAACGTCTTCGTGTGGGCGGTGATCTTCAGCTACTTCGGCGTACCCCCGAAGTACCAGTTCCGCGTGCTGTTCTGGGGCGTGTTCGGCGCCCTCGTGCTGCGGGCGATCTTCATCTTCGCCGGCGTCGCGCTGCTGGATCGGTTCTCGTGGCTCCTCTACGTCTTCGGCGCGTTCCTGCTGCTCACCGCCTTCAAGATGGTCCGGCACCGCGGGACCGAGGTGCACCCGGAGAACAACCCCGTGCTCAGACTGGTGCGGCGGGTGGTGCCATCGACGAACGAGTACGACGGCCAGAAGATGTTCACGCGTCGTGAGGGGGTCCTCCTGGCCACGCCGCTGTTCGCCGTGCTGGTGCTCGTCGAGGCGACCGACGTGATGTTCGCGATCGACTCGGTGCCCGCGATCCTCGCCGTCAGCCGCGAACCCTTCATCGTCTTCTCGTCGAACGCGTTCGCGATCCTCGGGTTGCGCGCCTTGTACTTCGCGCTCGCGGGGATGGCGGGGCGCTTCCGGTACCTCGACCTCGGCCTCGCCGGGATCCTCGGCTTCGTCGGTGTGAAGATGCTCGTGGTGAACGTCTACCACCTGCCGGTGGCGGTCTCTCTGGTCATCATCGCGGCGATCCTCACGGTCGCGATCGTCGCCTCCCTCCGCGCAGACCGCCGTGGCGACCCCACCGACGAGCACCACGCCCCGGACCCGGCGCATCAGCAGCCGTCCTCCGACCTCGAGGTGTCCGACCCGTCGACCGCGCCGGCGGATGCGCACCACAGCTACCTCGACGACCACTAGGAACCAGATGCCCGTCGACCGACGATCGCGCCGTGCCCTCCGTCGGCTGCGTCCCCTCAGCACGTTCCTCCGGACCGAGGCGGGCGGCGCGGTCGTCCTGCTCGTGGCGGCGGTGGCTGCGTTGGTGTGGGCCAACAGCCCGCTGGCGGACCTCTACGACCAGCTGTGGCACGCCGAGCTGACGCTGGGGACGGGATCGTGGGCCGTCACCGAGGACCTGCAGCACTGGGTCAACGACGGGCTGATGGCGATCTTCTTCTTCGTCGTCGGCCTCGAGATCAAGCGTGAGGTCGCGGTGGGCGACCTGCGCGACCCGAAGGCGGTCGCGCTGCCCGTGACCGCGGCGCTGGCCGGACTCGCCATCCCCGCCGCGCTCTACCTCGCCGTGACCGCCGGGACGGACGCGACCGCCGGGTGGGGGATCCCCGTGGCCACGGACATCGCGTTCGCACTCGGGGTGGTCGCGCTGTTCGGGCGGCGCCTGCCCGCCGGCCTGAAGGTGCTGCTCCTCACGATCGCGATCGCCGATGACATCGGGGCGATCCTGATCATCGCGATCGCCTACTCGAAGGGGATCTCGGGAGCGTGGCTGGCCGTCGCCGTCGGAGCCATGCTGATGATCCCGCTCCTGCGGTTGCTGCGCCTGTCCTCACCGTGGTGGTACGTCCCGATCGCGATCGTCGCGTGGTTCGCGACCCTCGAATCCGGGGTCCACGCCACGATCGCGGGCGTCGCGCTCGGCCTGATCACGCCGGCCGAACCGTTCGAGGATCGCCCCGTCCTGGAGGAGCTCGAGCACCGACTGCACCCCCTCAGCAGCTACGTGGTCCTGCCCCTGTTCGCCCTCGCCAACGCGGGCGTATCCCTGTCCGCCGAGACCCTGCGGGCCGCCGCGAGCAGCCGCATCGTGTGGGGGATCGTCGCCGGGCTGGTCATCGGGAAAGTGATCGGCATCGGCGGGGCGATGACCGCCATGGTGCGGTCGGGCCGCGGCCAGCTCCCCCTCGGCGTGGATCTGCGCCAGGCGCGTGCGCTCGCGCCGGTCGCCGGGATCGGCTTCACGGTCTCGCTGTTCATCTCCGACCTCACGTTCACCGGACCGCAGCTGGACGAGGCCAAGATCGGCGTGCTCGTCGCGACGCTGGTCGCCGGGGCGATCGGGGCGGCCGCGCTCGTGCGGCTCGGGCGACGCGTCCCGCAGGACGACCCCAGGGCGTAGCTCGCCTCAGGCGCTGATCCCGTCCCAGATGAGCAGTGCTCCGAAGACGGCGAAGAGGGCGGCCGCGACGTACCGGACGGCGCGCTCGGGGAGGCGGCTACCCATGACCGCGCCGACGACGATCGCGAGTGCGTCCGCCGCGACCATGCCGACGGTCGAGCCGATCCACGTACCCCAGACCTCGTAGCGCGAGGCCAGCGTGATCGTGGCGAGCATGGTCTTGTCGCCGATCTCTGCCAGGAAGAACGCGATCCCCGCCGCGAGGAACGCCGACCTCCCGCCCCGCTTGACCCGGTCCTCGTCGGACGCTGACAACTCGTCCCCCCGGAGGGTCCAGACCCCGAACCCGAGGAACGCGATCCCGGCGACGACGTTGATCGTCGCGGACGGAAGGGCGCCGGCCACCGCCGCGCCGAGGGCGACGGAGCCAGCGTGCACGATCGCGGTCGCAACGGTGATCCCCGCCAGGACGGGCCACGCCCGGTAGCGAGCGGCGAAGGCGAGCGCCATGAGCTGGGACTTGTCGCCGAGCTCGGCCACGAAGATCACGCCCGTGCTCAACCACAGCGCGTGGAGCATGCTCGCCAGCCTCGTCGAAGGATCGCCGGGGGAGACGCGCCGACGCTTCCGACCGCCGGTGCGGTCCATCTCCTTCGGTGCCCCGCGGTGCCGCACGTCCGAGTTCGACCTGTCCCTACGTCCGTTCGTTTCATCGAACGTGCGCGTACGATCGGCCCGCGTCGATCGGGGGAACGATGGAGTACACCGTCACCGACAGGGACCTACGCAGGATCCGCTCGCGGCTGGAACGCAACGCGCGGCTGTTCGACCGCCCCGACACCTACACGGCGGGGGTCGAGGACACCGTGGCTGCGCTGGTCGCCATCGCGAACGGCGAGGAGCCGTGGCTGGTGGTCGAGCTTCCGGAGTCGCAGCGCGCCCGCATGATCTGAAGGGACAGCCTCCAGCACGTCCGAGGGTCGTGTTCGGTTCGTAGGCAGCCGCGTACCTCGTGACCCTCAGGAGCCTCGCGAAGGCACGCCAGTGTCAGCCCGCTTCGCAGCCACCCGAGCGCTCGTGTCGTCGAACATCCGACAGCTGCGCCAGCACCGCGGGATGTCCCTGGACGACCTCCCGGCCGGGCCGGGATCGCGAAGTCGAGCGCGTCCCAGCTCGAGAACGGTCACAGCAACCCCACGCTGGCCACCCTCGTCGAGGTCGTGGACGCGCTCGAGGTGTCGTTGCACGACCTGCTCCGCATGTGACGGCCCCGCGGGGTGTCCGTCACCCCGCGTCGTCTGTGTCGTCCTCGTTGGTGCCGACACGCTCGTCCTCGCCCTGGGCGGCCTGCGCGGCGCCACCGTCGAGACCGGCATCCTGTTGCGTCTGGCCGTCTGCCTGCCGTTCGGGGCCGGGGGACCCAGGACGGTCCTCCTCCTCCGGTCCGTCCTGCGGCGACCCTTCGTTGCGGCGTTGCTCCGTCACGGTTGCTCCTCCCGGTCGGTACTGCCTGCCTGCGAACCTAGGCAGACCCGTCGTGGGTCGACTGGCCGAACGATCGGCGATCCACCCGATGCGTGTCCGGACGGCCGGGCCGGTGCACGACCGTGGTGCGCGGGGGGTCTCACCGTGAGGACGAGCCGATGTGACGAGGGATCCATGCGAGCACTCACCTGGCACGGGCAGCGTGATGTACGGATCGACGAGGTACCCGACCCCCGGATCGAGGAACCGACGGATGCCGTCATCCGGGTCACGTCCACCGCGATCTGCGGATCGGACCTCCACCTCTACGAGCTCTTCGGCCCGTACCTGACCGAGGGCGCGATCCTGGGTCACGAGGCGATGGGGATCGTGGAGGAGGTCGGCGATCAGGCGGCCGAGCACGTCCAGGTCGGGGACCGCGTCGTGATCCCGTTCAACATCTCCTGCGGGGACTGCTTCATGTGCGAGCGGGGGTACTTCGCCCAGTGCGAGACCACCCAGGTCCACGAGCACAGCAAGGGAGCGCGTCTGTTCGGCTACACCGAGCTCTACGGCTCGGTGCCGGGCGGGCAGGCTGAGTACCTCCGGGTCCCGATGGCTCACTTCGGACCCGTCAAGCTGCCCGAGGAGCACCCCGACGAGCGCTTCCTGTACCTGTCGGACGTGCTGCCCACCGCGTGGCAGTCGGTCGAGTTCGCCGACATCCCGAAGGGTGGATCGGTCGCCGTGTTCGGCCTGGGCCCGATCGGGCAGATGGCGACGCGCATCGCGGCGCACCGCGGAGCGGACCCCGTGATCGGGCTCGACCCCGTGCCCGAGCGACGCGCGATGGCCGAGCGGTACGGCATCCGCACGGTCGACCCGACGGACGTCGACGACGTCCCGGCGGCGCTCCGGGACCTGACCGATGGTCGCGGTCCTGACAGCGTGATCGATGCGGTCGGGATCGAGGCGCACGGCGCCCCGATCGAGCAGGCCATCCAGAAGAGCGTCGGACTGCTCCCCGACGCCGTCGCCGAGACGGCCATGGAGAAGGCCGGACTCGACCGGATGTCTGCGCTGCTCGACGCGATCCACTCCGTGCGGCGGGCTGGGACCGTGTCGATCGTCGGGGTCTACGCGGGCGCGGCCGACCCCATGCCGATGATGGAGATGTTCGACAAGGGCATCCGGCTCCGGATGGGGCAGGCCCACGTCAAGTGCTGGGTCCCCGAGATCCTCCCGCTGGTCACCGGCGACAACGACCCGCTGGGGACCGAGGACCTCGCCACCCACCACCTGCCGCTCGGCGAAGCCCCGGCCGCCTACGACATGTTCCAGGACAAGGATGACGGCGCCATCAAGGTGGTGCTGCACCCGTAGCCCCAGCCCCAGAGCTGGTCATCCGAAGACCGGGAACCGTCGCCTGCTCGCCAGGCGGTCCATGCCGGCCTGGATCGAGCCCCTGACGGTCTCGTAGACCTCCTGGTGGTAGCGCTCGTCGTCGGGGCGGTCGTGATCCAGGTGGATCGGTTCGAGCAGTTCGGTGCGGATCTTCGCGGGCAGCGGGATGTGCGCCGGCACGACCTCGAGCGCGACGCCGAACGGCGGTCCCAGCACGATCGGCGCCTTCGTCGCGCGCAGGCGTCTCCCGAGCGGCGAGTCCGCGAGGAACCGACCCTCGGAGACCACGAAGACCGTGTCGTGGCCCCCGACCGTCGCCACCGGGACGATCGGGACCTGGTGTTCCAGCGCCATCTGGACGAACCCGGTACGGCCACCGAGGACGGCGGTGTCCCGCTCCTTCCAGTGCCGCATCGAGTCCTTCTCGCCGCCGGGCCAGACGACCACGTCGTAGCCCGCCCCGAGCGCCTCGCCGACGGCATCCCGAGAGGCGGGCAGGACGCCCATCTGTCGGAAGTAGTCGCCGAGCCCAGGCAGCGCCATGAGGACGTCGTGGGCGGTGCCGTGGAGCAGCCTGTCGGGCCCGAAGTGCCGCCACCACGCGTACAGCAGCGTCCACGCGTCCATCGTCAGCGTCCCGCCGGAGTGGTTGCCGACCAGCAGGCACGGCGCGTCGGGCAGGCGCTCCCAGCCGTCGATCTCGAGGCGGAAGTAGTACCGGCACAGCGCGTCCCACAGGGGCTCCTGCGCCCGGGCGAGCTCCTCGTTGAAGCGGCCCGGTCCACCCTCGCCCCGCCGCCATGCGAGCAGGCGGCGGACGATCCCCGCGTCGCCCTCGCTCATGTCGCTGCGCGCACCGCTTGGCGACGAGCTTCCTCGCCCAGGGCGATCGGTGCCTTGATCGCCTCGTCGGGGATGCCGAACGCGTCGACCAGGGTCTCGGCGTGGGGGCGCAGCTCCGCGCAGAGCTCGTTCACGGCACGGATCACGAGCTTCGAACGCGTCGCGGTCAGACGCCCGTGCTCCATGAACCAGGCGCGGTCCTCCTCGATCGTGGACAGCGCGTAGAGGTCGCAGAGCTGCTCGAGCATCTCCTGGACCTCCGGGTCCTCGCAGCGCTCGATCGCGGAGACGAACCGCTCGAGGATCACCCGGTCGATGTGGACGCGCGCAGCCAGTAGCACGTGGTCCTGCGCCTCGTTGAAGACCTCGAACGGGTCACGCCCTTCATCGATCCCGCTCTTCAAGCGACGGGCGACGCCCGTCACGACGTGCCCCTCCCGCCACTGGAAGAGGTCCAGGTGGTACTCACGATCGCGCAGGTCGCGTTCCTCGTCGCGACCGACCGCATCGAACACCGATTGGAACAGCTGTCTGGCGGAGGTGCGTTCCAGGACGGTCTCGACCGCCTGGTCCGCGACGAAGCGGACCATCCCGAGGGTGTCCAGGCCACCGAACTCATCGCGGAAGTCGGTGAGCAACCCGCGCGCCACGAGCTGCATGAGGACGGTGTTGTCGCCCTCGAACGTCGTGAACACGTCGGTGTCCGCCTTGAGCTGGGGCAGCCGGTTGACGCTGAGGTAGCCGGCACCGCCACAAGCCTCGCGGCACGTCTGGATCGTGTGGGTCGCGTGCCAGGTCGTGGTCGCCTTGATCCCCGCCGCCAGCGACTCGAGGCGGCGCCGCTCCTCCTCGGGGTAGGCGTCCAGGTCGGCGAACGCCTCGTCGAGCTTCTCGACCAGGGCCTCCTGCGCGAAGTGCAGCGCGTAGGTCTTCGCGAGTGCGGGCAGCAGACGCCGTTGGTGCTGGCGGAAGTCGAGGATCACGACCTCCCTGCCGGTGGCAGGGTTCTCGAACTGTCGCCGGACGAGGCCGTACCTGATCGCGATCGTGAGGGCGACCTTGGCCGCGCTGACCGCGGCGCCCGACACGCTGATCCGACCCTGGACGAGCGTCCCGACCATCGTGAAGAACCGCTTCGTCTGGTTCTCGATCGGGCTGGTGTACGTGCCGTCGGACGCGACCTCCCCGTACCGGTCGAGCAGCGCGGTCCGGGGGACCCGGACCTGGTCGAACCAGATCCGTCCGTTGTCCACCCCGTTCATCCCCGCCTTGTGGCCGCAGTCCTCGATCGTCACGCCCTCGCGGACCTCGTGGTCGTCCTCACGGATCGACACGAGGAACGCGTGCACCCCGCGGTTGTCGCCCTGCGTGATCAGTTGGGCGAAGACGACCGCCATCGAGCCGTGGTCGGCGGCGTTGCCGATGTAGTCCTTGCGGGCGTCCTCGTCTGGGGTGTCGATCACGAACTCCTGGGTGCCCGGGTCGTACACCGCCTGGGTACGGACCTTCTGGACGTCGGAGCCGTGTCCGGTCTCGGTCATCGCGAACGCGCCGAGCAGCTCGGCGTTCATCACGTCGTTGAGGTAGCGCTCACGCTGCTCCTCGCTGCCCAGGTGGAGGATCGCGCCGCCGAAGAGCCCGAACTGCACGCCCGCCTTCGTGAGGAGCGACAGGTCCCCGTACGCGAGACACTCGAAGGCGGTCACGGCGCCGCCGACGTCCCCGTCCCCGCCGTACTGCTCGGGGAACAGCAACCTCGGCCCGGGTGTGTCGGCCAGGGTCTTGAGCTGCTTCAGGACCCGTTCCCGGTACTCGTCCGTGGGCAGGTCGTACACGGGATGGAACAGCGGGTCCTGCGCCCGCTCCCGGGCCATGTCGCGGACCCAGCCCCAGCGACCGTCGAGGAAGCCCCGCAGTCTCGCCGCGTCCACCGAACCGTCGTCACTCACGTCGCCTCCAACCAGCTCGTCGAGCGTGACAGTAGGTGCTGCAACCGACGGGGTCGGGTGGTGGTGCGTCCTTCCGTACCTTCTGCGGACGCCGGCGGCGTCGCTAGCGGGAGACCGGCGCCCGGAGCGCCGAGGCCCGTCGCATCACCGCGCCGACCACACGTGGATACCGGCCACCCAGGACCCGGACCATCGTGTGCAGGGCGCGCGCGTCGGATCCCACGATGATCCTCCCGCGGTCGCGTTCGACGCCCGAGAGGATGGTGCGAGCCGCGTCCCCGGGGGACGTGCGGGCGACGCGCTGGAACAACCGGCGCAGCTCCTCCCGGTCGTGGGCGTACCCGATGCGTGCGTCGTTCGCGATGTTCGTGTCCACCCCGCCGGGGTGCACGCAGCTGACCTGCACCGGGTGCCGTCCGGCGGCCATCTCGGTCGCGACGGCCTCGGTGTACCCACGCACCGCGAACTTGCTCGCGCAGTAGGCACTGTGGGACGGCACGGTCATCAGGCCGAACACGCTCGAGATGTTCACCAGGTGACCGTCGCCGCTAGCGATCAGCTGCGGGAGGAACGCCTGGGTGCCGTGGATCACCCCCCACAGGTTCACATCCATGACCCGTCGGACGTCCTCTGCCGACTGGACGGCCGCGGGGCCGACGTAGGCGATCCCCGCGTTGTTGAACACCAGCTGTGCCCCGCCGAACCGCGCGGCCACGGCCCCTGCGTGCGCCTCGACCGCCGACCGATCCGAGACGTCGACGGCTTCGGCCAGCACGTCGGCGCCGCGCCGTCTACAGGTCCCAGCAGTCTCGTCCAAGCGGTCCCCGTCGACGTCGCTGATCGCCAGCCGGCACCCGCGACGGGCGAGCTCCACGGCGAGACCCCGGCCGATACCCGATCCCGCCCCGGTGACGACCGCGACGCGGCCGGTGGTGCTGGTCATGGCGTGCTCCCCGGCTGTTCTGCGTTGAGGGTTGCTCAACAACCTAGCCGTCCACGGCGCCGAGGAAGCCGCGCCGTACCCTCTGGCCGTGCCCGCCCAGGTCGCTCCCGCCACGGTCGACGCTCTCGTCGACCTCCTCGCCGGTGGGAGCGTCCTCGTGCTGAGCGGAGCCGGCATCTCGACGGACTCGGGGATCCCGGACTACCGGGGGCCGACCGGGAAGCTCCGCAACGCCCTGCCGATGACCTACCAGCGCTTCGTCGCGTCCGAGGACGACAGGCGGAGGTACTGGGCCCGCAGCCACGTCGGCTACCCGCGGGTCGCCGCGGCGCGTCCCAACACGTCACACCGGGCGGTCGCCGAGCTGGAGGCCGCCGGTCTGCTGTCCGGGACCGTCACCCAGAACGTCGACGGTCTGCACTCCGACGCCGGGAGTCGCGACGTGATCGACCTCCACGGCCGGCTCGACCAGGTGGTCTGTCTCGGGTGCGGTGACCGCCGCCACCGGCTGGAGATGGGGTTGCGGCTGGACGTGCTCAACCCCGGCTTCCGCGACTCGGTCCGGCAGCGTCCCACCGCCGAGCGCCCCGACGGGGACGTGGTGCTCGACGAAGCGGCGATCGACGGGTTCCGGGTACCGGACTGTCGCTGTTGCGGCGGCATCCTCAAGCCGGATGTCGTCTACTTCGGCGAGCACGTGCCGCGCGAGCGGTTCGCCGCCGCACTCGATCGGCTCGATCGGTCCCGCGCACTCGTGGTGCTCGGTTCGAGCCTGAAGGTCGGGTCCGGCTACCGGTTCGTCACGGCTGCTCGCAAGCGGGACCTGCCCGTGGCGATCGTGAACCGCGGGGTGACACGTGGGGACCGGCACGCCGCGATCCGGATCGACGCCGGGTTGGCGGACGCGTTCGTCCCGGCCGCGGACGTGCTCACCCGTCGAGGGTGACGATGTCGTCCCTGCCCGACAGTGCCGACAGGATCCGGTGGGCTTCTTCGATGTCGTCGTCATCCACCGTGACGCCGTAGCCCTCCGCCCAGTCGATCGACGGGAACGGGCCGCGGACGTAGGTGGCGTGCGCGGACACGCCGTGCGCGGCGAGCGTGACGACGACGAACTCGGCCGCGGTCTCGCTCTCGCACACGACGATGTCGCTGCTACGCCGCTGCTCGTCGTGGATCGCCATGGGGACAGTCTCGTGGCCGGTGCTGCGCCACGCCACCCGCGGACCGGCGTCGAGGAACGGTGGCCATGCTCCCGGGGTAAACACCGGCGTCGGCTGCGCAGGCGGCACTACGTTGCCGGAGAGTCGGGAGAGGAGCGGACCGTGGCCGACGACTGCCTGTTCTGTTCGATCATCGCTGGCGATCAGCCGGCCGACCTCGTGGCGGAGGACGACGCCGTCGTGGCGTTCCACGACAAGTACCCGCGCGCCCCGGTGCACGTGCTGGTGGTGACGCGGGAACACCTGCCTTCTGCCGACGACCTGAGCGCGAGCGACGCGGACGTCCTGTGGGACTGCTTCGACCTGGCGCAGCGCGTCGCGGCTGAGCAAGGGATCGCGGACGGGTACCGGATCGTGACGAACATCGGCCCGGAGGGTGGCCAGGCGATCCCGCACCTGCACTTCCACGTCCTCGGCGGCAAGCAGCTGGGGCACGTCGACGGGACCTGAGCGGAGCGAGGGGCGACGTTGAAGGCACCACCGGTCGAGGTCCCGTCGTGGCTCCGCACCGCCGCCAGCATCGGCTGGCGTCTCCTCGTCCTGTTCGCGGTCCTGTACGTCGCGGTCTGGCTCCTGCTGAAGATCGGGCTGGTGGTCTTCGCGGTGCTGGTCGCCGCGATCTTCACGACCCTGTTCGTGCCACCCGCGCAGTGGCTGGAGGAGCGCGGGATGTCCCGCTCGGTGGCTACCTCGGTCGTGGTCGTCGGCGGGATCGTCGTCGTCTTCGGTCTCGGGGCGCTCATCGTCATGCGGTTCATCGCCGCCGCCCCCCAGCTCGGGGAGTCCCTCTCGCAGGCCTACGACCAGCTGCTGCAGTGGCTGTCCAGCTTCGGGATGTCACCCGAGGATGTCCGCTCGAGCATCAGCGGGATGTTCGGCGGTGGCGGCGAGGCAGAGGGCGGCGGTGCCGCCGGCAGCGTCGTCAGCGGGGGCCGGGTGGTCGCCGAGGTGGTCGGCGGGTTCCTGCTGATGCTGGTGCTCCTGTTCTTCTTCGTGAAGGACAGGGATGAGATCGTGGGATGGTTCCGAGAGATCGTCCCGCGCGGCTACCGGCCGGTCGCCGACCGACTCGGCGAGCGCACCTGGGACGTGCTGGCGCGCTACCTGCGTGGCGTCGCGGTCATCGCGACGGTCGACGCGATCGGGACGGTGATCGGGCTCCTCATCATCGGTGTCCCGCTGGTGCTGCCGCTCGGTGTCCTGATGTTCCTGGGCGGCTTCATCCCGGTGGTCGGTGCCACGGTCGCGGGGTTCGTCGCGATCATGGTCGCGCTGGTCAGCGGCGGGCTGGTCGATGCCGCGCTCACCCTCGGGGTGGTGGTGCTCGTCCAGCAGGTCGACGCGCACGTCCTCCAACCGGTCGTGATGGGCCACGAGGTGCCGCTGCATCCCGCCATGGTCCTCATCGCCGTGGCGGCAGGAGCGGCGGCGTTCGGGATCCCCGGGGCGATCATCGCCGTACCGGTCGCGGCGGTCGCCTCGGCTGTCGGCCACGAGCTCCGGCTGATGAACGTCGAGGAGGCGGAGATCTAGCTCCCGCGGCCTCCCTCTGGCCGTGGGTAGGAGGAACGCATGGCCAGGTCCCAGCCGCGGTCGGGGAGCAGCGCCTGGGTCGCGATGAGGCCCCGTGCCACCAGTCCCACCACGTAGCGGGGACGCGGACGCGTGGCCTCGATCGCCTTCTGGACGACCCGGGCGACATCGTCGGCGGTCGAGGCCAACCTCGCCATGGGCCCGTGGTAGCCCGATGCCAGCCGCTCCTGCAGACCGGACCGGAACCTGTGGTACGGGTCGTCGTCGCCGGGTGGGTCGATCGTGCCCACCGCGGTATCGACCCACGGCGTCAGGACCGGGCCCGGCTCCACCAGGCTGACCGCGACACCGAACGGCTCGACCTCGTACCGCAACGGGTCGGTGAACGCCTCCAACGCGTGCTTCGACGCGTGGTACGCACCGCCTCCCGGCATCGTGATCCGGCCCCCCATCGTGGACATGTTCACGATCCGTCCCCAGCCTCGATCGCGCATGCCGGGAAGGACGAGCTGGATCAGGCGGATCGCCCCGAACACGTTCGTCTCGAACTGTCGCCGGATCGCGGCCATGTCGAGCTCCTCGACGGGCCCGTACTCGCCGTAGCCGGCGTTGTTGACCAGGGCATCCACCCCTCCGAGGTCCACGTCGACCGCCCGGACGGCGGACCGCATCGAGTCCTCGTCCGTGACGTCGAGCGGATGCGTGGCGGCACCTCGCTCCGCGAGATCGGCGACGTCTTGCGGGTCCCGGGCGGTGGCCACCACCTGGTAGCCCGCGTCCAGAAGCCGCTCGGCGCACGCCCGTCCGATCCCGGACGAGCATCCGGTGATGAGCACGGTGCGGACGCTCGCCATGTCGCTCCCTCTCTCTATCGAGTCGGCCGGAGCGTAGTCCCGCTGCGCCGGATCCCCCGGGGCTAGCATCCGACCGAACGCCAAACCGGGGATCCCCGATGCCGGCTCAGCAACGATCGCTCGCGGTGCGCGAACGCCGCGAGCGCGGGAACCTCCAACGGCTGCTCGAGGTCCGCGGGGTGGTCGGCGGGTTCCGCGCACCCCACCGGGACGTCCGCCTGACGGCCGCGGATGGCACCCGCCTGGTGGCCACCTGGCTGCCCGGACCTGCTCGCGACGCCCCGGCGGTGGTCCTGGCGCACGGGTTCGCCGCGCACCGGCGCAAGCCGGCGTACGCGCTCCTCGCGGACGTGCTCGCCGCCCACGTCCACGTCCTGACGCTGGACCTCCGCGGGCACGGGGCGTCTGGCGGGGCCTGCACCCTCGGCGACCGGGAGGCGCTCGACGTCGACGCAGGGGTCCGGGCGGTCCGCGCCGCCGGTCACGAGCGTGTCACGGCGGTCGGGCTGTCGATGGGAGGTACCTCGGTCCTGCACGCCGTCGCCCAGGCGACCCCGGCCGACGCGGTCGTCGCCGTGTCGACGCCGGCGGAGCTCGGTGCCATCGAGACCGATGCGATGGCTGGGCTCGACGACCTCTGGCGGACGCCGTGGAAGCGGATCGGCTTCCGCGTGCTCAGCGGCGTGCGTCTGGTGGGTCCGGACCGATGGGAACCGTTCGACCACCCGCGGGTCCTGGCCGGCCGGATCCACGTGCCGCTCCTGGTGGTCCACGGCGAGGACGACCACTTCTTCGCGATGTCGCACGCCGAGAAGCTGCACGCAGCGGCCGCAGGTCCGGCGACGCTGTGGCGGGAGCCCCCGGGTTTCGGGCACGCCGAGGAGGGCCTCGTGCCGGGGTTCGCGGGCGCGCTCGGTCGCGCGATCGTCGTCGCAGTCGAGGCCGGTCGCTTCCCCGAACGCACGGACGCCCACTAGCGGGGCCGGACCCCCCTCGTCGGCCGCGCGGTCCGCGGGTCCTCCGGCCAGTGGTGCTTCGGGTAGCGGCCACGCATCTCGCCACGGACCTGCGGGTACCCGCGCTCCCAGAACCCGGTCAGATCGTCGGTGACCTGCATCGGCCGCCGTGCCGGGGATAGCAGCCGTAGCGTCACCCGCACCCGGCCTCCGGCGACCCGGGGCGTCTCGGTCGCGCCGAACAGCTCCTGGACCCGGACATCGAGGACGGGCTCGTCGCGGCTCTTGTAGTCGAGTCGCAGCCGGGACCCGCTCGGCACGGTGATGTGCGTCGGGGCGAGCTCGTCCAGGACCCCCAGCTGTGCGGGTCCCAGCTGGGCGCGGAACGCGTCGAGCAGCGGGACGCGCCCGAGGTCAGCACGTCGGCGAGCGTGGAGGAGGAACGGCGCCAGCCACCCCTCGAGATCGTCGAGCAGCGCCGCGTCCGACAGGTCCGGCCAGGCGTCCGCGCCGAACGTCCGGCGCAGGAACATCACGCGTGCGTGCCACTCACGGGTGGTCCGGTCCCAGGGGAGGAGGTCCAGCCCGCGGTCACGGACGCCGACGAGGAGTGCCTCGACCACCCCCTGCTGCGGAGGGTCCGCAAGCCGCGTGGAACGCAGCACCAGCCGATCGAGTCGGACGCGGCGCTCCGCGACGACGTCGCCGCGCTGACGATCCCACTCAACGACGTCCTCGCCCCTCAGGTGGTCGCTCAGGGCCAGTTCGATCGCGTCGAGATCGATCGCTGCCGCCAGGTGGATCCGCGCCTCCTCGTGGCCGCGGTCGACGTCAGCCACCACGAGGTGGTCCTCGCCGGCCAGGACGTCACCGTCGGGCAACGTCGCCCCTCGGCCGTTCGCGAGGGTGAACGCGCCCCGGGTCCCGCGCCGCACCGCGACCCGGTCGGGGTACGCGAAGGCCAGCACCAGCCCGGTGCGCTCCAGGGGCGGATCGTCGGATCCCACCGCCAGCTCGCCGCGCAGACGGCGGGCCTGTTCGCGGGCACGGTGGAGCGTGCCACGTCGGATGCGTGCCCCTGCGGGAGGTGACCCACCCCGCAGGACGCGCACCCGCGCCGCGAGGTCCGACGACGGCCGCTCGTAGGAGGTGATCAGCACGTCACGGTCGGCCAGGAGCGCAGCCAGCTCGCAGCCGAGACCGCCGAGGTCCAGGTCCCTCGCTCGGATCATCGCGTGGGCCAGCCGCGGGTGCACCGGAAGCTCGGCCAACCGGTGGCCGTGCTCGGTGATCCGGCCGTCCTCGTCGAGCGCCCCGACGCGCTGCAACAGCCCGACGGCCGCTCGGTAGTGCCGCTCGGGGGGAGGGTCCAACAGCCTCAGCTCCGACGGATCCGCCGCACCCCAACGCGCCGTGTCCAGCGCGAGGCCCGTGAGATCGGTCGACGCGATCTCCGGACGCGGGTGAGCGTCGAGAGCGTGATGCTCGGGCCGGGACCACAGGCGGTAGCAGACCCCGGGTGCGACCCGACCCGCCCGTCCGCACCGCTGCTCGGCGTCCGCCCTCGAGACCGGCACCGTCTCCAGGCGGGACATCCCGGTCCCGGGGTCGAAACGCGGCTCGCGGCTGAGGCCGGCGTCGATCACGACGCGGACGCCCTCGATCGTGAGGCTGGTCTGGGCGATGTCGGTCGCCAGGACGATCTTGCGGGTGCCGGGCGGGGCGGGGTCCAGCGCGCGGTCCTGCTCCTGTGGGGACAACGCCCCGAACAACGGGGTGACGACGACGTCCCGCCCGACCTGGTCGCGCAGTCCGCCCGCGACCCGTCTGATCTCGCCAGCGCCGGGGAGGAAGACGAGGATGTCGCCCGCATCGGTCTCCGCGAGCGCCGTCCTCACCGCATCCTCGACGTCCGGTTCGATCCGGGCGGTCCGACGTTCGCGAGGCAGGTGTCGGACCTCCACCGGGTGCATACGGCCCTCGCTGCGGATCAGGGGAGCGTCTCCGAGCAACGCAGCCACGCGTTCCCCCTCGAGCGTGGCCGACATCACGCCGATGCGGAGATCCGGACGCAGCGCCTCGCGTGACTCGAGGGCGAGAGCCAGGCCGAGATCGGCGTGGATGCTGCGTTCGTGGAACTCGTCGAACAGCAGGATCCCGACCTCTGGCAGCGACGGGTCGCGTTGCAGGCGCCGGGTCAGGATCCCCTCGGTGACGACCTCGATCCGGGTCCGCCCGGAGACCTCACGCGCGTCGCGGGTCACGTAACCGACCGTCCCACCCACCCGATCCCCGACGAGGTGCGACATCCGCCGGGCGGCTGCCCGAGCTGCCAGTCGCCGTGGCTCCAGGATCAGCACCCGTCCGTCCACGATGCCTGCGTCGAGCAACGCGAGCGGGGTCAGGGTGGTCTTGCCCGCGCCGGGAGGCGCCTCGAGCACGACGAGGCCCGGGTCCTCCAGTGCGGCGACGACCTCCGGGAGCACGTCACGGACGGGCAGGTCTGGCATCGCCGCGACGCTACCGGCCCGCCGTGCCCATCCGTCCGTCCGCCGTGCCGGCCGCACCCGTTAGGTTCGCAGCAGTCGACAGGAGGTCGCGTTTATGGGTCTCAACATCGGTGATCTTCAGGTCTCCAGCCCGGCGTTCGAGCGGGGCGGGGCGATCCCGCGGGAGCACGCCAAGGACGGGGACGACGTCTCCCCACCGCTCGAGTGGTCCGGCGTCCCGGACGAGGCGCAGCAGCTCGCCGTGATCTGCCACGACCCGGATGCGCCGCTGCCACGCGGCTTCACGCACTGGGTCCTCTACGGGATCCCGGCAGACACCACGGCCGTCCCAGGCGGGGGCGGGGGCCAGTTCGTCGAAGGGACCAACGACTTCGGCGACGAGGGGTACGGCGGACCGCAGCCACCGCCGGGCCACGGCACCCACCACTACTACTTCTGGGTGTACGCCCTCGACACGGAACTCGATCTGAAGCCCGGCCTCACCCGGGACGAGCTCCTGGACGATATCTCCGACCACATCGTCGAGCAGAACCGGCTCATCGGTACCTACGAGACGTGATCCGACACCCTGCCGTGGTCGTGTGATCACGGACCGTCGGGAGCGTCGCTACCTCCGGGGGCGGTACTGGTCGGAACGGTCCACGGCCACACCAGGTCCGAACGGACGTCCGGTCGTCAACGGGCCTTCGTACCCTCGATGACAACGTGAGCATCGGGAGGTGCGCTGATGAACGACCGAGGCACCGAACGCGTCTACGTGGAGACCGGCGGCCGTAGCTGGAGCCCGGCGCAGGTCCTGGCACTCGTCGTCGGACTCATCTTCGTGGTGCTAGGGGGTGTGGCCCTCCTCCGGGTCGGCATCGGGATCGAGAACGTCTTCGAGCCCACCACGACCGTCGCCGGCCTGGCCTACACGCCGCTGCTCGCGATCATCGAGCTGGCGTTCGGCCTGATCCTGTTGGCGCTCGGGGCGTTCCCCGGCGCGTCCGACGGGATCGTGTTCCTGGGGCTGCTCGCCCTGGCCTTCGGGCTGCTCCTGGTGATCGAGCCCGCGGCGTTCCAGGAACCGATCGCCGCTGGTCGCGCTCACGGGTGGTTCTACGTGGTCACGGGTGGCTTGACGGCGTTGACCGGCCTGGCGGCACCGGCGGTGATGCGTCGGTCGTCGGCGACGCACGTCGAGGAACACCACGCCGAACCGGTTGAGGAGCCACGACCACAGCGTCGGAGCAAGGACGAGACCGAGCGTCTGGACACCTCCTCACCCAGCTGACCACCGGGGGAACGCGCAGGGGCGCCCTGATCCGGGGGCGCCCCTCGCGCACGGTGGGGTCCGTAGGCGACACTGGTAGCAGTCGGAACGCCGGAGGAGCACATGCCACGAGCCATCTGGTCGGGGTCGATCAGCTTCGGGTTGGTCAACGTCCCCGTGAAGCTGTACTCGGCCGTGTCCAGCCAGAGCCTGGGGTTCCACCAGCTCGTAGCCGAGGAGGACGGGTACTCGCGCGTCCGTCAGAAGCGCGTGTCCGGGCGGACCGGCGAGGAGGTCCCGTACGACGAGATCAAGAAGGGCTACGAGCTGTCGCCCGGGCAGTACGTCGTGATCGATCCGGACGAGCTGGAAGCGCTCGATCCGGACGCGAGCCGCACGATCGACATCGAGGACTTCGTCGATCTCGACGACATCGACCCGATGTTCTACGACCGGCCCTACTACCTCGGGCCAGCGGACGCCGCGGCGAACAAGCCCTACCGCCTGCTCGTCGAGGCCATGAAGGACACGAACAAGGTCGCGATCGCCAGGTTCGTGATGCGCACGAAGCAGTACCTGGCCGCGATCCGCGCCAAGGACGGGCTGCTCGTCCTCGAGACGATGAACTACGCCGACGAGATCGTCCCCGCCGAGGAGGTCGACGGGGTGCCCGCCCCCGAGGAGGTCGAGATCAAGGACCGTGAGCTCGACATGGCTCGCCAGCTCGTCGAGTCGCTGGCCACGGCGTTCGAGCCCGAGAAGTACGAGGACACGTACCGTCTGCAGGTCCTGGACCTGATCGAGCGGAAGGCCGCGGGCGAGGAGATCGCCGTCGAGCCGAGCGTCGAGGAACCGGAGAAGGTCGTCGACCTGATGGCCGCGCTCGAGGAGAGCATCAACGCCGCCCAGCAGCGCAAGCAGGCCGGCTGATCGGCACGTCGCGCCCGTGAACGTCGCACGAGATCAGCAACGCACGGCCGTCCGTGTCGCGGGACGCGAGCTGTCGTTGTCGAACCTCGACAAGGTGCTGTACCCGGAGGTCGGGTTCACCAAGGCCCAGGTGATCGATCACTACACGCGGCTGTCCGAGGTCGTCCTCCCGCACCTCGCCGGGCGCCCCGTGACGCTCAAGCGCTACCCGGACGGGGTGGAGGGCGAGAGCTTCTACGAGAAGAACTGCCCCGATCACCGGCCCCCGTGGGTCACGACCGTCACCGTCGAGAGCAGCAGCTCCCGATCGGACGCGGGCAGCATCGACTTCTGCGTGGTCGATGATCTGCCGTCGTTGGTGTGGGTCGCGAACCTCGCCTCCCTCGAGCTGCACCCCTACCTCCACCGGGGCCAGGACCCGGACCGCCCCACGATGGTCGTCTTCGACCTGGACCCCGGGCCGCCCGCGGCGCTCATCGAGGCGGCCGAGATCGCGCTGATGCTGCGCGGGGTCCTCGACGAGCTCGGCCTCGTCACGGTCCCGAAGACATCCGGAGGCAAGGGCATCCAGGTCTACCTGCCGATCAACCGTCCCATCGGCTACGACCGCACCGGAGCCTTCGCCAAGGCGGTCGCACAGCTGCTCGAACGACGACATCCCGACCGGGTCACCGCCAACATGCGCAAGGACCTGCGTCGCGGGAAGGTCCTGATCGACCACAGTCAGAACAACCGGCACAAGACCACGGTCGGCGTCTACTCCCTGCGTGCCAGAGCGACCCCCACGGTGTCCACCCCGGTCGCCTGGGACGAGGTGGAAGCTGCGGTCTCGGACGCCGACCCGGAGGCGCTGACGTTCCGGTCTCCGGACGTGCTCGAGCGCGTCGCCGAACGAGGGGACCTGTTCGCGCCGGTGCTGGACGTGGAGCAGGACCTGCCCGACCCGTCGCCGGACTGACCGGAGGGTCACCTCTCCGTTCGGAGCCGGGGAGTGCGGTCGGGCACACTGGCCGTGACCACCACTAGAGGGATCAACCATGGCCAACACGAAGTCACCTGTCGGCAGGATCGTCGACGCCGCCAAGCGGATCGTCGACGTCGTGACGCCGGACGATCAGGACTCCGACCGTTCGAGCGGCAAGCGTGGCCCGATCCCCGCTACGGCGCCGCCCGGACTGAAGAAGGCCGGCGACACCGCCAAGCGCGTGGCCACCACCACGGCCAAGACCGCGAAGGACGCCGCGACGAAGACGGTGGAGACCGCGAAGGGGGCTGCCGGCGCGACCGTCGAGACCGCCCGCCGCGCCGCTGGAGGGACGGGCGACACCGCCCGCGCGGGAGCGAAGGACACCGCGAAGAAGGCCAAGAGCGGGGCGAAGCAGACCGCGAAGAAGGCCAAGAGCGGGGCGAAGCAGACCGCGAAGAAGGCCAAGAGCGGGGCGAAGCAGACCGCGAAGAAGGCCAAGAGCGGGGCGAAGCAGACCGCGAAGAAGGCCAAGAGCGGCGCGAAGCGGACCAAGCAGACCGCGCAGGAGGAAGCCCAGGGCGGCAAGCCGGGTCAGGGGGTCCCGTACGAGCAGTGGACCAAGGCGGACCTCTACGAGCGCGCCCAGGAGCTCGACATCTCGGGCCGTTCGGGTATGAACAAGGACGAGCTGATCAAGGCCCTCCGCGACCGCTGACCCACGTCGAGTGGCAGCTCACCCCGCTCTAGCGGGTCGAGCCGCCACTCGACGGTCGGGTAGGAGACCCGGGGCAGGACGGGATCCCGGTCCCCTCGCGGTACCCGCTCATGCCGTACCGTCGTGCGTCATCTCACGGGGGGGTGCCGCACATGAGCTGGGCAGGTCTCCGTGCGGTCCTCGTAACGGTCACGGTCCTCGCCCTCTCCGCGGTGGCGGTGCCCGCCACCGCGCTCGATGACGCCGCCATGGACGCGACCCGGCTCCGGGACGCGTGGCAGGCGGCGCTCGAGGCGTGGGTTGACGCTCGCGGGGTCGAGGCCGAGGCGCGGGCCCTGGCGCGCGCCGCCGACCGTCGCGCGGCCGACGCGGTGACCGACCGGGGGTGGATCCAGGACGAGCTGCTCGCCGCCCGGTCACGGCTCGACGCAGCGGCCGGGGCCCGCGATGCCGCCGTGGCGGATCTGGGCCGGGCGACCGCACAGCTCGAGCGAGCGACCGCCGCCCATGCCCGGCGTCGCATCCGGATCGATGGCCACGCCGCCGCGATCTACAAGCACGGCGTCCCTGCGCTCGGACCGATCGAGAGCCTGTTGCGGTCCGACCAGCCGGCCGCCTACGTGCTGCACCACCGGGTGTCCGAGGCCATCCTCCAGGAGGACGATCGGGCGGTCCGTCGCGCACGCCGCACCCTCGATGCGTCGGTGGCCACGTTCGACCGTGCCGCGATCGATGCATCGGTCGCGATCGCCGTGTGGGAGCACCACCAGCGGGAGCTCGCGGCGCTCACCTCCGTCGACGGAGCGCAGACCGGCCACGTCCGGGCTGCACAGGCCGGTGCCCGCTCTCGTCGCCATGGCCTGCAGGTGGTCGCTCGCGACACGCGGGAACGCGCCGTCGACCTGGACCGGCTCGAGGGGGAGCTGCTGACGGCGGATCCGACCCTGGCCGCCTCGCTCACCGCTGGCCGGCGTGCCGCGGACGAGACCGTGAGCGCCAGGCTGGCGGAGTCGTACCCGTTCCTCGACGACGCGCCGGACCAGCGACCCGCGACGATGCCGTCGATCCTCGGCTACCACTGCCCGGTGGCTGACGGCACGTTCACGAACGACTGGGCGTTCCCCCGCCCCGGAGGCCGCAGCCACGAGGGCACCGACATCTTCGCTCCCCGCCACGCCCCGGTCGTCGCGGTCGCCGCGGGCGAGGTGGTCCAGGTCGACGCACAGGACTCGCACGACGCCGCGCAGGTGACCGGCGACCTCGGTGGCCGCACGGTCACCGTCCAGACCGAGGCCGGGGAACGGTGGTACTACGCCCACCTCGAGACGATCGCCGACGGGGTCGTCCAGGGCGCCACCGTGGCGGCGGGGCAGCAGCTCGGTACGAACGGGGACTCCGGGAACGCTGGGGGCGGCGACCCGCACCTGCACCTCGGCCGGACCTGGCTCGGTGAGCCCGTGAACCCCTGGCCGTCGCTCGCGGTGGCCTGCGGGTAGTTCGCACGGTTCTCACCGTCCGCACGGTTCCTCACGTGTGGGTTGGGGGGAGGAACGGGACGACCGCATCCTCGTCGTACGTCATCCGACCACCCGCGAGGAGACCACCGTGCCTACCAACCCCGATGCGCTCGTCTCGACCGACTGGGCCGAGCAGAACCTCCAGACCGACGGGGTGGTGTTCGCCGATGTCGACGAGGACACCAGCCTCTACCACGCCGGCCACATCCCCGGTGCTGTCGGGTTCCACTGGCAGGACGACTTCCAGCACCCGCTTCTCCTGGATAGGATCGCCAATCTGCACCGCGCTGCCGGCGACTTCGCTGGTGGCGGCGTCCATCTCCATGCTGGAGAAGGTCGCCCCGCGCAGCCCATCGCGGCCGGTGCGCCCGCCAATAGCCAC
>JAHWKO010000060.1 GCA_019347855.1 Actinomycetota bacterium
GATCGTGTCGGTGAACAGCCTCGGGGGACAAGCCGGCGGGGTGGTCGGCCACCTGACGCTGCTGCCCTTGGCCGACGTCCTCGGCATCCCCGCGGTCTGGGCGGTCGCGGCCGTCGTCATGCTCGCCTCCGCTCCGCTGTACCTGGTCGCGGACCGCAACCCACCGGCAGCGTCGACGCTGACCCGCTGACGCTGACCGGAGACGGGCCGGCCGCCGGTGGGTATCCCGCGCGGCCACCCCTACCGTCGGTAGCACGCGACCTCGAAGAGGCCACCTTGCTCCAACTCACCCAGACCGCTGCTGCTGCGCTCGACCAGGCACGTGACCAACAGGACGTCCCCGAGGGCTTCGGCGTTCGGGTCTCCGCCCAGCCGTCCCCCGACGGTGAGACCGCCCTCGCGATCGGCTTCGCCGAGGGGCCTGCCGAGGGTGACGAGGTGAGCGAGCAGGCCGGCACCGAGCTGTACGTGGCCCAGGAGCTCACGGAGCCGCTCGCCGAGAGCGTGATCGACCTGCAGGACACCGAGCGTGGTCCGCAGCTGGTCGTCAAGCCGCAGGACGCCTCCGAGGCCCCGGACGTCCAGGGCGCTCAGGAGTAGCGCTGCTCGAGGAACGGGTCCGCGACGTTGTGGTAGCCGCGGGCCTCCCAGTATCCGGCGACGTCGTGGTCGAGGAACTGCACGCCGGTCACCCACTTGACCGACTTCCACGCGTACCGGGACGGCCGCACCAGCCGGAGCGGGCCGCCGTGCTCGGCGGTCAGGGGGGCGCCGTCGTGTGACCACGCGAACAGCACGTCGTCGGCCGTCGGCGACGGCAGGTCGCAGTTCGCGCTGTAGGCGTTCGCGCCGAGGATCAGCGCGTGGGTCGCCGCAGGGTCCACCCCGGCGGCGTCGGCGACGTCCCGGAAGCGCACGCCCTCCCAGCGGTTGTCCAACCGCGACCAGCCGGTCACGCAGTGGAAGTCCGAGGTAGACGCCACGGTCGGCAGCTGCTGGAACTCCTCCCACGTCCACCGCACCCGGTGCCCGTCGACCAGCCCGGTACACGTGAAGGTCCAGGACGCGAGGTCGATCCGGGGCGCCCGTCCCGTGTGCAGTACCGGCCACGACGTCACGAGGCGCTGGTTCGGAGGCACGCGGTCGCCGCCGGTCGGCCGCACCGGATGGACCGTCTGGGGCGTCGGTTGGGGCAGGTGGTCCGGCCGGCGCGCGGGGCCGGGTTCCGAGGCTCCGACCGTCCGGTCCTCGTCGCGGAGCAGGACGTTCAGGTCGTCGGCCCGTCGCCCGAGCTGCACGACCAGGTCGTCGCGGACCTCGTGATCGGCGATGTCGTCCAGGTGGTCGGCGGCCTGGTCGAGGACGATGCGTGCCGTCCGGTAGGCGGTCGCCGGCTCGGGGCGGTTCGAGGCGTACTTGATCAGCTCGTCGATGCGTTCGAACAGCCTGCGGATCTCGACGGCGGGGTCGCGCGTCATGGGACCGCGAGATCCTCGACGACCTCGCCGATCCGGGCGAACACCTCGGGGGCGACCAGGATCTTCAGCGAGCGGCTGCCGCCGCCCACGATCACCCGGTCTCGGTCCAGGACCGCCGCGTCGACCAGCAACGGCACCTCGTCCGGCAGGCCGAACGGTGTGACGCCGCCCAGCTCCATGCCGGTCACCTCGCGGGTGAGGTCGGGGGGCGCGAACGACAGCTTGCGGACGCCCAGGTGCTTGCGGACGGCCTTGTTCACGTCGAGCTTGGTCGGCGCGAGGTTGAGGCAGGCGGCGACGGTGGGCGGGTCGTCCTTCGAGGCCACGACGATGCAGTTCGCGGAGTCGTCGAGGGAGTAGCCGTAGTGGGCACAGAACTCGGCGGTGTCGGCATAGGCCGGGTCGATGCGGACGGTCTCGTAGTCGGCGCCGAGATCGTCGAGGTGGCCCAGGACCGCCGCTTCCGCAGGATCGGGGACTTCCGGGTTCTCGCTCATCGCGACGACCGTATCGAACACGCTGACCCCCGCTGAGAGGTACCGGCCTGTGAACGCGTAGCGCCACATGTGGCGCTCCCGGTTCACACGTCGAGGTGCGAGCCGTCGATCGCCCTGCTTGTGAACGCGTAGCGCCACATGTGGCGCTCCCGGTTCACACGTCGATCGTTGAGGGCTCCGGGGCGGGGACCCGAGACGTGGCGACGCGTCGTCAGGCGCGGTAAGGTGGTTGAACGTTCAAGTAAGGAACCGACGTGTCGTGGACCACCGCCCCGAGCGCGACCGACGGCGAGCTCTGGACGCCGGAGCAGGGCCCGATGCCGGCCCTGTACCTCGGCCACGGCGCCCCGCCCCTGCTCGACGACGAGCTGTGGACCCGCGAGCTCGCCGACTGGGCCCGCGCGCTGCCGCGCCCCACGGCCATCCTGATCGTCAGCGCGCACTGGGAGTCCGCCCCGCTCGGCCTGTCCTCGCCCGAGCCGGGCACGCCGCTGGTCTACGACTTCTGGGGCTTCCCCGAGCGCTACTACCAGATGACCTACCCCACCCCGGACGCGAGCGACCTCGCCGACCGGGTGGCCCGCGCCATGCCCGACACCGAACACGTCCACACCCACACCGAGCGCGGACTGGACCACGGGGCGTGGGTGCCGCTGAAGGTCATGTACCCCGACGGCGACATCCCCGTCCTCCAGATGAGCCTGCCCAACTACGACCCCGGCAAGCTGCTCGAGCTGGGTCAGCGACTGCGGCCGCTGCGCGAGGAAGGGGTGCTGGTGATCGGCTCGGGGTTCCTCACCCACGGGCTGCCGTTCCTCGAGGATTGGAGCACGGACGCGACGCCCCCTGGCTGGTCCCGCGACTTCGACGAGTGGGCAGCCGACGCGCTCGGCCGGGGCGACGTCGACGAGCTCGCCGACTTCCGCAACCGCGCCCCGGGCATGCCCTACGCCCACCCGACCGTCGAGCACTACGCCCCGCTGTTCGTGACCCTCGGGGTCGCGACCGACCCGGAGTCCCCGCCCGACACCGCCGTCGAGGGGTTCTTCATGGGCCTGTCGAAGCGGTCGATCCAGGTCGCCTGATGGTGTCTCCGCCCCAGGAGCCGGCCGAGGGAACCCGCTGGCTGACCCGCGACGAGCAGCGGGCGTGGCGGGGGCTGGCCGCCGTCATGCAGCTGCTGCCGACCGCGCTCGACCGCCAGCTGCGCGCCGAGGCCGGCATCACGCACATGGACTACATGATCCTCGCGATGCTCTCCGAGGCGCCGGACGAACGCCTGCGGATGAGCCGCCTGTCGGACATCACCAGCGCCTCGCCCAGCCGGCTGTCGCACGCGGTGTCCCGGTTGGAGGAACGGGGCTGGGTCGAACGCTGCGCGGCCGAACAGGACCGCCGCGGTCAGATCGCCCAGCTGACCGACGAGGGCTGGCGGTTCGTGGTCGACGCCGCTCCGGGGCACGTCCACGAGGTCCAGCGGCTCGTGTTCGAGCACCTCGACGAGGACCTGGTCGCCGCGCTCGAGGACATCACCGGCCGGATCCTCGATGCCATCGAAGGGGACGAGCCGATCACGTCGTGAGGTCGGCCTCGGCGTCCGCCCCGTCGGCCTCGGCGCCGTCGGCGTCCATCCCGTCGGCCTCGGCGCCCTCGTGCTCGCCCTCCCACGCCTCGCGTCCCTCCCGGAACGCGAGCCAGGCCACCCCGATCGCGGCCACCGGGTCGGCCCACCACCAGCCGAACCAGGCGTTCAGCGCCAGGCCCGCGAGCACGATCGCCGACAGGTACGTGCACAGCAGCGTCTCGACCGAGTCGGCCAGGACCACGGCGGACCCCATCGCGCGACCGACGCGCCGCTTGCCCCACGCCAGCGCGGGCATCACCGCCAGGGACAGCGCGGTCAGGGCGATCCCGACCGTCGAGGTGTCGGGTCGCGCCGTCGTCGCCAGGTCGTAGACCGACTGACCGGCGACGTAGGCGGCCAGCACGAAGAAGGACACGGCGATCAGCTTGAGCGCCCGCTCCTCGCGGTCCTCGCCGGCGCCCCGCAACCTCCAGATCACCACGAACGCGGCGAACACCTCGATCGAGCTGTCGAAGCCGAACCCGAGCAACGCGATCGAGTCCGCGGCCAGCCCGGCCGTCACGGCCACGACGGCCTCGACGACGTTCCACGCGACCGTGGCGTAGGCCAGCCACAGCGCGCGTCTCGCCAGCCGGTCGTTCACCACGCTCCCTCCGACGGCTGGACCCTACGGCGCAGGGGGCGCGATGCGCCGGTGACCCCGGTCGGCCATGCTGGTGAGGATGTCCGAGACCGACCCCGACCGACTCGACCGCTACCGGCGGATGCGGGACTTCTCCGCCACGCCGGAACCGTCCGGGGCGCCCGTCGGTGACCCGCCGGATCCCGACCGTCCGCGGTTCGTCATCCAACAGCACGACGCCACGCGGCTGCACTGGGACCTGCGGCTGGAGCACGACGGCGTCCTGCTGTCGTTCGCGCTGCCGCGGGGCGTCCCGTGGAACCCGGACGAGAACCGGCTGGCGGTCCACACCGAGGACCACCCGATCGAGTACCTCGGGTTCCACGGCGAGATCCCGGAGGGCGAGTACGGCGCCGGGGAGATGACGATCTGGGACCGGGGCACCTACGAACCCGAGAAGATCGAGGACGACGGCGTGACGGTGACCCTCCACGGCACGCGCGTCTCGGGTCAGTACGCGCTGTTCCCGATCGATGGGCGCGACTGGATGATCCACCGCAAGGACCCGCCGCAGGACCCCGAACGCCGTCCGCTGCCCGAGGGGCTGCGTCCGATGCGGCCCGTCGCCGGCGACCTCCCCGACGACGGGTGGGGCTACGAGATCCGCTGGGTGGGTGCTCGGGCGCTGCTCACGAACGACGCCGGCCACGTGACCGTCGAGCACGAGGACGAGGACGTCTCGTCGCTCTTCCCGGAGGTGCGCCGGATCGGCCGCGCGCTCGGGGCGGTGGAGTGCGTGCTCGACGGCGTGCTCGTGCCGGTCGACCGCGATCGGCGCCCGATCGTGGACCGGGACGTGGTCCGACGCCGGCTGGACGCGTCGAGCTCCAGCCAGGTCCGCCGCCTGTCCGAGGACCGTCCGGTCGCCGCGGTCCTGTTCGACCTCCTCTGGCTCGAGGGCCACCCGACCGTCGATCTTCCCTACGAGGACCGCCGCCAGTTGCTGACCGAGCTCGAGCTCAGCGGCCCCGCGTGGCAGACCCCGCGCCACCACCTCGGGGACGGGCGTCCGCTGCTCGAGGCCGCGGCAGGCCAGGGGCTGCCCGGGCTGGTCGCCAAACGGCTCGGGAGCCCGTACCGGCCCGGGGCGGAGTCGGACGACTGGATCGAGGTCGACGCCTGACGTCAGGCGGTGGCGGCGAGCTCCTCGATCCGCCCGTCGGCGTGACGGGCGAAGCGGCGCAGGTCGCGCCCGTGGTTCGGGTCGTTGGCGGGCCACGGCCAGCCGCCGAAGTGGGTCTCGTGGTAGTCGTGGTAGGCCTTCTGGATCTCGGCCTTCGTGTTCATCACGAACGGCCCGTACTGCACGATCGGCTCGCGGATCGGGCGCCCCTGCAGGACCAGCACCTCGGCGCCGTCGCCGGTGTCGATCATGGTGAGCGGCAGCTCGGAGCGGACCACCGCGCCGTGCCCGCCCTCGACCTCCTCGCCACCGATGCGGACCGACCCGCCACGGAAGACGTAGACCGTCCGGATCGTCTCGTCGTGCCGGGCGGGGCCGAGCGTCCACGAGCCCTCGGAGGAGATCACGGCGTGGTAGATGCCCACGTCCGTGTCGGGACGTGACGCCCAGGAGTGCGGCGGCGGTGCCGGAGCCCGCTCGCCGGCGACCAGCTCTCCGGCGACGACCGTCACCTCGGTGGGTCGCCCGACCTCGTCCAGGAAGGTGTGCCGCGGGATCTGGTGGCTCCACAGCATCGCGAAGTGCGGCGGCACCATCTTGTCCGTGGACGGCAGGTTGATCCAGATCTGGAACAGCTCCGTCTCGTTGTGCCGTTCCCGGTCGAGCAGCGGGAACATCTCCGCGTGCACGATGCCCCGGCCGGCGGTGATCCACTGGACGTCGCCCCGGCCGAAGCGCGCGACGGCGCCCAGGGAGTCCGAGTGGTCGCACAGGCCCCGGCGGACGATGGTGACCGTCTCGAAGCCGCGGTGGGGGTGCTGCGGGAAGCCCGGGACGAGCGAGCCGTGGTACATCGACCAGCCGTCGCGCCCCGAGAAGTCCATGCCGATGTCGCGGCCGACGAGCGGGGCGCAGGGGCCCAGCTCGTCGTCGCCCTCGGGGTAGTCGTCGTCGTGGTGGACGCAGAACAGGAACGGGTCGACGGTCTGCCAGACACGGTCGAGGCGGACCTGTTGGAGGATCGGGCTGTCGGTCATCGCGGCGTTCTCTCTCGGGCGCGGGACGGGTAGTTAGTTTACTGCGCAATCATCACGGCGACCGCTCAGCCTCGTGTCCCGTCACGGGCCCGGGACGTCGCGACATGTCGGGACATTCCCTATAGTTTCCTATAGTTCCTATACTTCTCTACGCCCCGGAGGCATGGAGGGTGGATCCCTTCCGCGAGGACGTTCCCGTCGACGGGCTGCTGCCACGCGCCGCGAACCCCTTCCGTCCGGGCGCGGGCAAGGTCCCGCCGGCGTTCGGTGGGCGCACCGCTCCGCTGCTGGCCGCCAAGACCGTGGTCGACCGGCTCGCCGTCCCCGCTGACCCGGTCGACCTGCCGGTGTTCCGCGGGTTCCGGGGCACGGGCAAGACCGCACTGATGGCCTACGCCCGCAGCCACGCCGCGGCGGGCGGCACCGTGACGCTCCACATCGAGGCCGACCCGTCCGACGCCACGCTGGCCGCGACCTGTGCCACCCTCGCCAGGGACGCGGCTGCCCTGACCACGGACGTCGCCAGCAGCATCGCCAAGCGTCTGGCCGCCTTGGACCTGAAGGGCCGGGTGGAGTTCCACCCCACCCCGGAGGCCGATCCGGGGAGCAACATCGAGGCGCTGTTGCACGACCTCGTGCTGCTGGGCGAGGCGCGCCAGGTCGGGATCCTGCTCACGGTCGACGAGGCCCACGAGGCCGAGCGGCTGCTGCTGCGACCGTTGATCCGGGCGATGCACCGTCACGCGCAGGACGCCCGGGCCTTCGGGGTCATGATCTCGGGCCTTCCCGGCGTGGCCGACACGCTCATGGCGGAGGGCCAGACCTACACCGAGCGGCTCATCAGCTTCGACCTCGGCCTGTTGGACCGGGAGGGGACCGCCGACGCCTTGACGGTCCCGTTCGCCGAGGATGTCGGCATCGAGGTCACCGACGATGCGATCGATGCGGTACACGCCGACGCCGCCGGGTACCCGTGGTTCGTGCAGCTGTGGGGCGCGAGCCTGTGGAACACCTTGACCCACCGGGGTCCGGTCACCGCCGATGACGTCGAGCGCGCCCGCCCCCACGTGACGACCGCGACCGACCAGTTCTACCGGCGCCGCTGGTCGCGGGTCCCCGACGGCCGGGCGCGTGACGTCGTTCGGGCGCTGGCTTCACGGGGAGGCGCGGCGGCGATCGGGGAGCTGCTCGCCGACGTCGGGCTCGAGCAGCACGGCCAGCTGTCTCCGGCCCGGGCCGAGCTGATCGCGCGAGGGCTGGTGTTCGCGCCGTCCCACGGTCGGCTGGCGTTCACCGTCCCCGGTTTCGACCGTTGGGTGGTCGACCACACGTGAGAGGTGCACATGTCCGCGCGTGAACTGGTCGTGCTGGGAACGGCGAGCCAGGTCCCCACGCGGGAGCGCAACCACAACGGCTACCTCCTGCGCTGGGACGCGAGCGCGTTCCTGTTCGATCCGGGCGAGGGCACGCAGCGGCAGATGACCCACGCGGGGGTGTCGGCTGCGTCGGTCACCCACATCTGCATCACCCACTTCCACGGGGACCACTGCCTCGGTCTGCCGGGTGTGCTGCAGCGGATGTCCTTGGACGGCGTGTCGCGGCCGGTTGAGCTCCTGTTCCCGGCGTCGGGTGCCCCCTACGTCGACCGGCTGGTCGACGCCGCGATCCACCACGGCGGGGTCGACCTGCGGCGCCGCCCGCTCGATGACGGCGACACCGTCGCCGTCGGCGATCTCACCCTCACGGGCCGGGCGCTGGAGCACAGCGCCCCGACCCTGGGCTGGCGGCTCGAGGAACCCGACGGGCGGACCATGCTGCCGGACCGGCTGGCGGAGGCGGGCGTGTCCGGTCCCGACGTGGGCCGTCTCCAACGCGAGGGAGCGGTCGAGGTGGACGGCCGGACCGTCCGGCTGGAGGAGGTGAGCGTGCCGCGGGCCGGGCAGCGGTTCGCGTTCGTGATGGACACCGCACCCTGTGCCGCGGCCGAGGAGCTAGCCCGGGACGTCGATCTGCTCGTGTGCGAGGCGACCTTCCTGTCCGAGCACGCCGACCTGGCCGCCGGGTACCGCCACCTGACCGCGGCCGATGCGGCGCGTCTCGCGGACCGGGCCGGCGCCCGACGGCTCGTGCTGACCCACTTCTCGCAGCGCTACCCGGACCTGGCCGGGTTCGCGGAGGAGGCGGGCGCGATCTTCGACGAGGTCGTCGTGGCGCGTGACCTCGACCGCATCCCGCTACCGGAGCGTCCGCCGCGCCCGGTCGACCGCGCCGACGCCCACTAGTCCGTCGGCGCGCTGGACGGATCCCAGGCGGGCCGCCACACGCCCGGCAGTGCGACACCTACCGGGCGTGTGGACGGCCAGCCTCGTCGCTCGCATGATGTGGGCCGTCTCCCGCCGTGGGAGGCGGACGATCCTCGAGGGCTGCCGATGATCCTAGAACGGGAGGAGGAGCTAGAGAGGCTGTCCAGCGTCCTCGATGACGCCGATGGCCAGGTGGTGCTGGTTCGAGGGGAGGCCGGCATCGGGAAGACCACGCTCATCGACCGGTTCTCCGCCGAGGTGGGCGACTGCGCTCGGGTCCTGATGGGCAGGTGTGACGACCTGCTGACGCCGCAGCCGTTCGCCCCGGTGTACGACATCGCCAGGCACGAACCCGCCGTCGCACGATCCCTCGCCGAGGGCGACCGTCGAGCGGTCATGGAGAGCCTCCTCGAACTGCTGTCCCGGCCGCCCCGCCCGACCGTTCTCATCATCGAAGACACGCAGTGGGCCGACGAGGCCACGCTCGACGCCATCCGGTTCCTCGGACGACGGATCGGTCGGACCGACGGGGTGCTCGTCCTGACCTACCGGGACGGCGAGGTGGCAGGCGACCACCCGTTGCGTCAGGTGATCGGTCAACTTCCACCTGCGAACGTGGTGCGGCTGCAGCTGCAACCTCTCTCCGCCGATGCCGTCTCCGCGATGATCGGTGAGCGACTGTTCCCGGCCGACGAGGTGCTCGCGCTGACCGGTGGGAACCCGCTGTTCGTGGCCGAGGTGGTCGCCTCCGGCACGGAGGAGGTCCCACCGTCCGTCCAGGACTCGGTCCTAGCGCGGGCGTCGAAGGTCTCGCCGGCGGCTCGGCAGCTCCTCCACGTGGCCGCCGTGGTCCCGGGCGGGATGGAGCGGAGCCTCCTGCAGGCCGTCCTCGCACCCAGCCCCGGTCACCTGAACGAGTGCGTGCAGCACGGCCTGCTGTCCGTCGTCGGTGACACGGTGTCCTTCCGCCACGAGCTGCAACGCCGGGCGGTGGAGTCCGCGATCCCGGTCGAGGACCGTCGTGCGCTGAACCAGCGGATCCTCGACCTCCTCGGCGGCAGGGGGGAACCGGCGCGGCTGGTCCACCACGCTCGAGAAGCCGGGGACGTGGAGGCGCTCGCCGAGCACGCCCCGCTGGCCGCGCGGTTGGCCGCGTCGCTGGGGAGCCAGCGCGAGGCGGTCGCGCACTTCCGTGAGCTGGCAGCCCACACGGACCGGTTCGATCCGGCCGAACGGGCCGCGCTGCTCGAGGACTGGGCGCGGTCGGAGACCGACCTCGGCGACGCCAGGGCCGTCGAGCTCGTGACCGAGGCTATCGCCCTGCGCCGTGCGCTCGGTGACGACGTGGCGCTGGGACGCACCCTCACGTTCGCGGTCAGCGTCTACGAGCGCAACGCGATGACGGAGGCCGCGGACGCCTGCGCTGAGGAGGCCGTGGTGCTCCTCGGTGCCCGACCGCCCAGCGCCGCGCTGGCCGCAGCGCTGACCCAGCAGGCCTGGTTGTGCTTCATGCGCGGGACCGAGGACCGCCGCGCCGCGGAGCTGGCGGAGCAGGCCGTTCAGATGGCCGAGGAGGTCGACGACGAACTGGCGGCGGTGCGCGCGATGACGTGGAAGGGCGCGATCGCGTACAACAGTGGCGATCGTGCGGGCTTCCCGCTCGTGGAGGAGGCACACCAGCGCGCAGCCAAGGCGGGGTTCCGGTACGAGGAGACGATCGCCCTCGTGAACCTGGCCGGGATGAGTGCCGACGTCCGCGAGGTCGCCAGAGCCGCGGACCTCGTCCGACGTGCCCGCGACACGGCAGCACGCCACGAGATCCCGTCCTTGGAGGCCTACACCCAGGCGATGTACGCGGAGATCCTGTTGTGGCAGGGCGACTGGGAGACGGCCGAGGACACCGCGGCCGTTGCGCTGGACGGTGCCCCGCACGCGGCGATCGTCGCCTGGCGGGTCCTCGGACAGCTCCAGGCGCGTCGGGGTCGTTCGGAAGCCGACGGCATCCTCGATCGTGTCTGGTCCCTCGCGGAGCAGACCGGTGAGCTCCAGCAGCTGGACCCCGCGGCCTCGGTCCTGGCGGAGTACGCATGGCTCGCCGACGACCACGACGAGGACCGCCTTGCGATCATCGCGTCCACCACGGAGAGGTCGCTTCAGGCCGGCCCGCCGTGGCCGAGCGGGGCGCTGGTGTTCTGGGCGTGGAAGCTCGGTCTGCTGGACGCGATCCCCGAGCACACGCCGCACCACTACCGGGCGATCATCGAGGGATGGCCGGAGGTCGCCGCGGAGTTCTGGCGGTCGCGTGGCGTGCCCTACGAGGAGGCGCTTGCGCTCATGCACGGGCAGGAGCAGGACCGGCTGCGCGCCCTTGAGATCCTCGAGGGGCTCGGAGCGCGGGCGGCCGCCGACCGGGTCCGCCGTGGCCTCCGCGAGGAGGGCGTCCGGGTCCCGCGAGGTCGGTCGGTCTCGGCCCGTTCGCACGCGGCCGGGCTTACCGCACGGCAGGCGGAGGTGCTCGACCTGCTCGCCGAGGGCCTGTCCAACCCCGAGATCGCCGACCGGCTGTTCATCTCCCACCGCACCGTGGAGAACCACGTCGCGGCGGTGCTGATGAAGCTCGACGTGCCCGACCGGCACGCCGCTGTCGAGTTCGCGCGTGACGTCGGCCTCGTCCGAGGTTCCTGACCCAGAACTAGGTGGTCGTCTCCGGGAAGTAGGTGGTCGACCCTCAGGGCGGCCGGACCCGTCGTCCGTAGCGTCGCTCACGTTCCACGGATGGAACGTTCCGAGAACCGGAGGGATCCGATGTCACTGTTCATGGATGTGCACACGATCGAAGGAGGGGTGTCGGCCACCGATGTGGCCGACGCCCATGAGAAGGACCTCGAGACCCAGGGGGGCTACGGGGTCAGCTACCTGCGCTACTGGGTGGACGAGGCTGCCGGCAAGATCTTCTGCCTCGTCGAGGCGGACGACGCCGAAGCGGCCAACACCGTCCACCGCCAAGCGCACGGTCTCGTCGCGGACGAGATCTACCCCGTCTCGGAGCACTCGTGAGCGCCCGGGACCGGGGCCGGTCACGCATCCGGCTGCGCGCGATGACGCTCGCCGTCCTCGGGGCGACGGCCGCGCTCCACATGGTGGTCGGTGCCTCACCGGGCTTCTCTTCCCCGGAGCTCGCGGAGGTCCGCGCGGCGACCGCCCGGTACCACCGCATCCCTGTCGCCGAGGACGCCGGCTGGCTCCTGCGGTCAGGCCTGGAGCACTGCTTCCAGCACCCTGAACTCGGGGCCATGGGGTACCACTACATCAACGTGGACCTCCTCATGGACGCCGGCTTGGATCCTGCGGCCCCCGAAGCGCTGGTGTACGCGCCGGGTCCGAACGGCAAGGAGCGACTAGCTGCCGTCGAGTGGATCGTTCCCTACGACCTTGCGCCGAGGGACGGACCTGCGCCGACGGTGATGGACCACCCGCTGCACCGCAACGATGCGATCGGGGTCTGGGTGCTCCACGCGTGGATCTTCGAGCACAACCCCTCGGGCGTGTTCGCGGACTGGAACCCACGGGTGACCTGTCCCTGATCATCCCGCGGCACCCCGGTGGGACGGCCCTGGAGGGTCGTCCCACCGACCGCGACGGGACCCCCCTAGGCGGCCGGGGAGGACGCCTCGATGTCGTGGTCGCGCAGGAACGCGAGCATGGCCTCGACCATCTCGGGTCCGCCGAACAGCGCCGGATCGTTGTGCCCAGCCGCGTCGAGGGTGACGAACCGCTTCGGCTCGTCCGCTGCTGCGTACAGCTGACGGCTCTGTTCGAGCGGCACGATCTCGTCACCCTCGACGGCGAGGATCAACACCGGGGCGTCCACCGCCCCGATCCGCTCGACGGTGGCGTAACGGTCGCGCAGCAGCCACCCCGGCACCGGGCCGTAGTGCACGCGCGCGACGTCGAGCAGGGACGAGAACGGAGAACGCAGCACCAGGGCTGCCGGCGGCCGGTCGACCGCCAGAGAGGTCGCGACAGCCGCCCCGAGCGACTCACCCAGGTAGATGGTCCGCTCGACGTCGGGGCGCGCGTCGAGCCAGTCCGCGACGGCCTCCGCGTCGGTCGCGAGTCCCTCATCGGTCGGTCGTCCGGGGTTGCCGCCGTAGCCCCGGTAGTCGATCAGCAGCACCGACAACCCGACGTCCGACAGCGCACGTGCCAGTGGAGCGCGGTGTCCGCGATGGCCGGCGTTGCCGGGGAACACGGCCACGGCGGTCGGTCCCGCGGGGACGAACCAGGCGGCGAGCTCGAGCCCGTCGGCGGTGGTGAGGGTCACCTCCTCCGCGGTCGGCAGGACCCGTTCGACGGGGCCGGGAGCTCCGGCGGGCAGGTAGATCAGCTGACGCTGCAGCAACCACGCGAGCGCCAACAACAGGACCAGGACGGCCAGCGCGGGGAGGAGCACCCGCCGAGCGAGACGTCTGACCGACACGCATCCAGCGTAGGCCCCGCACGCCTCCGGTGAGCGTGTGGTTGCATGGAGGCTCCCGGCGGAGAGGTCGCGGTGTTCGGATGGTCCGCGCTGCTGCGTCGGCTCCTCCGCGTGCTGGTGGCGATCGGCGTGCGACAGGTGGTGCGGCACGGTCGCCATGGTGGCCGGACACACCGCGAGCGATCGGAGGGTGAGGGCCCGACGATCATCGACGTCGAGCGCGTGGACACCGACCGTCCGTTCGCCCGGTTCTCCGAGGCCGCCCAGCGTGTCGTCGCCCGCGCGGCGGCCCGCGACGGCGGGGTGATCCTCAGCGGGTCCGATCTGCTGCTGACGCTGATCGACGCGGACGAGGTGTCCGCCGGACGGCTGCTCGCGGCCGGCACGCGGCTCCACGCGCTGCGGGAGCACCTGCAGCGAGAGGGAGGACCCTCACGCGGACGCGCGGGCGTCGACCGGGACGTGCGGCGCGCGCTGCGGCTCGCACCCGAGCACGCCGACCGGCGGGGGGCTTCGACGGTCGAGCCCCAAGACGTGCTGTCCGCGTTGCTCGATCAAGAGGCCGTCGCTGCGCTCATACGCGACCACACGTCTGGACGCGGGTCAGTCGGATCCTGATCCGGAGCCGGAGTTGTCGTCGTCGGTCTCGAGTTCGGTCGGATCGGCGACGGATCCCGGCCCGGAGCTGTCGTCGTCCGTCTCGGTCTCGGTGGGGTCGTCGTCGGTCCCCGATCCGGAGCCGGAGTTGTCGTCGTCGCTCTCGGACCCGGACGGGTCGTCGTCGGTCCCCGATCCGGAGCCGGAGTTGTCATCATCGAACTCCGTCTCGGTCTCGGTCTCGGTCGGATCATCGGACCCCGGCCCGGAGCTGTCGTCGTCCGCGTCTTCGTCGCCGGAACCGCTTCCTGAGCGGTCTTCATCATCGTCGTCGCGGTCGTCCCCGGAGCTGCCCGACGACGGCGCCCGGACGTCGTCGTCATCCCCGTCGCCGCTCCGGTCGTCGCCGCCCTGGTCGCCGGACGTCGACGCGATCAGCCGGTCGTAGCGGTTCAGCAGGCGGAGGAGCCGAAGCTGTAGCGGATGGTCGGCAGGCAGGGCCTGGACCGCATCGAGCGCACGTTGCACGGCGACCTGCAGCTCCGCGCGCGGGGCCCCGGCATCCAGGAGCCGTTCCAGCTCGTCCACGCGGTTGCGCGCGCGGACCGTGCCGTCGACGACCTGCCACACCACCTCGGTCGCCTGCTTCACGTCGTAGAGGGGCTGGCCGGGCATGGCGCCTTGCGACGCCACCGCCACCCCGGTGGGGACGAGCAGGCTCAGCGACGCCGCGACCGCGGTGAGCCCACGTCGCAGCTGCGTGAACCGTCCGGATGTGGCGACGGTCGAGGTCGGTGCGGCCTCCGACAGCGCCTGTCCGATCGCTGCCAGGTGCTGCTGGCGCGTCTCGTCGGGGATCCGGTGGGACGTGGACGCACGCAGCCG
>JAHWKO010000061.1 GCA_019347855.1 Actinomycetota bacterium
ACAGCTGTCGGTCACAGTCAGCGAAGTGCTCACGGAGGCGATACCGGGTACGAGCGGAGAGCGGTGGTGTGTGCCCGGGGTTACGTTCCGCGACGGCCGGCACCTCGACGGGGTCCACGCCGAGGTGACCCCAGGAGCTGCTGAGCGTGCCCTGCCGGTCCGCCGCCAGGTCCGCCGTGAACAGCACCAGGAGCCGCTCCCGCCCGAAGGCACCGATCCAGCGCTGGAGCTGCTCCGCGTACCGGCCACGCGCCAGGTAAGAGCGGTCCCGGTCCGATCGCGCGCCACCCTCCAGCGCCTCTCCGTCACCCCGGCGTGCCGCCTCCGCCTCGATCGCGGCCTCGAACGTCGGGATGGGCTCGTTGCCACGCCGGCGCTGGTGGTGGAAGTGTGACCATGCCCGGTCCACCGGGTCGCGGAGGATCGCGATGAGCGCGGGCGATCCGAGCGTCTCGGCGACACGGTTCGGGCCGCGGTCGTCGTACAGGAGGTACGGGGTGGCCTCACCCGTCGCCCATCTCACGTCCCCTTCGCGGAGCTCGGCCTCGAGCGGGAAGTGCGCGCGGTACCAGCACCGGCCACGGTCGTACCAGGCATCGAAGTAGTGGATCTCCTTCATGACGGCGGGCGCCACCGACGGGTGGGTGCACAGCAGGTCGTAGAGGGACGTCGTCCCGCTGCGCTGCGCACCGATGACGAGGAAGTCCGGCAGCGCGCGTTCGTGGCAGCTCCCGAGCCGCTCAGTCGACGGTTGGTCGGGGAGCCAGACGGGGATCTCACGCATCAGGCGGGACCGTAGCCGTGGCCGGCCTCGCGGAACGTCGGGAGGTCACGGGACCTCGCCGGTTGGTTCAATCGTCGGCGTGACGACGACCGCCCGGCCCGGCATCTGTGTCCTCGGTATGCACCGCAGCGGCACGTCGGTCACCGCCGCGATGTTGGAGGAGCTCGGGGTCTCGCTCGGCGACGAGCGGGCTCTGATGCCCGAGCTCCGCGAGCACCGCGAGATCGTGCGGATCGACGACGACCTCCTGCGCGAGGCCGGCGGGCGATGGGACGACCCGCCCCGACGGTCGGCGTTGAGCGGCGTCCTCCGGTCTCCGCCCGAGGGGCTCCGGGACCGCGCGGTCACGGTGTTGGAGGAGCTCGGGGAACGGCCCTCCTGGGGTTTCAAGGACCCGCGCGCGAGCCTGACGTTGCCGTTCTGGCGAGACATCGCGGATCTGGTGCCGGTGCTGTGTGCGCGACCCGGTCGACGTCGCCCGCTCCCTCGAACGACGCGACCGCTTCCCCCTGGCCAAGGGCGTGTGGCTGTGGGCGAACCACCTGGCGGCGCTGCTCGACGCGTCGATCCGGGATCCGCTACTGATCCTGTACGAGGATCTGTTGCGCGATCCCCGGGCCACGGTGGACCGCCTGATCACGCACCTCCGGCTCCAGCCGCCATCCGAGGGTGCTGCGCGCGCTGCCGGGCTCGTGCGAGGCGACGGCGGGGGCGCTCCCCCTCCGGCCACCGGCGTAGCGCGGGCGGCGAGGGAGGCGTACGAGCTCGTCCGCACGGGGGGCCTGAGGCCACCGGCGTCCGTCACGGCCATCCTCCGCCAGCTCGACGACGACCTGCGCCCCCGCCTCAGCGAGTCCTGGGAGCAACGCACGGAGAGGATGCTCGAGGCCATCACCAGGGCCGTGCCCGCAGGCTCGACCATCGCGGTCATCGATGACGGCAGCCTCCAGCTCCCCCCGGACGTCCGGGGCTGCCGTGTGTTGCGCCACGACGACCTCCCCGGGGTGGAGGGTCCTCCGGCGGACGGCGCTGGTGCGTCCGCCCGGCTCGCCCGGATCCGGGACGCGGGCGCCTCGCACGTCGCCATCTCCTGGACGTCGACGTGGTGGATCGACCACTTCGCCGCGTTCGCGAGCGCCCTCCGATCAGGCGGTGAGCCCGTACTCGCCGACGAGCGGGTCACGCTGTTCGCCCTCGGGGCGCCAACCGATCGCTAGCCGGGGAGGGGGACGTCCGCGGCCCGCAGTAGATCGGTCAGGACACGAGGTGCCGAGAACCAGCGTTCCGCCCGTTCCCGTGCCCCGGCGGCGTGGTCGTCCCACGCGCCCTCGACGGTACGGATCCCACGAGCAGCGCCCCCGACGTCACGGAACAACCGGAGCCCGGTCCCGGCGCCCATCCAGGACAACCCCGTGTCCGACACCACCGCGGGCCGCCCCGCGGCCAGGTAGGCGGCCGTGCGGTTGTTGAACGCCCCGGTCCGGGCCTGCACGAACGCGTCCTTCGCGATGCCGATCTCCCCCCTGGAGTCCGCGAGGTACGACCGGTAGTCGGCCGTGGACCGCGATCGTGGAACGGGATCGACGACGCGCCAGCCGTGCGCACGGAGCCGGTCGCGTGGGGCCGCTCCCGCGAGGGCCAGCTCGACCGGCACACCGATCCGATCCGGGAGCTCGACGATCCGCTCCAGCGTGACGTCCTTCTGGTGCCAGCGTCGGCCATCCCAGTCTCGAGATCCGTACGACGCCCACGAGGTGACGGTCGTCCAGGCGGCGCCGTCCTCCACCGGTTCCACCGTCCAGGAGGCGACGTCGACCGGTGGGAGGGTGGCCACCCACCGACGACCCGCCGACGGCACGTCGGCCGTGCCGTCCGCGAGGTTCACCGCGTACGTGGCCAGCACGTCGTGCCGATCGATGTGGGCGGCCCAGTCCGGATCCTCGAGCATGCGGATCTGCGTGAACGGCGCGTCGCAGTCCACGAGGATGTGACGCGACGCGAGCTCGAGTTCGGGGGCCCAGCACGTAGCGGCCACGTCGATGACCACAGCAGCACCTGCCAACGTCGCCCGGGCCTCCTCCCGGGACATGCCGTGGTCCTCATCCCCATCGCGGTACCACCACCGGATCCCCCCGAGCCCCTCGACCTCCAGGCTGTGCCGGAGGTGCGCCAGCCCGACGGTCGCATCCCGGGTCAGCATGCCACGGTCCGGGTCGTAGCACGTCCCGTCGTGCCCCTCCCCCGAGATGTCGGCCGTCTCGACGTACACCGGCTCGAACCCGAGGTCACGGAGCCCCTGCAGGTACGGCAGGAACACCAGGGTCATCCCGCCGAGCGGGAAACGCACGACGTAGCCGGTGACCACCACGACCGGCCGCGCTGCGTCGCTGGTCACAGGGCGCCCTCCAGCAGCCGACCGCACACCTCCGCCGCGTCGAAATGCTCCTCCACCAGGCGTCGTGCGGCTGCTCCATGCCGTTCCGGATGCGCGGCGACCTCCTCGATCGCGCTGACGGCGTCCTCGGGTGTCGAGAACGCCAGGAGCCCGTCACCGTCCGGCAGCCAGTCGCGCCAGCCGGTGTCCTGGACGATCGCCGGGCGCCCGCTCGCCATGTAGTAGCAGGTGCGCTCGCTGAACCACCCCGAGCGGGCCGCCACGTACCCGTGCTTGGCGAACCCCAGCTCGCCGAGGCTGCGGCGCATGAACGTCCGGTAGCGCTCGGTGGTGAGGGTCGACTCGATCGCGTTCGGCTGCTCCCAGCCGTGGTCGCGCAGCAACCGTTCGCCCTGCAGCATCGCTTCCCCGTCGCCGCCGCCGAGGGCGATCGCCAGCCGCTGCTCGGTGCGTCGTGGCAGGTCGACGTACCTCCGGATACTGCGGTCCTTCATCCCGAAGTCACGGCCGTCCCACGTCCGCACGTCGTAGGCGTGCCACGCGGTCACGGTGGTCAGCGGCTGGTCGCGACACGGCGGGTCGTCAGCCGGGGGCCAGCAGATCGTCGACACCGGTTGACGCGTGGGCACCCACTCGTGCCGCTGGGCTGGCAGCGGTGGCCGGCCGAAGGTGAACAGCCGCGTGTGCGTCTCCGGCACGGACCCGAGCATCTCGTCGCCCTGCGCGATGCGGATCTGGTTGAACACCGGATCCGTGTCGATCGCGAGCCGGTGCGGGATCGCGCGGTACTCGGGACGCATCGGACAGGTCATCGAGACGTTGACGAACACGTCCGCCTCCGCCAGCACGTCCATCGTGGTCTCGCGGTCCATGCCCTCGAAGCGGTCCTGGGGCACGTGCCGGAACACCCACCGCCCGTCGAGGCCGAGATCCGCCATCTCCCGCTGGAGGAACCGGACCCCGGCGTGACAGTCGGGATCCACCTCGTCGGTCTCCGGGTCGTAGCCGAACGGCGCGTCCCCGGCGTCGTCGAGGAACCAGACGTCGTGCCCCAACTCCCGGAACCCCAGCGCGAACGAGACCGGGTGCCACAGGAACCCCGCGACGGGGAACCCCGCGACCCAGCCGGCGACGACGACCTTCACGCCGGCACCGTCCCTCGCGACCCGCCGATGGCGACCCCGGCCTCCCCCAGGGCCACGCCCAGTCGTCGGCCTACCGCGTCCAGTCCGAAGGACCGCTCCGCGCATCGTCGCGCAGCCGCAGCGACGCCACGTCGGCGTCCCACGTCATCGAGCAGGGCGCCGAGGGCGTCGGCAAGGGCGTCTGGATCCTCCGGTGGGATGCGCAGCACCCCGTCGGCCTCGCCACGTGGGGCGAGGTCGCGGACCCCCGGGACATCGGTTGCAACGACCGGCAACCCCGCTGCCATGGCCTCGAGGGGGGCGACCGGGAACCCCTCGTGACGGGAGGGCAGGACGGCGACGTCCCCGCACGAGACGAGGTCGGCGAGCTCGCTGCGGTCGGCGACGAACCGGTCCACCCAGACGACGTCCGTCCGTCCTCCCAGGCGCATCCGTAGGGCCTCGCGGTCCGGGCCGTCGCCCACCAGCAGCAGCCGGACGTCGTCACGTCCGTCCGCGAGGCGCGTCCAGGCCTCGATCAGCACGTCGAGCCCCTTGACGTGCATCGCGACGCGCCCGTGCCAGACGACGACCTCGACGTCGGACGGCAGACCGAGCCGTCGGCGGACCGACGCGCCGTCGCTCGCCCTGTCCCACAGATCGAGTCGGACGGGGTTGGGGACATCCAACGCGGTGACCCCGTAACGCTCGGCGACCCGAGCACGCTCGGAGGAGGGACCGGCCATGATCCCCGCCGCGAGCCGCACCGAGAGCGGACGCGTGAACCGCTCCAGGGGGGTGGTCCGGAAGTCCCCGCCCTGGAAGCTCGCGAGCACCGGCACACCCGACAGCCGACCCATGGCGACGACCACGTCGAAGCGCGGATGCTCGTAGTCCTGACAGATGATCGCGTCGACCCGATCCTCCCGGAGGACCCTCCCCAGCTCGACCACGGGCGTCGCCAGGTACGGGGCGAGCGCCCAGGCGGCGGTCGTGACCCACCGTCGGCCCGGACCGCCCGTCTCCGCCCCGGCCTGCTCGACCGTCATCGCGTACGGGTTCGGCACGCGACGGCGAACGGCCCGGTACGGCGACGGAGCGGGGAGCACCACGATCGGGGCGCCGGTCGGTCCGTGGGTGGTCCGCGTCGTCGTCCGCGTGATGGCGGATACGACCACGATCGTGGCGTCGACCCCGACGCGATCGAGGGCACGGACGTAGCCGAACAACCAGCCGTCGTCCAGGTCGTCACGGTACTGCTCGAACGTCAGTCCCACCGCGTCCAGGTAGTCCTCGAGCAGGTGGGTCCAATCGAGGATGACGACACGCCGTCGACCGCTCACAGCCCCGCTTCCGACAACATCGCGCCGAGGACCGTGCGGGCGTCGAACTCCCGCTCCGCGATCCGCCTGGCGCAGGTCGCGTGGTGCGCCGGGTCGGCCTCGACCGTGTGCAGGGCGTCCGCGGCTTGCTCGGGGGTCGAGAACGGGAACAGCCCACCCCCGTCCGTGGGGAGGAAACTCGACCAGCCGGTGTCCTGAGCGACGACGGGTCGCCCCGCAGCGAGGTAGTTGGCGCTGCGCTCCGCGAACCAGCCGGAGCGCGAGCGCACGAACGCCTGTTTCTGGACGGTGAGCTCGCCGCGGCTGGCGTGGATGTAGTCCTGGAGATCCCAGATCGTCCGGGATCGCGGCAACGGGTCGACGACGCTCCACCCGGCGGCTCGCAGCTCCTCGCGGGGGGCCGGTCCGTCCAACGCGATCTCCAGGGCCAGCCCCGTGCGGGCTGGGAGATCCCAGACCACCGGGAACGCGGCGTCCTTCTGGCCCCAGGTCTCGCCCTCCCACGTCACCGTCCCGTAGGAACGCCAGTTCATCACCGTGGTCCACGTCCCTCCGATCTCGTGGTCCTCGTCCCAGAGCGGTAGATGGATCGGTTGCCGGGTGGGGCGCCACCGCAGCCCGACGTCGGGGATCCGGCACCAGGGCTCGCCGATCGCCTCGGCGAACGTGAAGTGCAGGTCGTGCATCTCCATGAGGACGCGCAGGTCGTCGTTCCCCGTGAGGGCTCGCACCTGGTTGAACGCGGAGTCCGTGTCGACGAACGCGAGAGTCCGAGCCTTGCGATGGTGCTCGAAGGGGAACAGCCCACCGCTGAGGTTGATCAGCAGGTCCGCGGTCGCGCAGCGGCCATGGACATCACGCCGGTCTGTCCCGTGGTAGTCCCCATGCGGGTCCATGTAGGCCCAAGGCAGATCGAAGGCCTCGAACAGGTCGGTCAGCCAGGCGATCGTGTACGAGGCGTCCTCGATCACGTCCCGCCGGTCCGGGTGGTAGGGCCACGCCCAGTGGTCCTCCAGGTAGAAGACCTCGACCCCGAGATCCCGCAGTCCCAGGCAGTACTGCAGGTAGTGCAGTCCCATCCCGCCGACGGGGACCGCACCCGCCAGTCCGCACACGACCACCCGCGGATCAGGCATCGCCGGCCCCGTCCTCCGCCTCGTACACCGAACCCACGATCCGGGCCGGCTGTCCGGCCACGATGGCACCCGGCGGTACCGGCTGATCGACCACGGTGCCGGTCCCGATCACCGCATCGTCGCCGATCGTCACCGGCCCGACCACGACGGTGAGGTTGTTGATCCAGACGTTGTCACCGATCACCACGTCGCCACCGCCGCCATGTGTCTCCTGCCCCACGGGCGCCCCGGGCGGGGCCGTGAAAGGGGTGTCGGCGATCAGCACCCGGTAGCCGATCATCGCGTGGGACCCGATGACGACCTCGTGGTCGGAGCTGACCACCGACCCGTTGAAGGTGCAGAAGTCGCCGGTGACGAGGCGTCCGGAGGGGCCCAGCACGAACATCGTCCCGTCGTAGACGCCGTTGCTCCGCCCGATCCTCACCCCCCGTTCGCTGCGGTAGTGCAGGAACGCGTACGACGAGTACAGCCAGCTGTCCGCTCCCAGCTCGACGTTGTCGGGGAGCGGTCGGGGGAACCAGTCGTGCTGGAGCCCGCCAGTCACCGGTCCCCTCCTGACACCGGGGTCGCGGGGTTGCCGCCCACCGTGGTCCCCGGCGGCACGTCCCGGGTGACGACCGCCCCCGGCAGGACCGTGGCGCTGGCGCCGATCGTGACCCCCTTGAGCACGATCGCGCGCGCACCGAGCCGCACGTCGTCACTGATGACGACGGGGTCGGCGGTGAGCGGAGCACGGTCGCGCCGGTCGCCCGTCGGGGTGATCGCTCGGGCATCCTGGCGACGCGCCTCCGGCTCCAACGGGTGGAAGCTGCTGTCGGCGATCATGACGTCGAACCCCAGCAGGACCCGACGGCCCACCCGGATGTGCTCGTGGCACATGAACAGCGGCCCCACGAGCACGCTGTCGTCGCCGACCTCGACCAGCCCGGGCGGGTCGACGCTGAACTCGGTCCAGGTGTAGACCGTCACGCGGTCCCCGAGGACGAGGCCGGGGTCGCGCTGACTACGGTAGCGGCGGAAGCTGTCGGCACGTTCGAGGTACACGTCGGCGCCGAGCCGGACGTTGTCGGGCAACGTGGAGTGATCCCAGTTGCCCGTCCAGCTCGCGACGGGATCGTTCACGTGACCGTCCTCTCCAACAGGTCGCCCAGCACGAGCTCGGCGTCGAAGTGCGTCTCGGCGATCTCGCGGGCCGCCTGCGACTCCGCACCCCACGAGCCCTCGACCTGGCGCACCGCCCGCTCCGCCTCGGCCCCCGACTCGAAGGCGTGCAACCCAGCACCCGCCGGCAGCTCCTCGGACCACCCGGTGTCCTGCAGGACCGCGGGGCGGCCGGCGGCCAGGTAGCACGTCGACCGACAGCTGAACCAGCCAGAACGGGTCGACACGTACGTGTGCTTGGCCACCGCCAGCTCACCGCGGGAGCCCTGCAGGTAGTCCCGGTAGCGGTCAGGGGTCGCCGAGACCTCCGGACCGGACGTCACCCGCCAGCCGAGCTGACGCCAGCGTTCCACGGGAGGGTCAGCACCGCCGGCCGCCAGCTCCAGCGGAGCGTCGACCCGGCCGGGCAGTCCCTCGATGCGGGGGAACTCGCGCTCGCGCGCCCCGAGCTCCGCGCCGGCACCGTCGAGGACCGGCTCGGTGAAGTTGCTCCACGTGAACACGGTGGTCCAGGTCTCCCCTGCCGGCATCTCGGCATCCCAGCGATCGAGCACGACCGGTGGACGGGTGGGATGCCACGTCAGATCGAAGTCCGGGAGCGGGCAGTCCGCCCGGCCCAGCCTCGTGGCGTACGTGAAGAACACGTCGTGATCGCTGTAGAGGCCGCCGATCCGACCAGGCTCGTCGTGCTGGCGCGGCCACCGGTCGTAGTGGTTCCATCCCGGGTCCGTGTCGATCAGGACGGTCCGCTCGGCCTGCCGGTACTCGTCCCGGAGCTGGGCGCCGCCCGACACGTTCACGAACACATCGGCGGTCGCCAGCACCTCCCCCATCACCGCGGGGTCCGCCCCGTACACCCCGCCGTCGTAGGTGCGCAGCTGCCAGCGCTCGCCCAGCGTGGGCGAGACCGCGGCCAGCCACGCTCGCAGACGCTCGGCCGCACCGGCCCAGTTCTCGCCGTACTCACCCACGTCCGGGTCGTAGGCCGGGAAGCCGGCGTCCTCCAGGTACCACACCTCGCACCCCAACGCCTCGAAGCCGAGCGCGTACTGGGCGTAGTCCCAGAACGGTCCACCCAGGCCGAACGTGGCGATCATGCCGCTGACGACCACCTTCACATCGCACCCCTCATGCCGGTAGCCGATCTGAGGAGACCTCCCGCGCACCCTCCAGCGCGCGTACCCGGTGAGCGTGCAGCTCGAGCAGCGCGTCGCAGTAGTCGAGCGTCGACAGCCGGTGCGCGATCATGATGGTGGTGCGTCCGCGCATCAGCCGCTCGAGGGCCGCCATGATCGTCGCCTCGGTCTCCCGATCCACCGAGCTGGTGGGCTCGTCGAGGATGAGGACCGGGGCGTCCTTCAGGAAGGCCCGCGCCAGGGAGATCCGCTGACGCTGACCGCCGGACAGCCGCATCCCCTTGTCGCCGACGTCCGTGTCGTACCCGTCGGGGAGCTGGCGGATGAACGCGTCCGCATCGGCGGCACGCGCCGCCTCGACCACCTCGTCGAGGGTCGCCTCCGGACGGGCGTAGCGGATGTTCTGCGCGATCGAGTTCGAGAACAGGACGGGCTTCTGCAGGACGAGGGCGAACTGCCGACGCAGGGAGTCGACCTGCAGATCGCGGAGATCGACGCCGTCGAGGAGGATCCGCCCCTCCGTCGGGTCGTAGAACCGCATCATCAAGCTGACCATCGTCGTCTTGCCTGCTCCGGTGCGACCGACCAGACCGACGCGCGCACCGGGCTCGATCTCGAACGAGACGTCGGAGAGGACCGGGACCCGCCCGTCGTAGGAGAAGGACACGTGCTCGAAGGTGAGGCGTCCCCGGACGTCGGTGGCGGGCCGTGCATCGGGGCGTTCCACCACCTCGGGCTCCCGGTCGAGGAGCTCGAACGCGCGCTGGGCACCCGCCAGGGAGTTCTGGGCGTCACCGGCCTTCTGGCTCACCTGTCGCAGCGGGTCGTACAGCTGGCGGATGTAGCTCATGACGACCAGCAGCTCGCCCAGCCGCAGCTCGCCGTTCATGACGCTGTGGACCCCCAGGAACAGCACGAGCGCGGTCCCGATCGCCGTCGTCACGTTGATCGCCAGCCCGAACCCGCCCTCGGCGAACGCGAGACGCACCCGGGCACGCACCGTTTCGCCCGAACGCTCCATGAAGCGGCGCTGCTCGTCATCCTCCCGTCCGAACGCCTTCACCACCTCGACGGCCGACAGGGTCTCCTGCACCACCTCCATCGCGGCGCTCTGTTTCTCGTGCAGCTCACGGTACTGACCGCGGACCCGCCAGACGTAGCTGCGCGCCAGGACGAACAGCACCGGCATGACGACCAGTGCGACCAGCACCAGCCGGATCGAGATGCGGGCCGTGATGACGAGCGTGGCGATCAGCAGGACCACCGAGGACACGACCGATATCGCGCTGTCGAGGAGGTGCCGTATCGACTGAGCGTCGTACTGGACGCGGTACAGGGCGTCTGTCGGTCCGTGCGCGTAGTGGTGAGCGAGCGACATGCGCTGGGCGTGTCGGAACAGCTGTGACCGGAAATCCACCGTGAGCTGCTCGCCGAGCCGGGTGTGGAGCGCGTACGAGGCGATCGACTGCAGCTGCACACCGAGGACGATCAGGACCTGAAGGACCGCAACCGCGATCAACAGTCGGCCCGGGGACGTCTCGAGCTGGGCGGGGATGATCGGTGACAGGAAGGTCGGGACCGGGTCGGAGCCCAGGACGCTGTCGACGGCGACCTTGAGCGGCACCGGGGCCAGGAGGGACAGGGGGATCATGAGCAGGTCGAGGCCGATCATGGCCGCGATCCCCAACCGGAACCCGGACAGTTGCCGGACTATCCGTCGGACCAGCACCTCGTCATCGGAGCCGCTGTCGTCCCCCCCGGGCCGTGCTGGTGGATCGGGGGCGAACTCCACATCCCCGCGGGCCCGGGGCGGATCGATCACCCGTAACGGCTCCGGGCGGTCGCGCTCGTCCGCCCGGGGAGCGTCGACGGTGGGCTCGTTCTCTTCGACCGGGATCGTTCGCCACCGCCCCTCGAGCACACCGAGCAGCCGGTCCGCATCGAACTCCCAGACGGTCTGGGCGTGGTGGTCGGCGTCGACCCCGATGCTCTGCAGGAGATCGATCACCGCGCTCGTATCGATGTCCAGCCTCTGCGCGAGCTCGTAGATACGGATCTTGCCGACCCCGTCACCGTCGCGTCGTGCCTCGAGCCAGCTCCGGAAGCGTTCCGCATCGGTACGCGAGACGGTCGAGGCGTGGGTCCCCGCGGCGATGCCGAGGTGCTCGAGCTGCTCGAGCACCTCGGAGCTCGTCAACCCGCTCTCACGAGCGAGCTGCCACACGCGGACGGACATCAGCTCACCGTTCGGACGCCCGCACGATGGCGTGTCGGACCGTCGGCCCGGTGCGCACCCACCCGATCGCCAGATCCATCGCGGTCATCGCCAGCATGGCACCGGTCAGGGCCAGGGAGCCAGACACGTCCACGACCACGATCCCGGTCAGCAGCCAGGCGAGGGCACGTCCCCACCGCGGCTTGCGGCGCACGCGGAGCTGCACCACCCCCTCCGGGTAGGCGCTCGAGACCACGTGCCCGTCCAGCAGGATCGAGCCGAGGATCCGGGCGTCGTACGGCACCCAGCCCGATCCGCTCCGCAGCGGGAGTCCGGCGCGTCGCAGCACGGTCAGGACGTCGTCAGTCACTCCGGCCCGATCACGGGAGGTGGGCAGGACGAGCACCCCACCGCGTTCGCGACGCACCGGACCCGGCAGCCTGGCCTCCCCGGTGAGGTCGCGTCGTGCGGTGGCCCGGGCACGGATGCGGCCCCAGGTCCGGACCACGGGCTGCAGCAGGTGCATCATCCCGACGCCGAGACGGAACCGCACGCCGGGCGACCGCACCTCCCGTGGCAGATCCGTACTGAGCGCGTCGACCACACCGAGGACGACGATGAACACCGCCGCCACGAGCGCGGGGAGCGCCGCCCGAGGTTCCAGGAACCCCAGCGGTGACGTCGCGAGCAGGACGGACGCCACCGGCATCCCGACCTGGTGGACCAGGTCGTTGGCGTGCCCGGGGGTCCGGTAGATCGACTGGTAGGCGGCGGTCCCGTACTCACCGTGGTAGATACGGGTGGTCCCCAGGGACGGCGTCGCCGCGTCGTAGATGTGCCCGCGCCAACTCGCAGAGCCGAGGGACGTGAACCGCTCCGGGTGCCGTGCCTCCACGAGCGCCTCCGCACGTCCGTAGCCTCGTTGCTGACGCAGGTAGGCCCGCAGGCCGGTCCGCCGGTGGTGCCAGACGAGCGCCGCAGGATGGAAGCCGATCTCCCAGCCCGCATCGAGCACGCGCCAGCACAGGTCCACGTCATCGCCCGCGGCCTCGTAGGCAGGGTCGAACCCGCCGATCTCCGCGAGCACCTGCTCGCGCCAGAAGGCCATGTTGCAGCCGGGCACGTGCTCGGCGCGATCGTCGGCGGTCAGGACGTGGACGGGACCGCCGGGGGCGCGGGCGACCTGCTTGGAGCCCAGGCCGTCGTCCGGGGGCGGCACGTTGGGTCCCCCTGCACCCCCCACGTCGGGACGGTCGAAGGCCAGGGCGAGGTAGTAGGGCCACTCCGGCGTCGGGTAGGCGTCCGCGTCCAGGTACGCGACGATCTCCCCGGTCGCCTGGCGGATGCCCTCGTTCCGCGCGACCGACAGCCCGCCGTGCTCGATGGACACCAGCCGGGCACGCTCGTGCCGGCGCGCGATCGCCGCGGTGTCGTCCGTCGATCCGTCGTCGATGACGAGCACCTCGATCTCCGGGTAGTCGAGAGCGCATGCGTGCGTCAGGCACTCGTCGAGCGTCGCCTCGGCGTTGTACGCGCAGATGACCACGCTGATGCTCGGCCACGGGAAGTCCAGGTCGCGCACGGTCCGCCCGTTCCAGCGGCGAGCGACCTCGAGTGCCCGACGTTCCGTGCGGTCCTCCCGTGTGAGACCGAAACGCCAGTCCTCGACCGCCGCATCGCCCACCCACCACTCGTCCGTCCAGGAGAAGAGGCAGGTCCCGGCCACGCCGCGCTCCACGGCCGTCTCGAGCTGCCAGTCCAGCACCTCCGCCTGGTGGCGCTCCCCGTCGGCGTCGTCGCCGGCGTGCAGCCCGACCTCACCCAGCACCAGCGGGCGGTCCCCAGCCAGGTGGTGCAGCCGCGTGAGGTAGCGCCGCAGGGGTTCGCGACGCTCCAGGAAGACGTTGAACGTGAGGAAGTCCAACGTCTCGACCTGCAGGTACTCCGCGGTCGGGTAGTTGGCGTAGGTGACGAGACGTTCCGGATCCTCGTCCCGGACGGTGGCCGCCAGGCGGTCGATCACCCCACCGATCCGCTCCCGGCCGTACCACCGGACGACGTCGGCGGGGACCTCGTTGCCCAGCGACAGCGCGAGCACCGTGTCGACCTCGCGGAAGCGCCGCGCGACGTCGCCCACCTGCCGCGCTGCCTCCTCGAACAGACGGCGCCGCTGCCGGCTCGAGTCCCCGAGCAGGTAGCGCCAGTCCGGGTAGAAGACCCCGACGAGCAGCCGAAGCTCCTCCTCGTCGGCGATCTCGACCAGATCGTCGGGTGGGACGGTGTAGGTGCGCACGGTGTTGAACCCGGCCTCCCGGATATCCCGCAGGTCCCGCTTGATCTGGTCGCGGTCGGGGAACCGCGCTCCGTCGGTGTCCCTGGGGCGGAACGTCCCGTACGTCACGCCTCGCACTCGGAACCGTCGCCCGTCCAGGGTGAAGAACTTGCCGTCGACCTGGACGCGCATGGATCTCCGAGAGGGGCGTGGGGACGGGACCGCGGTTAGTCCTTCGACGCCGGATCAGCCGTCTCCTGCCCCGACACCTGACCGTTCCGCCGGCTCACGGGTGAGGGGATCGTCTCGGCGTGGCGTGATCTCCACCGTCACTGCCCACCCAGGAGCGCGGCCTGACCCGTCGGCGAGGCACCTGGCTCCGTGTCTCTGCCGGTGACCCAGCGGAGATGTGACTGGTCGATGTTCACACGTTGGCGGTCCGGAGAGCATCGAGCTCCCGCTTCAGCTCGGCGACCTCGTCCCGGAGCCGTGCCGCGTACTCGAAGCGCAGCTCCCCGGCGGCTCCGTGCATCTCCTCGGTCAGCTCCCTGATCAGGGCCTCGAGGTCCTCGACCGGGAGCTCGTCGACCTCCGCGTCCATGCGGTCCCGGACGGGCGAGGTCGCGGACTCGTAGGGCTCGCCCGCCTCGGCGGCCCTGGCCGACTGGATGATGTC